>JAAYEH010000100.1 GCA_012728855.1 Rhodopirellula sp. | reverse complement strand
TTGATGAAACCGGCAAGGTTGACGGAAATGGCTCCGGTCGAACGGGAGTAATCCAGGGTATCGAACCCTCCATCGGCGGCCTCACGAATCGTGTCGTTTCCGCCATCCATGACATAGACGTCGTCGCCCTCGCCGCCGACGAGCGTGTCGATCGCCGCGCCACCCTTGAGCACGTCACTGCCCGGGCCGCCCTCAAAACGGTTAACGCCGCTGTCGCCGGTGAGGATGTCGTCCCCCGAACCGCCGGCGATAACGCGAATGTTCGTGATCGACGTTATGACCTCGGAGGCCTTGGCCGTGCCGGTGGCCAAGTCGACCGTGACGGCGGTCTCATAGGCAGAGTAGTCCAGTTTGTTCGTTCCGCCGCCGCCGTTGAGAGTGCCGAGAAATGTCGACCCACTTTCGAACACAAAGGTATCGTTGCCGCTTCCCAAGATGATGTTTTCGATGATTTCCGCATCTTCCAGGGTGTTCGGGTTGCCGGCGTCATCCACGATCGAGACCTTGCCGTCTGCCTGGATCGTTACAGTCAGTTGGCTCATCACCGCGGAGAAGTCGAGGGTATCGGTCCCCAGGATTCCGTAATCTTCGATCGTGTCCGCTGCCCACCCTGCCGAAAACTTGTAGGTGTCCGATCCTTCGCCGCCGGTGAGTCGATTATTGCCGGTCGATCCGATGAGCAGGTCATCGCCGGAGCCGCCGACGGCGTGCTGTACGTGGCTGAGGGTTGTGGAAACGACCGGACTGACGACCGGGGTTCCCCGGAGCGTGCGGCCGGTCCCCGTGCCGAGGATCCCCAGATCCGTTGCGGCGGTGCAGCCGTTCAGGTTGGCCACCGTGATGTTCCCGGGACCGCCCGCCGAGTCGGTGATCCGGATGCCGCGGGTGATCAAGCTGATGACGGCCGTCAGCCGGCTGTCGGCGGCCTGAATCGCTGCAAGGACATCGGCCACGGTAGCCGGGTTTCCCAGATTGACCTGGACGGATGCCCCGTTGCTGAGCGTGATCTCGAGGTCGTCGAAAAGAGAATTCCCTTGGAGGAGATTTCCTGTGCCGGTCTTTGCAAGGCCGAGATCCGTCGCTGCCGTGGAACCGCTCGGATTCGCGATGGTCAGGCTGCCGGAACCGGCCGTGGAATCCTGGATGTCGATGCCGTCCGAAGCTTCATTCAAAGCGGCAACCATGCGGGAGTCAGCCGCATTGATGGCGTCGATCACCTTTCCCAGGTTGCCCGCCTCTCGAAGGTTGACGTTGACGACCGTGCCGTCGCTGGCCGTGATGCGAAGGTCGCTGACCAGAGGCCGCCCGTTCAGAACATTGCCTTCGGAGCGGACGGTAAGACCGAGATCCGTGGCGGTCGTGGAACCGTTCAGGTTCTCCACGGCCAGGCTTTCCTCGCCGCCGGCCGCGTCGATGATCTTGATCCCGTCGCCGGCGTCGTTGATCACGGCTGTCAAGCGGTGGTCTGCGTTGTGAATGGCGTCAAGCACATCTTGAACGGTTGTCGCGCTGCCGATCTCGACCGCAACCGCAGACCAGTCCGTGAGGATAATGCGCATGTCACCAGTGATCGACTTCCCGTGCAGAACATTACCTGCCCCGGCGCCGGGAATTCCGAGGGTCTTGGCCGCGGTCGATGCGCCCAGATCGGCGACCGCGATGTTCTTGCTGCCCCCCGCTGAATCACGGATATCGATGCCGGTCCCGGCAGCGTTGATGGCGGCCGTCAACCGGGGATCGGCCTGGTGAATCGCGTCGAGCAGGTTCCCCAGGGTGGCTGGAGTTCCCAGATCGACATACACGATATCCTGGTTCGTCAACGTGATGATCAGGTCGTAGCCAGGTTGGAGACCCATCGTCGGCCAGTTCGAGCTGACGGGAGTCGCCGCCGACAGGAAGCCTCTGCTCCCAACGCCTTGGCCATTGTTGAGATTTGCCAGCGGTGTGGCTGCGGTGAGAGAAAAGGAGTCGGACGCCTTTTGAACGCCTGAGCCGCCGTTCAATGTGGCGAGAGCCGTTTCCGGGGAAATGGTCGCCTGCTGGACGCCCGCACCATCGTTGAGATAGCGGACCGGCATGTCGGTGGTAAGGCCAACCATGCTCGAACCGTTGACCAGTCCGCCCACGGTTGCCGTGCCATCCGCCAGGTCGACGAGCACGGGCGTTTCGTACGAAGAGAAATCGATCGTGTTGCTGCCGCCGGACCCGCCATCGATCGTGCCGGGGAAGGAGGCACCGTTCTCAAAGACGAAGCGGTTGTCCCCTGTACCGCCGACGACCTTGTCGCTCCCCGCGGTCGGCCCCAGGGTGTTGGTAAAGTCGGTCGCCGAAACGGTCCCGTCTGCGTGGAACGTAAAGACGAGGTCCGCTGTGGCCGCCGAATAATTCAGCGTGTCCATCCCGCCGCCGCCGTCGATTCCCCCTGAAATCGACCCTCCCGGCTTGAACTGGAAGTTGTCGTCGCTCGTGCCTCCGATCAATCGCTCCACACCGCTGAACGTGTTGACTCCGCTGAACGAGCCGCTGTCGGGCGCGTCGATGCTCCAGTCGGTCGGGACATCCGGTCCGGTCAGTGTGTTCGTTCCTGCTCCCCCCGCAAACTCGATTCCGCCGGGGATCGGCGGCGTGCTGGCGTCGATGGTGAGGTACACGTCGAACGTGTTCCCTTCGATCCGAACTCCCTCCGTGATTTCGCCCAGGGGCTTGGAGGCAAGCACCGTCGCGGCCGTGGCCGTGTCGACAATCTGCACGTCCCCACCCGACAGACGCAACATCACCGTGCCCGGCCCAGTCGCCTGAAACAGCAAGTTGCCGGCCAGCAGGAAGCGGTCTTCCAAGAGTTCCATACCCAAGCGGCGCGTCGACGGGGACAAGCGACGTCCCAAGCTTGGCGAGAAGAAACCCCGAGACCTATGTCCGTGCTGGCGGGATCTGCCAGATCGCTTTCGCATGACTCAACTCCTGCCGAGATGACCGGAGTCTAGCCCGCCATGCTTGCCAATCGCGTCGTTGGCCTCATCCTGAGCCGATTCTTCTTGCGTTCTCTTTGTGCATTGCGCGAAGACGAATGCTCGATCGGCCCCGGCTCCGCCCCACGCCAAGGCTCTTCCTGTTCGGGAATCCATGTCATGGCCCGAAACTTTAGCGAACGATGAAGATATTTCTGGTGGGCAGGACTTCTGGTTGGTTGAGAAAGGTGCTCCCGGTTTTCCACCAGCGTTACCTGCGCTGGTCGGGTTTCGAGCGTCTGTCGAAACATCCGCTAGTCTACTCGCTCGATAATGGGGCCGCAATCCCCCAGCCAAGATTTTCTGTGGCGCCCTTCGCGCGAGGCTTGCCTTGCACCAAAGCCCACGATCCGGCAAAGGGCGAGCGGCATGGCCAACACTCGCCAGGTTCAAAGTGCGGACGGCGGTTGGCCCGATAACAGTCAAAGTCGATGTGTTCCCGTCCGAAAAGTGTCCGAGAACTCTTGGTCACCTTCTTTTCCGCTATTCCGCGAGTTCTTCGCGGAAATAACGCTGTAAAGTCTCGAACAGCAGCCAGCGTCGATCACGCGGGACTACTGGCGCGTGTCGGGAAGCCGAGCATTGATGAACTGCTTGCCGTCGACGAATCCGTTCTCAACCCCATCGTTGACGGTCCAGTACCAAACACCGTACGCCCGCTGCAATCGCCCCGTGACAGCGTCTCGCAGGTACATGCTGTAGTGATCCGGTTGAAACTTCTGTTCGTAATCGATCTCGACGGCGTTGAGAATTCCCGGCGGCGCCTGTTCCGCCACAGCGGGCGCGCATCCGGCCCCTTCTTTTGTGCGGGCGTAGCGGGTGACTCCCGCCTCCCAATCCATGATCACGATCCGATCGCAGCAAGACTCAGACCGGACGCCGGCCTGTATCCGCCGATCGACGGCCGATTCGAGAGCCATGGTTGCCAGCAACCCAAGAAGCAGGCAGCCAGCCGCCACCGCTGTGTAAGCACCGAAAAGTACGAATAGCTCCGTGATCACCCGACGCATGTCACACCCCCGTGCAAAAAGACGTGCAGGTTAGTCGATAAGCTCTTACCCCCTCTTTCGTGCGACAATTCTCCGCTTGGAATATGGCCTATGCTGACACATCAGCGGTACCTGTCAACCCCCTCGTCAGTAAGGAATCGGCAGAATGTTCTCTTCCTTGACGCCTTCGCCCCTTTGCGTAAGACCGCTTCTCCCTGGTTCGATCCATCTCCATAGCAAAGCAGCCCGGCTGCTGCGAGCAGCCGGGCTGTGGGCGTGACTTGCTTTGATAAACGGCGCTCAATAAGCCCGTGGGCTCACCCGAGACTGCACGCGTCCGGGGAGACCCTGGATTCGCAAGAACCCTTCGGCATCGGTCTGGTTGTAGTCGCCGCCGCCTTCCATGGTGGCGATGGCCTCGTCGTAGAGGCTGTTGGGGCTGGTGCGGCTCGCCACCGCCAGATTCCCCTTGTAAAGCTGCAGCGTCACTTCGCCGTTGACCGGCTTTTGTGCCTCGCGATTGAAAGCCAGCAGCGCATCCATCTTGGCGTGATACCAGAATCCGTAGTAGACCATCTCGGCAACCTCAGGCGCGAGCCGGTCGCGGAGGTGTACCAGATCCCGGTCCAGCGTGATCTGCTCCAAGGCCCGGTGCGCGAAGTAGAGAATCGTCATCCCGGGCGCTTCGTAAACGCCGCGGCTCTTCATTCCCACAAAGCGGTTTTCGACCATGTCGATTCGACCGATGCCGTTGCGTCCGCCGATGGCATTGAGTTGGTCGACCATCTCGAACGCATCGAGCGACTTGCCGTTCAGCCGCGTCGGCACACCGGCCTCGAAACCGATCGACACCTCTTCGACTTTGTCGGGGGCCCGTTGGGGTGAGACGCTCATCCCGAACTCGACCAGTTCCACGCCGTTGACGGTGAGGTCTTCGAGCTTGCCCGCTTCGTAGCTGATGTGCAGGCAGTTCTCATCGGAGCTGTACGGCTTGGAAACCGACGCCTTCACCGGGATGCTCTTCTCCCGGCAGTACGCGATCATTTCGCTGCGGCCGGGGAATTGTTTTCGGAACTTCTCCATCCGCCAGGGCGCAACCACGCGGATCTTTGGATCGAGCGCCTCGGCCGCCAACTGGAAGCGGCACTGATCGTTTCCCTTGCCCGTGGCGCCGTGGGCGTAAGCATCGGCGCCCACCTCGCGAGCGATCTGGAGGCATCTCTTGGAGATCAGCGGTCTGGCGATCGAAGTGCCCAGCAGGTACATTCCTTCGTACTTCGCCTGCCACTGGAGGACCGGAAAGGCGAAGTCGCGGCAGAGTTCTTCCCGGGCGTCGACGATTTGGGCCGATTTGGCGCCGATGTCGCGAGCTTTCTGGAGAATCGCTTCGCGGTCTTCGCAGGGCTGCCCGAGATCGACGTACACCCCGTGTACTTCGTATCCCTCTTCCATCAGCCAGCCCAAGATGACCGAAGTATCCAATCCGCCCGAGTAGGCCAGAACGCAGCTAGGCATCGAATAGATCCTGTTTATCGATTCTCTTCGGGGAAAACAATGAGGCGGGCAAACCCTCTCGCCCGCACGAACCGCTTATTCTGATCGTCCGCAGCCCTGCTGACAAGAGCCGGGCCGCGGCGGGGGCTCGATTGCCGCCCCCCATCCGCCGCATCGATGGTTCCGCGTCGTTTTCGGGGTGGTCGTGGGGGGAGTATAATGGGATCAGCCGCCGCGCGCGGGCCGTTGGCCCTGCGGTTCAACGAGGAGGATACCCGTGGGACAACTGCAATTCGGACGTGAAAACCGTCCTCGAAACTACCTTGGGCGGGGCGAGCAATGGCGATTGCTGTTGATCGTCCTCGCCCTGGGGCTTGTCGTGATTCTTTACGTGCAGTCTCAGAATCCGGACAACTTCCAGTGGTTTGACGCGATGGCGCAATTGCAGGACGAGGCCGCCGACCGCCCCGCCGAGCCGCGTCCGCTCAAGCCGACTCCAGAGCAAGACCCGGCGGGCGCGTTTCGCTCGCCTCTGGCGGACGAAACGACGATTCGGCCGAAGGATGAGCAGGCGGAGGCGTTTTCAGGCATCGATCGCGGCGACCTCGAGGCTATCCGAGACGATACTCCCTTCCGTAGCGCCGAGCAGGCGGCGTGGTTTCGCTTGCTGAAGATCCTGGCGGAAACGCCCGACGCCGCCCTGCGAAAAGCGTCGATTGGCCGGGTGATGTATGTGCAACTTGCCCAGCAGCCCGCTGCCTACCGGGGAGAACTCGTCACCCTGCTGGGAACGGTGCGCCGCGCGCAGCAGGTCGCCGCCCCGGAAAACGACTACGGCATCGAGTCCTACTATCAGCTTTGGCTGCAGCCGCAAGACAATCCCAACGACCCCATCGTCGTCTACTCGCTGAATCTGCCGGACGGGTTCCCAACGGGATCGAGCATCTCGGCCGAGATAAGGATGACGGGCTATTTCTTCAAACGCTGGGCCTACATGGCGCAGGATCGGCTTCGCAGCGCCCCGGCGGTGTTGTCGCGATCGGTCGATTGGATCAAACGGCCGGCGGCGACGGCGGTGCGGCCGCGACGCGATGATTGGTCGATTGGGTTGGTACTGGTCATTTCCGCAGCGATCGCCGCACTGGTCACGTTTTACGTCTATTCCCGAACCAAGCGGGAAAAACGCATCTTCGCGGAGACGATCGACGCGTCCGGCCTGCCAGCGATCGATGATCGATGAACACGGCCGTGTGTCTGTCCCCAGGGGCTGTCCGGAAGGATCATTGAGCGACTATGTATCTCCGCTTCTTCATGGTATTGCTTGCCGCATTGGTTATTCCCGCCGAAGGCGCGGAGCTTTCGCGGGAACCCCGCGAATTACTCAATCTCTACGGCATCGACGACAGCCAACTCGCCGGGCTTGCCGACCGTCAGCCCTGGCAGGCCGACGAAGATGAGATTCTGATGAGGATCCTCTATCGGCTGCCGAGCGTCCGATCGCAGGATTTCCAGCGATGGGCCCAACCGCTGGATAGCAGAGTATTGTTCGAGGATCCAAGTTCTCACCGTGGCCTGGTTTATCGTTTGCAGGGCCATGCTGTTTCGGTCGAGGCGTTGGAGCTGCAGCCGGAGATGACGCAGCGGCTGGGGCTGGAGCGGTACTATCGCGTCGAAATCGAGTTGGACAACGGCGGTCGGGCGGCGATATTCGCTCGGGACGTGCCCGAGGCCTGGACGAAAATCGCGGATCTGAGCGAGCCGGCGGCCGCCATCGGTTTCTTCCTGAAAATCGGCCAACAGCCGGACGGGGAACCGATGCCGATACTCGTCGCGCCGCGGATTCAGTGGTTTCCGCCGTCGCTGTTGGGCCGTTTGGGAATGGACGTGGGATTGCTCGACGACATCCGACGCCAACAGATCGCCCAAAGCCCCCAAGGAACCGCCAGCGGCATCGACATCCGCAAGCTTCGGCTTACCGGCAAGGACCGCGAAGCTTTCTACCAAATGCTCGCCGCCGTCGGTCGCGCCGAGCCAGGGCTGTTGCTACGGGAATCGCGAAAGCGGCTCGCTGCCTCCGGCCGGGACTCATTCTCCGTCGTTCCGCTTTTCAACCAACCCCACGAACAAGTCGGGGAACTCGTGGCGCTGTCCGGCACCGCCCGTCGAATCATTCCCATCACGGTCGATGACGAGGAGATCCGCCAACGGCTTGGAATCCAACAGTATTACGAGATCTATCTGTTCACGGATGATTCGCAAGGCAATCCCTTGGTATTCTGCGTCCGCGATCTTCCCCCCGGTATGCCGATTGGCGAAGGTGCGCGATTTGGAGAAAATACGGTGATCGCGGGATTCTTTTTCAAGACGTGGGCATACCGGCGAACCAGCCAGGACACGCCAACCGAGGCGCAATGGCAATTGGCGCCCTTGTTGATCGGATGCGAGCCGGTCTGGAATCCGGCACCGCCACCACCCGCCAATACCATGATGGAAGTAATCGCTGGCGGTGTTTTTGTGCTTGTCTTGGCCGGGCTGTTCGCATTGGTTTGGGCGTACGGGCGCAGTGATCGACGGGCGCGAAGATTCACGATCGGCCGCAACCCGCCGTGAAACACGACGTTCTCGCTTGACTTCTTGGCTATAGTTCTCATAGTACGCTGCCAAGGAGGTTCTTTTCAGGCTGGAAAGCCGGACACACAGGAGAAATCGTCGCGATGAGACGTGCGAAGATCAGCATTGTCGGGGCCGGTAACGTCGGGGCCACGACGGCCCATTGGTGTGCGGCCGCCGAACTGGGTGATATCGTTCTACTGGATATCCCGCAGACGGAGGGCATGCCCGCGGGCAAAGCGCTTGACCTGATGCAATCGTCGCCGATCATGGGCTTCGACGCGAAAGTCCTCGGCACGACCCAGTATGACGACACTGCGGGCAGCGACGTTGTCGTGATCACCGCCGGTATTCCGCGCAAACCCGGCATGAGCCGCGACGACCTGCTCAACACCAACGCTCGCATCGTAGGCAGTGTGTCGGAAGAGATCCGCCGCACCAGTCCGGAGTCGATCGTCATCGTGGTCAGCAACCCGCTGGATGCGATGGTCCAGCGAGCGCAGCAGGTAACCGGGTTCTCTCCCAAAAAAGTAATTGGTCAGGCGGGCATCCTCGATACGGCGCGGTTTCGGGCCTTTCTGGCGATGGAGTTGGGTGTCAGTGTGGAAGACATCAGCGCGATGCTTCTGGGTGGGCACGGCGACACGATGGTGCCGTTGCCGAGTTGCACGTCGGTGGGCGGTATTCCCATCAGCCGATTGCTGGCTCCCCAACGTCTGGACGAAATTGTCCAGCGCACCCGTGACGGCGGCGCCGAGATCGTCAAACTGCTGAAAACCGGCAGCGCCTACTACGCTCCCGCCGCCGCAACGGCCCAGATGGTGGAGGCCATCGTCCGCGATAAGAAGCGGCTGATTCCCTGCGCGGCTTACTGCGACAAACAATACGGGGTGGGCGGTTATTACGTCGGCGTGCCGGTGATTCTCGGCGCGGCGGGCGTCGAGCGGATCATCGAATTGGAACTAACGGAATCGGAACGCGCGGCGTTTCAGAAGAGCGTCGACGCGGTGAAGGATCTCGTGGCAATCATGGACAAGCTGACCCGGGACACTTGAACGGCCTCGGGACTTGCTCGCGAAGCGGATTTCTTGCGAATCCTTGTCACGCGATCTAAGTCCCTGCCACGGCCGGCATTTCCGGGGCGAGAAATCGGCGCCCGCGCTCGATCGTGTTTGCCACTGCTGTTGACAGCGGGTCGGTCGGTCGGGTAAAGTCGGTGCGCTTGAGTTTCAACATCGCAAGGAAGCGCCAGCAGGCTGCTGGTTCTCATCCAAGTCATTCGTGTTATCCAGTCCTTCCTGCGACTCGCCAGAGCAAAAGAACGATCATGAATCGAACGGATCGGCCGGCATCTCTCCCGCGTCCAACGCACGCCGTCTTTCCACCCTCCTCGTTTTCGATCGAGACCGGGCTTTTCCGCACGGAGCACGACAGTGCGCGGTGTGTGTTCGGCCCCGTCCACTACGAGCCTCGTTACGCCTACCCGCTGGTGGTCTGGCTGCACGGCGCCGATTCCGATGAACGTGAGCTGATGCGGATCATGCCGGCGGTGAGCCTGAGGAACTACGTGGCGGTGGCGCCGCGCGGTTTTGTTGCGCCGAAAACCGATTCCGATGCCGCGCGGTACTGCTGGCCCCAGTCTCCGGACTACATCCAGGCGGCCGCGGAGCGGGTCTTCGACGCGGTGGAGGCAGTCCGGCAGCGGTTCGCGATCCACCCGCAACGCGTATTCCTTGCCGGCTTTGACTGCGGCGGCACCATGGCTTTCCGCCTGGCGATGGACTATCCGCGGCGGTTTGCCGGTGTTCTGTCGATCGGCGGCGCTTTTCCTCGGTTGTACAATCCCCTTCGCCAATTGACTGATTCGCGACACCTCCCCCTGTTCCTGGCCATCGGCCGCGATGACCCCCGCTATTCGCCCGAACAGGCGTGCG
Organism: Rhodopirellula sp.; assembly: GCA_012728855.1. Lineage (GTDB taxonomy): Bacteria > Planctomycetota > Planctomycetia > Pirellulales > Thermoguttaceae > JABWBD01. Next base: position 42,708 of record JAAYEH010000100.1, on the reverse strand, counting down.
ACGATCTTCGCCTTTTTCATACCGCCGGTATGTCGATCACGCTGCGGCAGTATCCCTGCGGGCATGAACTCACTCCCCAGACGCTTCGCGACGTCGACCGCTGGATCATCGAGCAGATAGCCCCGACTTCCGAACCGGCCGGCAAGTAAAGACCGAGTACGTCAGGCTTTCCAGCCTCACTCCGGCGTCTTGTCAGGCCGGAAAGCCTGACGTACAGCGAACCCCGTTCTCACCTGGCCGGGCAATCCGGGTTGACAGCCCGCTTTGCTTTCAGGTACAAACCGCCCGCCCTCTCCTCCTCTTGTTGCCCAGCGGTTGTACGGCTTGCCGGGAATAGCCGCTTGCCGCAGGAGAGAACCTGCAACACCACACTCCGCGGGGCATCGCGATGGCGATCCGCCCGCGGCGGTCGCGTTGTCGCTCGGGCCGGGACTTCCGTGGCGAGCATTTCGCGATCCGGTTGAACGTGTCCTTGCGAGAAAGCCATGTCCTCGGAGCCGCAATCAAACGAAAGCCCGGACGCCGTGTCGTCGCAGAGGCGATCTTCCTTCGCCGGCCTGCTCCAGGCCGCCGGGCGATGGGTCGGCGTCAACCGGCTCAAGGCGGCGTTGCTGGTGGGTTCCGTCTTGGCTTCGGCCGGCGCCGCGCTAGGGCTCTGGTTCGTCCTCGGCTCGCAAGCCGCGGCCGAGTTCACGCTCCCCTTGACGCTCGACGCTCTGGATAACGGCCGGTTTTCCGATGCGCGCCGCATGGCCGAGTCGCTCCGCCGGCAAGGTCCGCTTCCATCCGAGACGCTGGGCGGACTGGCGTTCGTCCTCGGCGCCGCGGCTGCCTACGAAGCTGATCAAACTTGGACCAACGGCCGCAAAGACCTTTATCTGCTCGCTTCGCGATACCTGGAAGAAGCCCGCGACCGCGGCTTTCCGGAAGGCCGGCAGCCGGAGGGGCTCCTTCTGCTCGGCCGATCTCTCTACGAGAGCGACCAGATCGCCGCAAGCCGTCCCGCGCTTCGCGACGCGCTTGAAGCGAACACCGGGCAGGCGACCGAGATCCATCGCCTGCTCGCGGAGGCCTGCATGAACGACTCCGTGCCGCAGTACGCGGAGGCTCTCCGAGAGAACACTTCGTATCTCTCCGACCGGTCTCTCAGCTCGCGGGAGCGCCAGCGGGGACTGCTCCAGCGCGCGAAAATCCTGCTCCATCTCGACCACATTTCCGAATGCCTCGATACCCTGGCCCAAATCCCGGCCGATGCCGCGGACCGAGCGGAGGCCGTAGTCCTGGAAGGCCAAGTGCTGCTTCACCAGGCGCGTGAATTGATCGGAAGCGTCGACACTGCTGATACGGATGCTCTCAAGCAAGCCGAGCTTGAGCATCGCGAGAAGATTCAGGCGGCGATCGACACCTTTCGAGAGGCGGAGAGCCGCGACACGCTCAGCGCCGACGTGAGTTGCAGAGCCGCCTATCTGACGGGAGTCTGCTTGCAGGAACTCAAGGAGCACCGCGCGGCGTTGAAGCAGTTCGAACGAGTTCGCAAAGTCTATCCCGATACTCCGGAAACGCTGGCCGCAACCTTTGCGGAAGCGGAAATTGCCCGTCAATTGGGTTACGATCAAACTGCGGTGGCCAACTATCGCCGAGTGCTCAGCCGCATCGTCAGCCCGGAAACGTTTGCGAATCCTTGGCTCTCCCCGGCCGAGTTGCGGCAGCGTCTTCTTATCGCCTACCGCGAGTATCTTGCGGCGGAGAAGTTTGATTGCTGCCGAGCGTTGATCGGGCAGCTCCACCCGCTGTTGCCTCGCAAACAGCAGATGGAACTTGCCGCGCAAACCTACCGGCAGTGGGGGCGCAGCTTGTTGGCGGAGGCGGCGGCTCAACCGCCGAGCAAAGCGATGCCGACGGCCGGCACGGGCCGTGAAAAGCTCCGTGCCGCGGGACGCGAGTTCGAACGCCTCTCACGACTGAGGATCGCCGACCGGGAATATCCCGACGATCTTTGGGAAGCCGCCGAGGCGAATTTGGCAGGGCACGACTTTCGCAGCGCGGCCAGGCTCTTCCAAGCCTACCTGAAGAACGAAACGCGGCGAAGACACCCTCGCGCCCTGGTCGGCCTTGCCGAGGCGATGCTCGCCCTGGATCGGACGGACGAAGCCATCGCCGCCTGCGAAGAGTGCATCGAGTTTCATTCCCGCGATGCGGCAGCCTTCAGCGCTCGGCTGCTGGCGGCGGGCGCGCACGCGGAAAAGGGAAGGGGCCAAGAAGCGAAACAGCTCCTCCACGACAACCTCAGCGGCGAATTTCTCACCCCGGCCAGCAAGGAATGGCGCGAATCGCTCTTCGATCTCGGCCGTCTCTTGCACAGGGAAGGTGAATACGAGGTGGCGACCGAGCGGCTTCGCGAGGCCATCCAACGCTATCCCGATTCTCCTCGAGCGGTCGAGGCGGAGTACCTGCTCGCCGACTGCTGCCGCCTCACGGCAAAGCGGCTCGAAGAGAAGCTCCGGCAGGATCGGGTGGAAAACATCCGTCTGGCGCGTTCGAAACAGACCCGCGAACTGCTCGACGCGGCGCTGGTTCGATACCGTACGATCCAGGAGAAGCTCGCCCGTCGCCAAGAAACCGACGAGCTGAGCGACCTCCAGAAGAAGACGCTCCGCAACTGCTACTTCATGATCGGGCAGATGCTCTTCGAGTTGGGCCAGTACGATGACGCCGCCAAAGCCTACGTGATGGTAACCAATCGCTACCAGAGCGCCCCCGAGGTGCTGGACGCCTACCTGCAGCTTGCCAGGACGTACTGGCGATTGGACAAGGCGGCGGAAGCTCGCGGCACCCTGCAACAAGCGAAAATTGTGCTGGGCCGAATGAAGTCGGACGTGCCCTTTGAGGAAACCACAAACTACTCCCGCCGGCAATGGACCACACTGCTGGAGCAATTGACGGCCACATAAGACCGGGCGGCAACCGAACTGCAACAAGCAGAACCGCACGTGGAAGCCACTATGGAATTCGAAACCGACCTGCTCGCCGACTTGATCGATCGCAAGCACCAGTGCCTCGCCCAATTGCGCGACATGGGCCGCAGACAATGCGAACTGCTCAACGAGGGGAGCATCTCCGGACTGCTCGACGTCCTGTCTGCCAAACAGGAAGTTATCGCGCGTTTGCAGTCGGTCCAGCGCCAACTTGATCCGTTCCGAGACCAGGATCCGGAGTCTCGCCACTGGAGATCGCCCGGACGGCGCCAGGCGTGCGCCGAGCAAGTCCAACGCTGCGAATGCCTCTTGGCGGAGATCCTTGCGCAGGAGAAGCGGAGCGAACTGGAACTGACCCGTCGCCGAGACGAAGCGGCAAACCAGCTTCAAGGAATTCACCATGCTGGCCAGGCACGCGGCGCCTACATCGCCTCCACTGCCTTCCCCACCCACCAACTCGACCTCTCCTGCGACCAATAGCCAATGACCAATGACACGACCCCCCTCACCCTCGACGGTAGCGCCAGCCTCGAGACTGTGCTCGCCGCCTGGCACACAGCCACGGTACGCCTCGAACAGACCCACGAGACACTCCGCGGCGAGGTCCGCCGATTGACGGAGGAGTTGAAGGCGAAGAACCGGCAGTTGGCTCGCAAGAACCGATTGGCCGACCTCGGGCAGATGGCCTCGCATGTCGCACACGAAGTCCGCAACAATCTCGTCCCGGTAACGCTCTATCTGAGCCTGCTGCGGCGGCGTATCCACTCCGACCCGGAAAGCCTGCGAATTCTCGACAAGATCACGGCCGGCTTCACCGATCTCGACGCGACTGTACACGACTTGCTGCAATTCACCTCGGACCGCGATCCGCAGTGGCACGTATTCCCCGCGGCCACCCTTGGCGACGACCTCTTCGGTTCGTTGGCGCCCCAGCTTGCGGCGCAGGCCATTCGCGCCGTGAACGATGCGCCGCCCGGCGACTTGATCCGGGCCGATTACGACATGCTCCGCCGTGCGATGCTAAACCTCTTTCTCAACGCCCTGGACGCCATGCCCGAGGGGGGCGTATTGCGTTTCGGCCTTACCACCGGCCAACACGAGCTGGCCTTGCAGGTGTCCGATAGCGGCGTGGGGCTTTCCGAGGACGCGGTGCGCAAAGTCTTCGAGCCGTTCTTCACGACCAAGCCGGGCGGTACGGGCCTGGGGTTGGCGATTGTTTACCGCATCGCCGAAGCCCACGGCGGACGAGTGACCGCCGCCAACGGTCCGGACGGCGGCGCCGTCTTCACGCTCACCATTCCTCGCTCTATCCGGGAGAACGCAGCATGAAAGCCCATGTCGGCGGGCTGACCGCCATCGGTAGCGGCCGCGTGCTGGTCGTCGACGACCATCCTCAGGCGAGGGAATCGATGGCCGAGGTGCTCCGCCAGGCCGGGCACTGCGTGGACTGCTGCTCCAGCGCCGCCGAGGCGCTCCAGGTGGTTCGTCGCGAGACGTTCGACTGCATCGTGACCGACTTGAAGATGCCCGGCATGAGCGGGATCGAGTTCATCGTTCAGCTCGAACAGCGCCGTTACGGCGCCCAAGTGGTGATGGTGACCGCGCACGCCTCGGTGAGCACGGCGGTCGAGGCGATGCGCCACGGCGCCTTCGACTACCTCGAGAAGCCCTTCGACGTCGACCGGCTCGAACAACTGGTCGCTCACGCGATCCGTCATGGGCGGCTGGTTCATGTCCAGGATACCCCCGACGCCGCAACGGCCTCTTGCGAGCAGCCGGAAATGGTCGGTTCCAGCCCGCTGATGCAGACCCTGCGTGCGAAAATCCTGCAGATCGCTCCCACGCCCGAGACCGTCCTCATTGCCGGCGAGAGCGGCACCGGCAAGGAACTCGTCGCCAAGGCGATTCACGCCGCCAGCGGTCGCCGGGGCAAGCCGATGGTGAGCCTCAACTGCCCCGTCCTCTCCGCCCAACTCATGGAAAGCGAGCTTTTCGGGCATGAGCGCGGTGCGTTTACCGGGGCCGATACGGCCCGCACGGGCCGATTCGAACTCGCTGACGGAGGCTCCATCCTTCTGGACGAGGTGACGGAGATCGAACTGGTTTTGCAGGCCAAACTGCTGCGCGTGTTGCAGGAACGGAGTTTTGAGCGGGTTGGTTCCAGCCAGACCATCGCCGTCGATGTCCGTGTGCTGGCGACGACAAACCGGGATCTGGCGGCGGAGGTCTCCGCCGGGCGTTTCCGCCAGGATCTCTATTACCGCCTGGCCGTCGTTCCGCTTCACGTGCCGCCGCTGAGGCAACGTAAGGAGGATATCCCGGAATTGATGACTCTCTTTCTCCGGCGCAGCGCCGTTCGGTTGGGACGCGAGCCGGTCGAACTCGATCGCTCGACCATCGACTTGCTGATGCACTACGACTGGCCGGGCAATGTCCGTGAACTGGAAAACGTCATCACCCGCCTCAGTGTGCTTGGTGCCGACGGATCGGTCGGCGCTGACGAACTCCGCCGGTGGCTACTTCTTGGTCCCGAGGACGAGGGAGTTGATGCGACCGCCGACTTCGCGGTCGGGCTGAGTCTGGAAGCCATGGAGCGCAAACTGATCGAAGCCACGTTGGACCATTTCGACGGCCACCGCGAAAAAACCGCCAAGGCTCTGGGCATCGGAGTTCGCACTCTTTCCGGGAAACTGAGACAGTACGGATACGCCCCGCGGGAGAAATCACTGGCAAGAGCAGGGAGGTAATCGGTAGAGGTAACCGTTCACGGGGTGGGATGGAAGGGGACAGGTCCATGTTTTCGGACAGCGTCTTTATCGCCAAAACACGTCAATCGGCCGAAAAATGGACCAGTCCCCGCCCGCCCCTTGAACGGTTACCGGCAGAGAATGCCGGATGGGCATCGGCCGTTTCTGCCGCTTGAGATATGGACAAGACTGGGAGTCTTGCGAATTGGAGAAGTCTGCCATTGAAAGGCAAGATGTGAAAGCTGCCGCCAGGCAGGCATTTGCGCGAAGCTCTCTTCGCGGCAGCCTTCACCGCGTCGGCGCGCCGGGTTGTCATCGGCACACCGCTTGCATACAGCCGGCAGGGATACAGCCATGTACGAGAAGATCTTCAGCGGAACGACGATTCCCGTCCTGCAGCAGGTGGTGGCCTTCTCCCAGGCAAGGCACAACGTGCTCGCCGGGAATATCGCCAACCTGGACACTCCCGGCTATCAGGTGCGGGATCTGTCCCCCGAGGATTTTCAGAGCCGGCTCCGCGAGGCGATCGAGGCAACCCGTCGGCCGTCTCGGACGATGTCGCCGGGAGACCCCGGATTCGGCCGACGTGCCAACCTCGCCGAGGTGGCGCGAGAGAGTCAAACCATCCTTCGTCACGACGAAGTCAACGTGGGCATGGAAACGCAGGTGACCGAGATGGCCAAGAATCAAATCCAGCACAATCTGGCCTTGACGATGATGACGGCCCAATTTCGTCTGTTGAACGTCGCGATCAGCGAGCGAGTCTGACGTTTTTTTGGTCCAATTCCCAGTAATCAGCTTGACATAAACGAGGAGCCCGGCGATGCTTTCCGCCCTCGACCTCAGCACCAGCGCGTTGGTCGCACAACGGATGCGGATGAATGCCATCTCCAGCAATCTGGCGAACCTGTCGACCACCCACGATGAAGCCGGCGAGGCGGCACCGTACCAGCCGCGATACGTCGTCTTCCAAACGGACGACACGGTGGGAACCGCCGGGGCGGCCGGCGTTCGCGTCAGTTCCGTGGAAATCGACGAGAGAGAACCGCGTTACAAGTACCAGCCCGGACATCCGGACGCGATTCAGGAAGGTTCCCATAAAGGCTATGTGGCTTACCCCGATATCAACATGATGACCGAGATGACCGACGCCATGGAAGCGGCCCGCGCCTACGAGGCCAACCTGGGGGCGATCGACATCGCCAAAGACCTGGCCCAGCAAACCCTGAGGATCCTCGTCTGATGAATCCCGTTCACAACAACAGCATTCCCGCCACGCCGCCCAACCTGCTCCCGCAAAGCACGGAACAGGTCCAGAGTGGTCCGTCGTTCAAGACGTTCTTGCTGGATTCGATCAAGGAAGTGAACTCGATGCAGCAAGAGGCGGACCGCGCCGTCGAGCATCTGGCGGCGGGCGGCGAGGATATCACGCCGGCCGAAGTCCTCACCGCCGTGCAGAAGGCGGATATCGCCTTCCGGATGATGGTGCAAATCCGCAACAAGATGGTACAGGCGTATCAGGAGGTGCAGAACATACGGATTTGACCTGCTCCTCTTTGTGATGACAAGCCGCTAACGACGAGGCTCCACGGATGGACTTCATCAATCAAGCATACGCCCAACTCGCGGATCTGTTTCGCTCGATGACACCGGGGGCTCGGATCACCTCCGGCCTGCTGCTGGCCGTCGTCATCGTAGGCATCGGGTATCTCTTCGTCGAACGATCCACCGGCCCGGACATGTATTTGATGAGTGGCGAATCGTTCCCTCCCGCCGCCGTCCGCGACATGGAGGGGGCCTTCGCCCAGGCCGGGCTGAATTCCTACGAGATCGAGGGTACGCGGATCCGGGTTCCGCGCGGTCAGCAAACGGCCTACATGGCCGCATTGGCTGATGCCAACGCGCTTCCCCGTGATTTCGGGCAGATGATGGAGAACGCCTTGGACAGCGGCAATGTCTTCGAAGATCGCGAGAAACGCCGCGAACGATTGAAGATCGCCAAGCAGCAGGAGCTTTCCAAGATCCTCGGCATGATGAGCGGCATCGAAACGGCAATGATCTTCTGGGACACCGAGGAGAAGTCGGGATTAGGACGCGAGAAGGTTACCACGGCGTCGGTCAACGTCCGATCGAAGGGAGCCCAGGAGTTGGACGGCGCCAAAGTCTCGGCCATCCGCCACACCGTGGCCGCGGCGGTCGCCGGCCTCAAGCCCGAAGACGTCACCGTGCTCGATCTTGACACCGGCCGTTCTTTCCGCGGCGATCCGTCGGGCTTCGGCGGCGCGACGGATGATCCGCTCATTGCGCGAAAGCAGTTCTACGCCGACTGGTATCGCGATCGGATCCTCGGTGTGCTGATGTACGTCCCCGACGTGACAGTCGAAACCGACGTCGACCTCGATCCAAAGCGGGTGCATCGCCAGCGCGAAGTGAAGAACGATCCCAAAACCGTGCCCATGCAGGTAACCGACAAGTCCCGCTCGCTCGTTCAAGACGGCGCCGATGCCGCGGGACGCCCCGGTTACCAGGCGAATGCCCCCATGGCGCTCTCCGCGGCATCCAGCAAAGGTTCGCGCCAGGAGGAGGAAGAATCGGAGCAGACCACGGTCAATGCGCTCTCCGGCTCGACCGAGGAAATCGAAAACCAACCTTTCGCTCTGAAGAAGGTCACGGCGACGGTGGGAATCCCCACCAGCTATTTCGAGAGCATCTGGCGCGAGCGAAACCCGCCCGATCCCAATCCGCAGGCAGGCGCCGCGGTGAAGACGCCCACACAGGCCGAACTCGATCCGATCCGCCAGGAGGAAACGGCGAAGATCCGATCGGCCGTCGCCGCTCTGCTGCCGGAAGCCGAAGGGATCGCCGACAAGTCGCAATTGGTGACGGTGACCGCCTTTCAGAAGATCGCCGCACCCGATTTGCCGGAACCGGCGATGAGCGAGAAGGCCATCACCTGGCTCGGGCAGTCGTGGAGCACGCTGGGTATGCTCCTGCTCGCGCTGGTCAGCATCACCATGCTCCGTTCGATGATTCGCTCGGCCCCTGCCTCCCAGTCCGGCAAGCCGGCGGCTGCGAATCCGGAGATTTCAGGAAGCGGCGAAGAAGGCGAAGAGGTGAACGACGTCGAGCGTCGACTGCATCGCTTCCAGTCGGGCGCTTCGCTGAAGGACGAACTGTCGCTACTGGTGGCCGACGACCCCGACGCGGCCGCGAATATCCTGCGAACCTGGATCGGACACCCGAGCTAAGAATCCATGAAATACGACCAAGGCATTCGAAAAGCGGCCATTCTTATCGGCGCACTCGACCGGAAATCGGCGGACGTCCTGTTGGATAAGATGGATGGGGCAACGGCGCGGCTGGTCCGCCGTGCGGTTGTCGAGTTGGGCGATGTCGATTCGACGGAGCAGCGCCGCGTGGTCGACGAGTTCTTCCAGGCGGGATCCGGTGGAAAAGGGAAAACGGCGGGGGTCGAGTTGGGCGGCCGTCTTGCCCGAACGCTGGCCGGACTAGACGACACCCCCGATCCCCCGGCAACCCAGCCGCCCCGGGCCGGCGACGACACTCCGTTCCGGTTCCTGCAGGAAGCCGAAGCCGACAAACTCGCTCGCCTCCTGGCTGCCGAACGGCCGCAGACCATCGCCCTGGTTCTCTCGCATCTGCCCGCGCACCGCGCCGGTACGGTGCTGGTCCGTCTTCAGCCGCCGCTCCAGGTCGACGTGCTCCGCCGCCTGGTCGATCTGGAAGAGACCGATCCTAGCATCCTGCGGGAAGTCGAGCAAACCCTCGAGTCGCGTCTGGCCGAATTGGTGCGGATGCAACGGCGGCGCGTCGCCGGCCTCTCCGCCGTGGCCGGGATCCTTGCCGCCTCCGACCCCCGCGTGGGAATGCAAATCCTCGACACCCTCAACGCCTACGACCGCCGATTGGCCGAGCGACTCAGCCCGGATCGAATCGACTTCGAGGACTTTGCCCTGCTCGACGACCGGAGCCTGGCCACGATTCTCGCCGGCAGCGATCCGGAAATCGCCATCCTCGCACTGGCCGGCGCCGCTGAAGATCTGGTCGAGCGGATTCTCCGGCAACTGCCGCAGGCGGAGGCCCGCAACCTTCGCCATCGGCTGCTTCATCTTGGCCCGACGCGGCTGAGCGACGTGGAGCAAGCGCGCGTCGAACTCGTCGAACTCGCTCGCCGACTCGCCGCGCAGGGACGCATCCGACTGCCGCAATCCGCCGACTACGCCGGCGCCACCGTGGCCGCGGTCTACGAAGCGGCGGCGGCTTGAGAAACAACCGTGTAAGACTAAGCGGATCAACCATGTCCACCGTCATCAAAGCCAACGACGAAATCCGCTCGATCCGGGCCGCCGCCTTCAATTTCGATGACATGGCGGTCAAGGCGGGGCAGTATCTCGACAAGATCCGCGGGGAAGCCGCCAAGATACTCGCCTCGGCGCAAAAAGAAGCGGTCGCTATTCGCCAACGCGCCGAAGCCGAAGGGCGGCAGGCGGGCCAGAACGCCGTCGAACAGACAGTCCAGAAACAACTCGCCCGGCAATTGGCGACGCTACTGCCCGCCTTGCAGCGCGCCGTGGAAGAAGTGCAACACTCCAGGCACGCCTGGCTGCGGCATTGGGAGAAGTCCGCCGTCCATACCGCCGCGGCGATCGCCGCTCGTCTCGTTCGCCGCGAAAGGATCGACCATCCTGAGATTACGGTCCGTCTCGTCCGGGAAGCCTTGGAGTTGGCGTCGGGAAGTTCCCAACTTCGCCTCCATCTCAATCCGGCCGACCATGCCGCGCTGGCGCCGCAGATCGAAGCGGTTCTCAAGGAGTTTTCCAACCTCGCGCCAACGGAACTGATTGCCGATCCCCGTATCACGCCCGGCGGCTGCCGATTGGACACCCGCTTTGGCACGATCGATCAGCAGTTTGAAGCCCAATTGGCTCGCATCGAAGAGGAACTGACTTAGGATCGGCAAATGAAGAACTATCTCGAAGTCGACGCGGGAAGGGGTCGGGAGTCTTTTTTTCCTGTCGGCCGGTCGACGCTTTCCTGTATGGATAGATGCTGTTCCGGCCGACAGGAAAAAAAGACTCCCGACCCCCTCGGCCCCGCCACCGCCGGTAAGCACGACCGTTGTTCATTCGCCGATCCCTAGCGGCCGAAAGATTCTCATGGACCTCAACGAGACCCTGGCAACGCTGATGCCGACCGAGCTGACCGGCGCCGTCGCGCGTACCGTGGGCATGACCGTCTCCGTGGCGGGATTCCCGGCGCCGGTGGGCGCCTTGGCGGAGATCCAGTGCCAGGCCGGCCCGCCGCTGCCGGCGGAAGTGATCGGCTTCCAGGACGACCTCACCCTGCTCTATCCGTTCCGGGAGCTTTCCGGGGTGCGGCACGGCAACCGCGTCCGCCTCGTCCGCACCGCGCGATGGATCCGCGTCGGCGAGGGGCTCCTCGGCCGCGTGATCGACGCGGCGGGCGTCGCCGTCGACGATAAACCCCAACCGGCGCTGGTCGACCGCTCGGCCTTTCATCGCGACCCGCCGCATCCGTGCCGCCGCCCGCGAATCGACGCGCCGCTATCCACCGGCGTCCGCTCGATCGACGGCCTGATGACCTGCGGCATGGGGCAGCGGATCGGAATCTTCGCCGGCTCCGGAGTCGGCAAGAGCGTAACGCTGGGAATGATGGCTCGCTATACCTCGGCCGACGTGATTGTCATCGGGCTGATCGGCGAGCGAGGGCGAGAAGTCAACGAGTTCATCGAGAGAGACCTTGGTTCCGAGGGCCTTGCCAAGAGTGTTGTCGTCGTGGCCACCAGCAACGAGCCGGCGCTGGTGCGCGTGCAGGCCGCCGCCACCGCCACCGCCATCGCCGAATACTTCCGCGACCAAGGCAAGAACGTGCTGCTGATGATGGACTCGCTCACTCGTTTCGCCCTGGCGCAGCGAGAAATCGGGTTGGCGGCGGGCGAGCCGCCCACGACGCGAGGATATCCACCTTCGGTCTTCGCGGTCTTGCCTCGACTCGTCGAACGCGCCGGGCGCAGCCCGAAAGGGAGCATTACCGCGTTCTATACGGTGCTGGTCGAGGCCGACGACCCCAACGAGCCGATCAGCGACACGGTGCGGGGCCTGTTGGACGGCCACATTTGGCTCTCGCGCAAATTGGCTTCTCGCGGCCACTACCCTGCCGTGGACGTCCTGGAGAGCCTCAGCCGATTGATGCCGGAAGTGACCGGGGAAGAACACCGCCGCGGCGCCTTCCTGCTCCGCGAACTGCTGGCGGCCTACCGCGACCACGAAGACCTGATTTCCATCGGCGCGTATCGCAAAGGGAGCAATCCGGCGGTCGATCTGGCCATCGAATTCCAGGACGCCATGAATCTCTACCTGCGTCAACGCGTCGATGAACCGTCCAGTCTCCAGGAGGCGTCCTCGCTGCTGATTCAGTTGACCCAAGTCGCTTCCCAACGGCTGGCGGCCGCCAAGGCCCAATCCGCCAAGGCCGCTGCACAGCCGGCGCAAGCTTAGGAAACCACCGATCCGCCATGGCAAAGTTCAACTTCCGACTGGCTACTCTCTTGAAGCTCCGCGAGGCGGCTCGCGACGAGCGGCGCACGCAGCTTGCCCAGGCGTACCAGGCGGACGCAACCCTCCACGAAGAACTTCAGCGACTGGCCGGGATGGCAACCCAGGTGTCGGATCTTTACCAGGCTTCCGCGGGGCCCGGAGTGATCGACGTGGATCGGCTCCTCGAAGTGCAACGCCACGGAGTCTATTTGAACGCGCAACTCCAATACCTCCAAAAGCAGCGAGAAGCAGTCGCCGCAGAGGTCGAGCGCCGCCGTGCCGTGCTCGCCGAAGCCAACCGCCAGGTCAAGGTGCTCGAGAACCTTCGAGATCGCCAACTTGCCCGGCACCGCGAAGAAGACAACCGGCGGCAGATCAAGCAAATGGATGAATCCGCACAAATTCGCTCGCTGCGGGAGGCGCCCGGATGATCCGCCGCATCCTCCCCGTCTTGACCAACGGCATCCTCTACTTCTGCCTGGCGACGATCATTGCCGAGGTGATTCTGGCCGTACAGCTTTGCGTGCAGTGGAAGATCGACCGCACGAAGGCGATCCAAATGCTGGCCATCGCTCAGGGGATCGACCTGTTCGCCTTGCGGGAGAAAACGGAACTGGATCAAGACGAACTTCCTCCGGATCAGGTCTCCTACGGAGAAATCCTCGAGACCCGTGCCGCCAAGGATCTGGATCTGCAACTGCGAGAACAGTCGCTCTCAAACTCCTTGAACCAACTCCGCGCGGACCAGCAACAGCTTTCCGTCGCCGAACGCCGATACACACAGCAGCGGTCGCAGTATGAAACGTTGCTTTCCGAACTGGAGGAAGGCGCCCAAGCGACCGGCCGCGAAAACGCCCGCCGAATCCTCGAATCGGTCAAGTCGAAACAGGCCAAGGAACTTCTTGCCGAAATGCTCGACAAGGAGGAGATGCGGGCGGTGGTGATGCTGCTGCGGGAAATGCCGGACAGCAAACGCGCCAAAATCGTCGGCGAGTTCAAGACTCCCGAGGAAATCCAGCAGATCGACGAAGTGCTGCGCCAGATTCGCGAGGGAGTGCCCGAATCCGAAATCGCGGACAACGCACAAAAGCAGTTCGGGCAGGCACCCAACAACCTCCAGTGAGGCACCCTGATGACGCCGTGGAGAGTCGAGACATTCACGTTGCTGCCGATCGTCGAACCCGCGCAGACACCGCCGGACGCCTTAGGACCGTCAACGGCCGGCGCCGCTTCGTTCTTTGATCTGTTCGAACGGGCGAGGGCCGTGTCTGCGCCGCCGGTCCTTTCGCCCATGCCGCCCGTCTCGTCCTCCCCGCCCGTCGAGCGCCTGCCGGAAGATAAAACACAGTCAGCCCCGGATCCGGCATGGCGTCCGAATGACGGTGAAGCGCGCCGGCGCGACGATGAAGTTGTGCGGGACGACGCCTCACCGCAATCGCCTCAAGACTCGGACCAACCTGTCGCCGACGATCCCTCCGAGGTCAGGCGAAAGTCCGACGAGCCTGTGGACGCTTCCTCGAGCGAGTCGGCGCAAGTCGACGCGGAGCAGTCCCGATCTTCCGCGGAAGCCGCGGTGGAATCGCCTGAGGAGAAGGAAACGCGCGAAGATCCGCCGGGCGATGCGGCAGTCGTCGGCGTCAATCAGCCCGTCGTTGAGCAGATCGCCTCCGACGGATGCGAACCGCTCGTTGACGAGAAAGCCGCTGTCGACGCCGAAGGACCATTGCCGGCTGCCGCCAAGAATGGCCGCCAAGAAGCACTCGACGCGAAAGCCCCGCCGGCGACGGATCCGCATTCCGCCGCGCCGAATAGTGAAGAGGCCGCCGCCTCGGATAACAGGTCGACGCGATCCCCTGCGGGATCAGTCGAGAAAAAGGACGGGACGGAAACAACGCCGGACTCCCGGCAGTCAAAGCAGGACATCGTTGCGGACGCGGCGGCGAGTGACGGCGAAAGTGTGGGACGGAATCAGGGACATTCGGAAGACGCCGCCGGGATCGCATCCGAGGAAAACAACCGGCCTGCGCGCAGTCGCGACGCAACGGCCACACGCGGCGGACGGCGGGAGTCGGCCGAGCGGAACGCCGGCCAAGCCGATGGCGGCCCGGCGGCGCCACAGCCGGCCGACACTCCCCAGCCACAGCCGGCCAACCTCAACGCGACCTCGCCGCAGAGCCTCTCCGATGCCGCCGATCCCCTGCCGCAGACCGCCACCACCGCGGACACGGGCAAGAGCGAACCGGCAACCGCAACGACGCGTGCGGCGGAAGGCGTGGCAACCGACCGCGTCGGCGGCAACACGACAGCCCGCTCGTCCAATGCCGCACCGGCACACGGCGATGCGGAGGCTACCCAGGCCGATCGGGTGCGATTCGTCCAACGAGTCGCTCGCGCTTTTGAATCCGTGGGAGACGGCGGCAGCGTCCGTTTGCGACTCCATCCGCCCGAACTCGGCTCGCTCCGCGTGGAGGTGACCGTGCGGAACGGTGCGATGACGGCACGACTGGAAGCGGAGACCCCCGCCGCAAAGTCGCTATTGCTCGAGAACTTGCCGATGCTGCGAGAGCGGTTGGCCGAGCAGAATGTCCGCGTCGAGCGGTTCGATGTGGATCTGGCGGACCATTCCGGCAGCGGCGCCGGGCATTCCGATCCCGGCGCCGATCCGCACCGTTACCACCAGCCGTATCCCGTTCCGCAGCGCGGCAGTCGTATCGAGATCCCCGCCGAGTCTGCCGCCGCCCGGCTCGGTCCCATCCACTACACCGACGGCGGACGGTTCGACACAACCATTTGAAGGCGGGAAACCGCGCGAAGGAGACAGCGGCAATGTACACGCAGGGAACCAGCGGCGTGAGCGGGCAGCAAGGACAGCAGTCGGAAACCGTGGATCGACTCCAAGATGTGGATCTGAACATCTTTCTCAAGCTGATGATCGCCGAGTTGCAGAACCAGGATCCCATGGAACCGATGAACAATCACGAACTCATCCAGCAAGTCAGCCAGATGCGCGAGATCGAATCGAACTCGCGACTCACGGAAACCTTGGAGGCCGTCCTCCTCGGGCAGAACATGACCACCGCCTCCACGCTCATCGGCCGCAACGTCGAAGGGCTTACCGATGAAGGCACTCGCGTATCCGGCCGCGTCGAACGCGTGTCGGTCGAGGACGGCAAACCGATGCTCCACATCGGCGAGGAAGCCATCAGTCTCACCAACGTCGGCGAGATCCTTGCGGAGAGCGCCGAGGAAACGCAGCAATAAAGTTCTCAAAGTTTGAAACTCGTTTGACTCAGGAGGGTCATCGATGGGTTTAGCATCCGCACTCAGCACGGCCTTGACCGGTCTGTCCGCCGCCGAAACGACCATCGACGTGGTGGGCAACAATCTGGCCAACTCCAACACGGTCGGCTTCAAGGCATCGCAAGCGTCCTTCGCCACACAGTTCCTCCAGACGCTCGCCTTGGGCTCCGGACCGACGGACGGCGGCGGCGGAACCAATCCCCGCCAGGTCGGCCTCGGTACGATGGTCGCCGACATCACGCCCGATTTCAGCCAGGGGACCATCGAAATCAGTTCCAATCCGACCGACATGGCGATCCAAGGCGACGGGTTCTTCATCGTCCAAGGCGGCGAGGGGGATCAGCTCTACACCCGCAACGGCATCTTCAAGATGAACTCGGAAAACCAGTTGGTGACCGTTACCGGAAACCGACTGCTCGGCTACGGCATCGACGACGATTTCCAGATCCAGCGGACCGTGCTCACGCCGATCAGTATTCCGCTGGGAGCGACCGCCGTGGCGCAGCCTACCGCCAACGCGTTTCTCGAAGGCACCCTTTCGCCGACGGGCGACCTCGCCGACCAGGCGGCCATCATTCAGACGAGCATCCTCAGCGACGCCAAATACGAGGATCCCGAAGGACAGGCGAAAGTGTTCTTCTCGTCGGCACCGGGCTGGGCCACCGCTCCGGCAGGCACGGCCGCGGCTGGGGGCGCCTTGGCGGCGGGCGATGTGGTGGAATACCGGCTCGTCTTTGCCAACGCGAATGCGCCCGAGGCATTTCAGGAAAGCAACTACTCGGAAGTTCGCACCTACACCGTCGGAGCCGGTGAGAATGCCGTGTTCCTCGACAACATTCCGACCACAACGACGCTGCCGGGCGATATGACCGGCGATGCGTATACGGAGGTTCGTATCTACCGAAAGGACGCCGACAGCACGAGTTACTTTCGTGCGGCCACAGTCCAACTCGACGCCGCCGACCCGGAGTTCATCGACCTCACGGCCGTCGGCGGCTACATCGGCCAACCCGCCCTGAACGAAACCCGCATCACCGGTGACTTCACATACTACGTTACCTACGGCAATACGGAAAACCCCGACGAGGGCCTCGTCAGCCGCCCCACGGTACTCTCCAGTTCGATCAATACCAACTCCGGCCGCGTTCTGCTTTACAATCTGCCGCGGAATCCCACCGATTCTGAATGGCAATATCGGCACGTCTGGCGGCGGGACAACGCCTCCAGCGACAGCAATTGGCACCTGGTCACCACCATGCACGACGTCACCAGCGACGTCGCGCTCGTCGACGCCCGCCCGAACACCGGAGCCGGCGGCATCTTCAACGAACCGACCCTCGACCTCGACGGGCCGCGCATCCAGACCAACACGCTACTGACCAACGTCTTGCGTCGCGACGGCGGCAGCTATGAACAGGCGTTTCAATTGGGCACGCTCGAGTTCGCGGGCCGCAAAGGCGGACGGACGCTTTCCACCAAGGAATTCGAAATCAGCGAAAAATCCACGGTCCAGGATCTGATGGACTTCATGGAGGACGCCATGGGGATCCAGAAACCGATGGGAATCGCTGCCGATCAGGAGATCCCCGTCGATGCAGGATCGGGCAGAGAGCCGGGTGGCTTCGTGGAAAACGGCCGCATCAATCTCGTCTCCAACAACGGCGTGGCCAACGCCCTCGACATCGGGTTGTCGGCCATGCTCATCGACACCGGCAGTGGCGTCGCCAATGTCGATCTCCCTTGGGCCACCGTTCAAGACGCCGTCGGCGAAAGTGCCGTCACCGATTTCCTGGCCTACGACTCCCTCGGTATTCCCTTGCGGGTCCGCCTCACCGCCGTGCTTGAAAAGCGCGACAGCACGTCGACCACCTATCGGTGGTTCGCCGACAGCCCCGACAACGATCCGCTCACCGGCGTGGGCATCTCGGTTGGCACCGGTCTGATCTCCTTCGACGGCGAGGGGAACTTCGTCGCCGCGTCGGAGTCGACGGTTTCGATCGACCGCCGCCACGTCTCCTCGGCCTCGCCGCTGGAGTTCGAACTCGACTTCTCGCAGCTCTCGGGCCTGGCGGCGGATCGCAGCACCCTTTCGGTCTCGCGCCAGGACGGGTCCGCGCCCGGCGTGCTGACGAGTTTCATCGTCGGCGAGGACGGCACGATCCGGGGGGTTTTCAGCAACGGTGCGACCCGCGATCTGGGCCAACTCCGCCTGGCGCGATTCGCCAATCCCACCGGCTTGGTGCAGCGAGGCCAAAACCTCTTCGCCGAGGGGGTCAACTCCGGCCTGCCCGTCCAGGGCGATCCCGGACAACAGGGGATTGGAACCATCATTGCCGGTGCAACCGAACTATCCAATACCGACATCGGCACCAGCCTGATCGACCTGATCCTGGCGTCGACGATGTACCGCGGAAACACCCGCGTGATTACGACGTCCCAGCAGATGCTCGACGAATTGCTGGCGCTGCGGCGTTGACGCAAGCGCCGGCAGAGCTATGTTTTCGAGGGCCGCCAGGCAAGCGATCGACGGTTCGAGCGTATGGCAGGCGGTCCAAACGGCCTCCAAAGCCGCTGAAACCGTTATGATCAAACTGACCCATCTCAGTGGCGAGGTATTTGTGCTCAATGCCGACTTGATCCGGTACGTGGAATCACGCCCGGACACTTTTATCACGCTCACCGGCGGTGAGCGACTCGTCGTGGCCGAGTCGATGGACGAGGTGATGCGGCGGGCGGTGGCCTATCAGCAGGCCAAGCACCTCATCCCCGCTCCGGCGGCGCCCGACGGCTGCGCTACGCGTCCACGGATTGCGGAAGGGGCGTGATCGATGGACATCGCGACCGTCATCGGACTTTCACTCGGCCTCGCCTTCCTGGCCATTGCCATTCTGATTTCCCCGGGAGCGTCGTTCGGGGCGTTCCTCGATTATCCGTCGATCATGGTCGTCATTGGCGGCGCGACGGCCGCCGCGCTGGCCTGCTCTCCCCTGAAGACGTTCTTCGGCATCCCGCGCGTGCTCAAAGTCGCCTTCATCAACAAGCAACAGGATACCCGGCAACTGATCGAACAACTTGTCTCCCTGGCGGAAACCGCGCGACGCGACGGGCTGTTGGCCCTGGAGGGCCGCATCGAAGAGATCTCCAGCCCTTTCATCATCCTCGGAATTCAAATGGCCGTCGACGGCACGCGCCCGGAGGTCATCGAAGACATCATGCGGACCGAGATCGACGCTGTCGCTACCCGCCACCGCAACGGCAAAAACCTCATCGACCAATTGGGGAAGTTCGCTCCCGCCTACGGCATGATCGGAACGCTCTTGGGGCTGATCCTCATGCTCGGCCAACTCGACGACCCCAACGCCCTCGGACCAGGCATGGCTGTGGCCTTGATTACCACCCTCTACGGCGCGATTCTTTCCAACAGCATCCTCATGCCCTTCGCCGAGAAGCTTGCCTTTCTGAACAAGGAGGAACTCACCGCGATGGAGATCGTTGTTCGCGGGATCATGGGCATCCAATCGGGCGAAAACCCCCGGGTAATTGAACAGAAACTCAGCACGTTTATCCCGCCTCGACTCCGAACTGTCAACCGGGAGGCGGCTTAGCCATGGCCCTGCCCGAAGAGGAAGCACCGGCCGGCGCGCCGGAATGGGTGGTTACTTACGGCGACATGATGTCGCTCTTGCTCACCTTCTTCGTGCTCCTTTTCTCCATGAGCGAAATCAAGGAAGAAGAGAGCAAGGCCCTCATGGAATCGCTGCGGCGGCAATTCGGCTACGACAAGTCGCTGGCGAGCATTATCGCCGGACCCAATATGCCCATGAACTCCGCGCTGGCCAAACTCGCCAGCATGGGCCGGTCGCGGCGAATGGACACGATGCGAGGCGGTGACAAAGTCCGGGCCCCCGTGGGCGAAAGCCCTCGCGTCTGGGCAATCCGCCCAGCCGAGGACGCCACCCTTGGCGGAGCCGTCTTTTTTCCCGACGACTCCACCGATCTCAGCCAAGCGAGCATCGACACTCTCCAACAAATCGCGGAAGAACTCGTCGGCAAGCCGCAGAAGATCGAGATCCGCGGCCACACGACGAAAACCCCCATCCCGCCCGATGCCCCTTACAAAAACCACTGGGATCTAGCCTACGGACGATGTGTCCAGGTCAAGGACGAACTGGTGAAACTCGGCGTCGAACCGCAACGGATCCGCCTCGCGGTTGCGGGTGAATACGAGCCCGTCCACATCGGCGCCGACCCGGAGCTTCAGAAAAAGAACTCTCGCGTCGAGGTGCTGCTGCTCAATGAACTGGTGAAGGATTTGCAGGGAACTCCAGCAGAAAAACAAGAGCGATTCAGCAGCCACGCCGACTGAGAGTCGTGAGCCACGGGGAGGTTTGGCTCTTGACCGTGGACTCTCGACTCTTGACTTCTTCTCAGCAGGGCACCGATGCATCGACGGGCAGCGTCACGAAGATCCGCGTCCCCTTGCCCACGGCGCTGCGAATCGCCGCCTCGCCGCCGAACAGACGCGCTCGTTCCCGAATGCCTTCCAGGCCGAAATGGTCCTCGCCCACGCCGGCCGGATCGAATCCCACGCCCCAGTCGCGAATCTCGATCGAGACGATGCCGTCTTTCGCAGCAAGGCCGATTCGCACGCGCTCGCTCCGGCTATGACGGCGGGCATTGCTTAGCCCCTCTTGGACGATGCGGAAAATCGCGTTCTCCAAGACCGTCGCCAAACGAACCGTTCCCATGTCGCAATGAAGTTCGATGCGGACCTGCCCGCCGAAACCGTCCCTGGCGATCAGTTCCCGGATCGCCGCCTCGACACCGTCTTCGTCGAGTGCCGGAGGCCGCAGGCCGTTGATCAAACCGCGAGTTTCCTTCAAACCGTCTTCCAGCAGCCTTTGAACGACATCGAGCCCCGGTTGGACAGCCGCCGAAGCCTTCGTGGCGGACGACCGCAGCGACTGGAGCTGCATGATCGCTGCCGCCAATTGCTGAGCCAGTCCGTCGTGGATCTCATAGGCAATCAGTCGCCGCTCCTTTTCCTGTAAAGCCAGAGCCTGCCGCAACCGTTCCCTATCCCCCTGCAAAGCCTCGTGAGCCTGCTTGCGCTGGGCGATTTCCCGCGCGAGGTCTGCCGTCCGTTCTCCGACCAGTTCCTCCAGTCGGTCACGGCGATCGCAGACCTCCTTTTGAATCCGACGGCGCTGAAGAAGCATTGATATGCCCTCTCCACGGTCAAAAAAGTGGTTTATGACGGGATGGGCTGAAGCGAAAGCTTGCTCCTAAGCCAATCCGATTGGCCGAGGCAATAGCGAGGTCAACTCCAATCCATCAGAGAAACGCCCATTCTGAAGTACAATTCAACCACTCGCAATGGCAAGAAAGATATCGACCGGTCATAATCTACCTAACCAACGATCCGTTGGCAACTACCCAAAAGCGGAAATTTTGTCGGTAAAATCCCTACCTGATTCCCCCAGAATGGAGGGGGGCAGGTCCAGTTGCACGAACGCGTATGCCGTGGGTTGCTTGTCTTCCCTTAGCGACTCCGCCACGCTGAGCGAGAAGCGATGAGAAGCACAGGCTCCAACCCCTCACGCTATCGGATTGAGCGATAAGGAGCCATCCCATGAATCGCCTTGCGCACCGTCGTTGGGCCAACATCAGGAGTGGATCCACGCCTGTAAGACCGTCGCCCCCACCCTCTGCAACTTCGATTACTCCGGCAAGTTCATTGGGCGAAACCTGCTCGGCAACGTAGCTTACCGCACCGGCGAGAAGCTTCAGTTGGATGCGAAAGCCCTCCAAGCGACCGATTGCCCCAAGGCCAATCAATAGACATCCATAAGCCGTACCGCGAAGGCTGGAAGATCGGCTGACGCCCCAAGCGCGTTGCGTTGTCCCGTAGCGCGAACTATACTAGTCTCGCCTATCAGACCCATCTTGCGATCCCCATTGGGAGGTGCCGCGTGGCGAGCCAGCGTGAATTCGTGCGAGTGGAAGATGGCCTGCCCCCTTTCTACGTCGGTGTCGATTTGGGAGGCACGACGGTGAAGCTGGGGCTGGTCGACGATCGCGGCCTGACCATCGCCTGGGACTCAATCGACACGGAGGTCCAAACCGGCCCCGAGGACGCCTCGCGACGGATCGGCGAGGCGGTGCGCCGATTGATCCAGACCGCCCGGGTGGAACCTTCCGCGGTGGCGCGGGTCGGACTCGGCTCGCCCGGCACGCTTGACATCCCTGCCGGCATTATGATCAACCCGATGAATTTCCCCGGCTGGGGCGCGTTTCCTATTCGCGATCGAGTGGCGGAACACAGCGGCCTGCCGGTCGCCTTTGTCAACGACGCCTCGGCGGCGGCCTACGGCGAGTTCTGGGTCGGGTCGGGCCGCGAGTTTCAGAGCATGATCCTCTTGACGCTGGGCACCGGCGTGGGCTGCGGGATCATCATCGGCAACCTGATTATCGAGGGCGAGCACGGGTTCGGCACCGAATGCGGGCACATCGTGATCGATTTTGGGGACAACGCTCGCATGTGCCCTTGCGGCCATAGCGGGCATCTGGAAGCCTACGCCAGTGCCAACGCCGTCATCAAACGGACCCAAGAGGCGCTCGATTCCGGGCGACCCAGTTCCCTTTTGCAGCGATTAGCGCACGGGGCGACACTCTCCCCGTTGCTGGTCGCGGAGGAGGCCGAAGCCGGCGACGAATTGGCCGATCAGATCGTCATGGACACTGCATGCTATCTCGGGGTCGGCATTGTAACACTGGTTCACACGATCGATCCCAGCGGAGTTCTCCTGGGCGGTGCCATGACGTTCGGAGTTCGCGATTCGAAGCTGGGACGGCGCTTTCTCAGGCGCGTCCAGCAAGAGTTTCGCCGTCGGACCTTTCCCGTGCTCGCCGAGAAGACCAAGATCGACTTCGCCACCCTTGGCGGCGACGCGGGATACCTCGGCGCCGCCGGCATTGCACGCCTGGAGCACGAAAAAGCAACGTGTCCCGACGCCGGCCGGCAGCTCACCCGGGATCGCGAAGCGCTGGTATGACCCTGCGGCGGCGCGCCGCCGCAGTTTCGTAGAGTGGACTTTGCACGACTTGCGGAATTCCGACTTTTGGCGTGGCACTGCTTGTGATTGAATGGATTTTCCACTTGTGTAGGACTTACCACAATCACAAGCAGTGGGGAACGTCCCGGCTCACAGCATTGCACTGCTCGGAGTTGTGGAGACGTCGAAGCCGGTGGACAACCCGTCCAACTCCAAGCAGTGCCACACGACCGTCGTGCTGCTCCCGGAATCCAAGGTAACTCAAGCAAACGCATCTTCGAGTGATTTCACGATGCAACCAATGCAACGACTGACGTTGGCGATCGTATTGTCTTGTGGACTTTCGGCGGCCGCGGCAGCAGAAACGAGGCGCGATTTTGGCCCGGAACTCCCTATCACACGGAGTCTCGGACTGGGCGGTGCGATGGACGCCGCGGCCGAGGGCGACACACTCTACGTGATCGGCGAGGGCAACCTGCATGTGGCCGACATTTCCGACCCGCGCGCGCCAAGAATCGTCGGGCAACTGAGGGACCTGGGCAACACACGGCAGATCGAAGTCCGCGATCGTCTGGCCTACGTGACCGCACGCGAAGACGGGCTATTCGTGGTCGACGTCAAGAAGCCCGACGCGCCGACTCTGCTCTGCCACTATGACACCATCGAGTTAGCCACGGGAATCGCCCTTTCGGGCAACGTGGCTTATGTCGCGTGCCGCACCGCGGGTGTCGAACTGATCGACATTTCGGAACCCCGGCGGCCGGTCCATCTGAGTACCATTCGCACCGGCGAAGCGCAATCGGTCGTCGCACGCGGTGGAATTCTTTACGCCGGCGTCTGGGGCAGCCGGAAGCTGGTGATCTGCGACGTCGGCGATCCGTACCGGCCCGTCGTGATCTCCAAGACTCCGCTGGACGGCTACGGCGACGGCGTCGCCCTGCGCGGCAGGCACTGCTTCGTGGCTACCGGCCATCATGCCAAAGGATGGCGTACCGGCGACGAAGCATCGCCACTGTACGGTGCCGGACACGGTCTGGAGATTTTTGACGTCGGCGATCCGGTAAAACCGGTATTGGTCTCTCGCATCAAGACGCTTCCCTTCTATCGGATCGGCATGGATATGTGGGACGTCATGGTCGCCGGAGACTTCGCTTTCCTGGGCGACACGTACAACGGCGTCTTCGTCATCGATATTTCCCGCATCGAACGACCGCATTTCGTCGGCCACCGGCAGCTCGCGCCCGTGCCGCGGACGATCGACGGGCTCGATACGGGCGAGAGCCTGCCCGCGCCGGTCGGAGGCATTGCCTTGGCGAAGGATACGCTCTACGTGGCGGGCGCCTGGACGGATCTGCACGTCGTCGACGCGACAGGGATGGCACGGGTTCCGGAAAAGGAGCCGGACCAGGCTCCCGCCATTCCGGCCCGGCCAGCGCCGCAAGTGGATCCCCGCTACCGTGTCTACCAGCCGGACGGGCAGGTCTACGGGTTCGCGATGCTTGGAGATACGGCCCTGGTTGCCGCCGGCGCGGCGGGTTTGCACGCCGTGGCGCTTTCGCCGGAGATCCGTCGGCTGCAAGTCTTCCCCGCCGAAGGCTTCGCCCGCGACGTGGCCGTGCATGGCAACTTTGCCTACGTGGCCGAATCCACCGGCGGGCTTGCGATCTACCGGCGCGACGAAGAGGCCCTCCTGAAACTCGCCGGCCGTTATCGTCCGGCGCGCGGCGGCGTGGCTCAGGTCGTCGTCCCTTCTCCCGGTCGTTACACCCTGCTGCACGTAGGCCAGAACGAACTGCAGGTTGTCGACGTGAGCAATCCGCTCCGGCCGGCTCTAGTGTTGACGGATCGCCATCTCGGCCTTTTTTACACATACGCCTTGGTGCGCGGCCTGCTGGCTGATCGCTACGCCGGATGCCTATGGCATGCCAGCGGCTATCGCTGGTACGATCTCTACGGCGGCCCGAAACCGGTTTACTCGGGCGACCACCTGGCCATGCGGGCCAGTTTCACGGACGGCATGGCGGTGCTCGACGACAAAGCACTGCTGGTTTATCGAGGCAAGTACGCCGTGATCCCGCGAGACGAGAAACGTCCGCTGGACAAGATCCCCTTTTACGGCATCCCCGGGCATCCTTTGAACGGCAAGCCGACGATCCAAGGCGACACTCTCTTTCTCTCCAATCGAGTGCTGGGCACGGTGCAAGCGGTCGATATTTCGCAAATCGAAAAGCCCCGCTTGCTGGCCGAACTTCAACTCGACGAACATCCCTGCCCGGTCGTCGTGCATGATGGAAACGTCTTGATTCCTGCGGGATACCAGGGGCTCGTTGTGTGGCCGCAGGTTGGCAAGAAGCCTTAGAGCCTATCCCAAAACCGCGTCGAGAGAAGGGGACAGGCACATTTTGCTCCGAAGACTCCGCAAAATGAGCCAGTCCCCAGCGGTTTTGGGATAGGCTCTTAGCGACAACCGGGGGTAAGGTGGAATGAATGCAAGAGTGACCCTTCGCACGGCCGTCTTCGCCATCTGGTGTTGCTGCCCCATGCCGACTGCCATCGTGCCCTTGGCCTCGGCGTCGGAAGGCTGGCGATCCTACGAAGTCTACCAGCCGACCATCACGCGTCATGCCGTGATCGACGCCCGCAGCCACGCCCACAAATACAACCATTGATCGACGATTGCTTGGTACCAAGACCGCTGGCTCTGCCTCTGGGGGAGCCATGTCCCCGTGGCCGAGCACTCGCCCGGACAACGGATCGTCTTCAGCACCAGTCGTGACGGCCGCCGTTGGACACCGATTGAGCGGTTGTTCTCCAACGAGGAGTATTGCGAGAACCCGGTCCGCTATCCCGAGGGCAAGGGGCACCAGTGGCAGGCGAACCTCGGTCTGGTTGACGGCGAACTGTGGGCGCTGTGGAACCAAGGAGGCAGCGTCCATGATCTCACCGGGCCCGGCGGCACGGCCACCCCGGATCTCCGCGGCCTCTACTTCTCGCGGCTGAATCGCGCCGACGGCAAGTGGGTTAACCGGCGTCTCATGTGGGACGGAGAGATCCTGCCGCGCGTGGACGGCAATCCATATTCCATCGCCGCGACGCAGAATCTCTACCGTTTGCGGTCGGGCCGCGTGCTCGCCCCGGTTTCGCTCTATGGCGGAGGCAAACGGTCTCCAGACGCCCCGGAGAACGTCACGAGTTGGTGGGGCATGGAGAAGATCAACACCGTTGCCTACACCGACGACTTGGGCGAAACGTGGCGACTGTCGCCCGGATGCCAGACGCCGGTCCGAAGCTGAACGCCGCACACCACCGCTGGCTTTACAATCAATTCGCCGGCGAACTGAATCGACCCAAGCTCGACGCCGCGACGGCGCCGTCCAGCGAGCCTGTCCTCTGGATGGATCCGGCCGACGAGGCTGCCTTCCAGCGGGACTTCCTCGTGCCCACAGCCGAGTCCCGCGGCGGCTCCAAAGTCGCTAACGTCGACGGTAGACAGGTTCTACGGCTCCGCGATCACGCATCGGTCGGCGTCGATATCGACGAGAACCATCGCGACCGCGGCGACCGTGTGTCGTTGCGTTTCCGATTCCGAGTCGAGCGAGGCGACGGCCAGACGCTTTGCACCGTCGGCGACTTCAACCATCCCGCGCGACTCATCGCCCGCGACGGCCAAGTGTGGCTTTGCGCGGCCGGCGTCGAGAAATCTTGCGGCAGCTTGAACTCCAACGGTTGGACGCCGGTATGCATCGAAACGTACGGCGGAGTCACGAGTGCCAGTATCGGCGAAGGCTCTCCTGTCGAAGTGCATCATCAGCCCGAGGCGACTTGGGTCTATCTCGGTGAGGCATTTCCCCGGTACAATGTTTTCCCCGGCACGCGTTTTGCAATTGACGTTGGGGCCGTGCAAACGCGAGTGGAAACCAAAACGCCTTGAACGTGGACAACGCCTGTGAACGGGCGTGACTGAAGAACAAACGACTTGTACCGCTCCCGCCACCGCCGGGCATCAACGCCGGCCATCCACCGATCCCCAATCGCCCTGCTGGTCGTTCACGTCACTGCCAGGTCAAGACGCGGCCTAAAGTCAACGGGTACCCCCCCGGCGAACGCAGGAGATTCCGCCGCCCAGGCGAGTCGGCGCGTGACAGACTCCAGCCCGGGTGCCGCGTAGACAAACCGCTGATCGTATTGACGATACAACGATTCGAAAAACCCCCGCACACAAAGCGGGCTGCCCTCGGGCGGAAAAGACTCGACAACCTCGCCCGCTCTCGATGGCTCTGTATCAGCCAGAACCAGAGCCACTGCTTCGTATCTTGTCGTTTCGCTTCGCACATCGTCGCGACCGGAAAGTCGAGCCATGATATCATGGTAACGAGAGATGGTGTCGGCAATCGTGCCATTCTGGCAGATGGCGATATCGTTGGGAGCGACACCTTCACTGGCACGATTGGCGCGCATTACCTGAAGAAATCCATAAACCAGCGCCGGATACGAGATGTGGAGATTCGTGCAATCTCCGACCGCCTCTTCCATCCGATTCGTCAGGTTTCGAAAAGCATTCAGTGTGCCTTTCATGGACACGGCAAGCACCGGCCCAATTCCATTCTTGGTCACAACAACGTCGACGTTCTTGGTCTTCAATCCACCCAGAATCGTCCGCTCACCGGCCCGCCCGCTCTCTGGTACATGCTCGAGAGAGAGCCGGCTGCCTCGTGGCCGTATCTCAAAAGGCGGACGCGGTGTAATGTCGTCCGGGCGAAAGCCTCCTTCAAGCACGAGTCGGCAAGCAACATACCAGTGCAGCGGCTTGATATGACCAGAGCCCTGGTGTCCCGATACGTTTTGCACGAATGCATTAAGAGCATCCTGGAAGCTAATCCATCGGCAGGGAGCGGGCGTTCTGGCCATAGTGTCTCCAACGTCGCATCGTTTCCAGCCCCTCAGCAACCTCAGCAACCATCTCGTGCCTGAGCGTCTTTGCCCGACTCAGCAAGACCTGGCCCGCCTCGCGGGGTTCAAGCTTCAGCACTCCACCGCCGAGTGGGTGGCCTTCCAGTTCGCAGCTCAATTCCGTGAACGGCTGCTCCCACGCGTCCTGTAACTCCGAGAGATTCCATACGCCGCTGAGCCGAACAACATGGACGGAATTGGTAGCCACGCACTTCGCGCGGTTTGCAACCAACGCGGCCGTCTCCCCGCTCATATACGAGAGAAAAGCGTCGGGAACTGTTACGTCGGGAACTGCGTACCAGGGCTTGCGACTACGACACTTATACGTTTCACGAGCTTGCTGGCCCGCCGCTGAGTCGAGATAGTCCCTGACGGCTTTCGGTATTGGATCCGCATTGGTCAAACGTAGCAGCAGCATCGGGTCGTCGCTACGTCGCCACTTATCCACGGTCGCCTGGGTAATGGCTCTGCCGGTCAGGCATCGTCCGTTGCGAACGCATGCCCGCAGAAACCTCTCCGGCACGCCGAGTCGCTCCGCATCGGAGGGACGCAAGTGAAAAAACTCGTTCGCGCCTGTCACGTAGCCTATTCCAACTCGAGCCAGTTCTCGGAATCGATGGGATTGGGGCGACTCGCTGATTTCCCAATAAAAGGAGCGCAATGAAGACGACAGCAAAAACGGGCGAAGTCGGCCGCCCCATCGCTGCCAGTCCTGGAGTGCGACGCAAACGTTCGGTTCCGGAGGCGATTCCTGAAATGTAAAGGAATCCAAGATGGACAAAGCGATCGTTTCCGTACGACCACCCCAGCCGGCACAGTAGAGCAGCCAACAGTCCTCAGATAGCCCTGGGAAAAGCTTCTGACGCACCGCGATGACTTGCACAAGGTCAAAGTGCCGGGCAAGATATTTGAGTACCGGCTGCGCGTAGGGGGCATGGCCAATTTCCGCAGGCACAACAAATGCCATCCTGCCATTCGGCTCCAGGAGGGTTGCTGTTGCCACGATAAACGGCGCCCACGACGAAGTGAGTGATGTGAACGTAGCCCCATGGCGAGCGCAAAGCCGGATCGCCCGGTTGCGGACTTCGCCCGTGAATCGTTGATACCGTATGAACGGCGGGTTCCCCGCCGCACACTGAAATCGTTCCCGTGTCTCTGCCGCCCACGAAAAGAAATCGCCCTCATGAATCAGGCAACCTGGCGCTCGGGCGTGGACAATCGCCGCGGCATCACCGTCATGCTCCACACCAACACTATTGGAATGGGCCACCAGGAACCGTCCATCCCCGCACGCAGGGTCGAGCATCCTGTCTCCTGCCGAACGCGTCGCCCACCGGACCAGTGAAGCGACAACGGCTTCCGGCGTATAGTAGGCTCCGGATTGCTTACGGCGTTCGGTATTCATGCTGTGAGCAGTCCTGCCGGCGACTCTGTCGTTTTGGCAGAGGATATCAGGGGTGCTGGAGTGTGTAAAGCGAAACCGGACGATCAACAGATACACAAGTCTACTGGGGGATCAAACGCGCGTCAACTCGATACCTTCTTGCCGAAATAGCCCAATTCCGCCAGTGCTTCGGCGACGTGCGGATAGATCCGCATGGCGTTGCGGAAATAGATCTTCTCGAGCACTTCCTGCGGCAGTGCCAGGCCATGAAGCTTATGCTCGTCCTTAATGCCGCTCGGCAGTTCCTTGTCCGTTTCGAGAAGATCGAAGTAGCGCTGGTATTGCGGAGCTTTATCCCGGATGTTCGGCAGCCGTTTGTCGAGCACGGGGACGAACCACGAGCTGGCCATGTCGGTTCCGAAGAGGATTCGATCCGCGTGGGCGATCATGAAATCCCGCAGATTATCGCGGGCGACGGCGTGCAAAAAGACGGGCGTCGTGGCCAGATCGACGTTCAAGTTGGGATACGTCTGGAGCATGTACCGCAGGCAGTCCAATTGTTCGTCCGAGTAGCACAGCCAGAGCATGTGGGCGTTGACCACGACCAGCCGCGGGTGCTTCTTCAGCACGTTCTCCCAGGCTCGTTGCTGCCGCCAGAATTCCACCGGTTCGGAAAACCATTCGGTGCGCCGGCCAAAGGTTCCACAGGGGTTCGTCACGTGGGGCGAGGCCGCCACCATGCCGATTTCTTCCATTTTGTCGAAGATCGGTTCGTAGATCGCCTGATCGATCTGGATGCCGCGCTGCCAACCCGGATAGAATTTGAAACCCACCACGCCCCGTTTCTGCCAATCGGCGAGATCTTGCGGCGAGAAGCGGCAGGGCTTCCCTTTCTGGATATCGTAGTCGCTGATGCAGAACTGGATCCGGCCCCCGTAGCGCCGGCGCAGCTCGGCCATGTCGGGCGGTTCGGCCCGTCCCAAGCTGAAGCACATGGCCAGGTCCGCCTGACTCTGCTCCTTCAGGGACTGCCGCAACTCGATCACCTGGTCGAGCACTTCCCACGTATTGCCGATGTGCGTATGGACGTCGACCCGCGGCATGGTCGCCAAGGTAAAGGGATTCTCGGTTTGCACCGCACCATCCGCCGCAGTCGCCGGCCCTTGACAGGCGCCGAGCCAAGCCAAGGCGGACGAGCCTGCCGCGGCGGTGCGGATAAACTCGCGTCGAGTAAACTGGGATGTCATCGTTATGGTTCCTCGGATGGTTCTTATCGAAGCGGAACGATCTGAATCGCATTAAACATCGAGTACGAGCTTGCCGATCGCTTGCTCGTGATCCGTACCGGCTCATCGCCGAAGACTACGTTCAAGGCAACTGGGTTTGCTTTGCCGTCGGCCCGGCCCATCGCGGCCAGCAACGTCAACATCGCCAAAAGAGCCGCGCCGGCGGCGGGAATCGGGCGTATCATGGTTCACTGGTCCTTGGTTTCCGCGGTTTGACGCCGAAGGACGAAATTGTCGAGGTAGAACACGGTCTTGTCGGTTGCCGCACTGATAAAACCGACCCAGGTGAGTTTCTTGAACTCCGGACTGGCGTAAGGCAGATCGCGGAAGATTCGTGACGGCTGCCCGGGGATCGTCAGCCGCAACGCCCAGTTCCCCTTGGACGGTTCGCCCACGGCGCTGACGACCTCGAACTTGATCCACTTGCCGGCCGGGATCTCCAGTCGGCGGCTTCCGCCCAATTCTAGTTGGCCAGCACGAATCTGCAATGTTGGGCCCGTCCGATAGTCCGATTCGCTGTAGTCGCGCCATTCGACCTGCACGTTGGCCCCCGATTCAACTCGCAGGTCGAACGTGTTCAAGACCGTTCCCGAATCGTAGTGTACCCCGCCGTAGACCAGATGCGGGTTGAACGACTGGCGGAGCCCCGGAGCGTCGGCGATTTTGACACTTTGCTTCCCGCCGGCCGCGGCCTCGTCGGTAACGACGATGGCGTCCCCCTTGTTCTCGACGTTGGCCTGCACGCCACTGGGCGCCTGGCCCACGGCGGCCGTTTCAAAGTCGTCGAGGATTTCCAACGGCGGCGGATCGGGCACGACCTCCAGCGGCGGATATTCTGCGTCGGACGCCTTGCGTATCCAATCGGGTTCGCCATAGACGCCCGCCTTGCTCGCGTCGAACGGCTGGAAACCGAGTTTCAATGCCGGCGAATCCTCCGCCAAGCGGAAGTCGCCGGCCTTCGGATCAGCGAATCTCGGATCGGCGATCTGGGATTTCTGTTCGTGCCCTTTCGCCTGCCAGGCTTCCAACGGTTGGCCGATGAAGCGGA
This sequence comes from Rhodopirellula sp., assembly GCA_012728855.1. Classification (GTDB taxonomy): domain Bacteria; phylum Planctomycetota; class Planctomycetia; order Pirellulales; family Thermoguttaceae; genus JABWBD01. Next base: position 11,385 of record JAAYEH010000100.1, on the reverse strand, counting down.
TCGGCTCGCCGCGGGTGTCCCAATAGGTATTGTTGCGGCTTTCGTGCCGGATTTGCTCCCAGCGCCCGGAGAGCAATTCGCCGCTGTCGAAATAGACGATATTGCGATCCAGCGTGAAGGAGAGGTGGTCTTCCACGCGGGTGGCCTGGATCTGGTAGAGCTTGGCGAAGGCGAGGATATTGTTGCGAACGATGTTCTCCTTGCCGTAATGCTGGTGGAATCCGCCGGTCTTGGTCCGGTAGACGAGGTTGTTCTCGAAGAGGATGCCCGTGCTGCCTTCGTCGGTGTAAAGGCCCCAGCCACCGTAGGAGTACGCATAGATGTCGTGGAAGACGTTGTTGCGGACCGTTGTTCCTTCCGACGGGCCGAGTGTGTAGATTCCGCCCATGTCGCTGAGCACGCCCCAGCCAATGTGGTGTACGCGATTGAAGGCAAGGTCATTACGCTTGGCGAGACTTTCCGCGTAGCCCCAGCGCCAGCCCACGGAGATGCCGGTGTAGTAGAGATCGGCGATTTCATTGTGGGTGACGGCGTTGTCGCCGCTCTGGCCGATCCACACGCCCACGGCGCACGGGAAGATGCGGCCGCCGTGGCGGATAATGTTGTTGTCGACCTGAATGTGACTGGTTTGCTCCTGCGGGTTAGCGGCGATACCGGTCTCCCCGATGCGGACTCCACCCGCCCCGAAATCGTGCAGGTACGACTGCCGCAGCGTGCAATTGCGGCAGCCTTTGCGGAACCAGACGACATACGTGCCGACATGACCGATCTCGCAGTCCTCGATGAGGATATCGCGGCCGCCATCGACCATCACCACCGCCTCGATCGGCGCGGCGGCCTGGGCCGGCTCGAATCCGCCGGGCGGCGTGATCCACTGGCCGTGATGGAAGGTCAATCCCTGGAAGGCAACGTGCTCGACGAACTTCCCCGCCGCCGCGTCGCCCTGGATCACGATGAATTTTTCGGCTGCCGGCGCCACGACCGTCGCCTCGGTCATGTCCTCGCCGGGCAGCGGCTTGTAGGAGAGAACGCCGTCGCGCGCAAGATACCACTCGCCGGGAGCGTCGAGTGCGGCCGAGTAGTTTTCCAGCAGAAAGTGGGCGTTTCGCCGCCAGGGATTCCAGGGCTTCATCCCTTCACCGCTGGTCACCAGCGTCGACGCTTGTGCATCGATGCGGTCGAGAAATCGCCGCGTGTTGTCCCAATTGTGGTACACGACAAGGTTGACGTCGCGCAGTTCTTCGGGGCGCAGGTCGCCGAAAGCTTGCCGGAAATCCTCTTCGCGCAGGCGGACGGTCTGCCGGGCCTGCTTGGGCTTCGAACTGCCCGGCTCGAGAATCTCTTCGCGGACGTCCTGCAGATGAAAGAAAAACTTGTTGGGCGTCCTCGCTCGCGTGGCCCGACGACCGTTGACGAAAAGCTGTTCGAAATACGAACTTCCAGCGGCCACTTCCGGGACACGGGCGGTCCACAAGCCGTCTGCGCCCTGCTGCCAATCCTTGATAACGCGTCCGCCGCTGAAGACTGGGCGAGCCCCAGGCGCCGCTCGATAGGTGACCGGAGCTTCTTGAGCGCCGCTGTCCTCCGGCGACAACACCAGCGGTTCCGAAACCCGGTACGTCCCATCCGCAATCACAATATGGACCGGCTTGGCGAGGGGGCCCTCCGATTTGAGCTGCCGGACGGCGTTCCTTGCACCGACAAGTGTAGCCAGGGGGTTGTCCACCGTGCCCGGATTCGCATCGTTTCCAGTAGGGGAAACATAGAACTCGGCCGCGGGGGCCAAGGCAACCGTAAAGACGATGGATGCAAAGAATGCTGCTCTCACGGACGACTCCTTCCTGATGGCACGGGCGCGGGTTGCCCCGCAGAAATACTCGCTGCTGCGAGTATCAGGCACGAGCCGAGGCCGTGTCAACAATTCTCAACACGGAGAACTTCTCGGGCCGAGAAATCGTTCCCGTCATCTTGACTAACTCCAACGGTTGGTTTCCTAATCTATCTGAAGTGTCAAGAGCATTGCAGGTAGCTCAATTTCTGCAATCCATAAACTTAATGCAAACGAATCCAATAACCATATCCTCAATGCTTTCGCGATTTGCGGCGACATACTATATTATCTGGTTTCGCCACCCGCTCTCCCCCATCGTCCCGACTTCCAGGCGATCCTTACATCCCCCCCGGCAGGAGCCTACTGTGAGTATTCTGAACCTCGACAAGATTTTCGATCCGCACCGCGTTGCAGTGATTGGGGCCAGCGATACGCCGACGAGCGTCGGATACACGGTGCTCCGGAATCTTATTGGTTCCGGATTCCGCGGGGTTGTCTACCCGATCAATGCGAAGAGGGAATCCGTCCAAGGGATCCAGGCTTATAAGGACGTATTCTCACTTCCTCACCCCCCGGATTTGGCGGTAATCTGCACGCCGGCCGTCAGTGTACCCGCATTGGTGCGATCTCTCGGAGAAGCCGGTACGCGTGGCATTGTCATTATTTCGGCGGGGTTCCGTGAGATCGGCGAAGAGGGCCGCAAACTCGAACAACTGGTGATCGAAGAGCAGAGAAAATTCGACGGCATGCGGATTCTTGGCCCAAACTGCCTGGGAATCATCGTGCCCGGCATTTCTCTAAACGCCAGCTTCGCGGCTTCCACCCCTAAAAAGGGTCATATTGGATTCATCTCCCAATCCGGCGCTCTGTGTACCTCAGTGCTCGACTGGGCTATCGACGAGGGGATCGGTTTCTCGTATTTCGTCTCTGTCGGCAACATGCTCGATGTCAGCATGGGCGATCTGATCGACTACTTCGGGTCGGCGACCGAGACCCAGTCGATCATTCTCTACATCGAGTCGATCAATGAGGCTCGCGAGTTCATGTCGGCCGCGCGTGCGTTTGCGAGAACCAAGCCGATCGTAGCCTACAAGGCGGGCCGTTTTGCCGAGTCGGCTCAGGCCGCCGCCTCCCATACCGGTGCCATGGCCGGTGTGGACGCCGTGTACGAAGCTGCCTTTCAACGAGCCGGCATCGAGCGGATCTTCCAGGTCGAAGACATGTTCGATTGCGCCGAGTTGCTTGCCCGCCAGCAACCTCCCAAGGGCGATCGGTTGGCGATCATCACCAACGCGGGCGGCCCGGGCGTGATGACCACGGATGCCCTGATCGCACGCGACGGAAAACTCGCCTCCCTCTCGGAAGAGACGATTCAGAAGCTCAACGAGCACCTGCCGCCCTTCTGGTCGCACAACAACCCCGTGGACGTGCTCGGCGATGCGCCGCCGGAACGCTACTCGAAAGCGTTGGAGGTGGTGCTGGAAGACCCGGGGGTGGACGCCGTGCTGGTTATCCTCACTCCCCAGGCGATGACTGATCCGGGCGGCACGGCGACCGCGGTCGGGCAGGCCGCCGCCAAGGGGCACAAACCGGTCTTGGCTGCCTGGATGGGCGGTAGCTCTGTCGCCGAAGGGCTCCTGCTGCTCAATAAGGCGGGGATCCCCAGCTACACCAAGCCGGAGCAGGCGGTGCGGGCCTTCATGCATCTGGTGTCGTACGCCCGCAACCTCCAAATCCTTCACGAGACGCCGCGCGACATCCCCGTGTCGTTCAGCCTGGATCGCAAGCGGCTGAAAGGGGTCTTCGACACCATCCTCACCGAAGGAAGCGACATCCTTTCGGAAAACGTCTCCAAAGCGTTCTTGGAAGCCTACGAGATCCCGGTCACCAAGCCCTACTTGGCTCGCACCGCCGAGGAGGCGGTCGAAGTCGCCCAGCGATTGGGCTTCCCCGTCGTGATGAAGATCCACTCGCCGCAAATCACGCATAAGACGGACGTCGGCGGTGTAGCCCTGAACCTGGGCAACGACGACGCCGTCCGCCAGGCATTCACGCGCATGTTGAAGACGGCGGGCGAGAAGCGCCCCGACGCAACGATCCTTGGCGTCACCGTGCAGAACATGGTAACCTATCCCAGCGGCTTCGAATTGATCATCGGCACCAAGCGCGACCCGGTCTTCGGCTCCGTGATCATGGTGGGCATGGGCGGCATCGCGGCCGAGGTCTTCCGCGACCGAGCCCTGGCGCTGCCGCCGTTGACCGAATCGCTGGCGCGGCGCATGTTGGAGTCGCTCAAGTCGTGGCCGCTACTGCAAGGGTACCGGGGACGACCGGGTGTGAATATCGACCGGCTCATCGAAATTCTCATGCGGTTCTCCTACCTGGTGGCCGACTATCCGGAGATCAAGGAACTCGACGTCAATCCGCTCCTGGTAACATCGGACGACGTCATCGCGCTGGACGCGCGGGTGATCGTTGACCGGGAACTGGTCGTCCACACTGTGCGGCCCTACGCGCACCTGGCCATTCGTCCCTATCCCGAGGAATTCGTCACCGAGCGGCGGCTGAAGGACGGCACGCCGGTAATCTTGCGGCCGATCAAACCGGAAGATGAACCGATGTGGCACGAGCTGCTGGCAGGTTGCTCGACGCAGTCGCTCTGGTTCCGCTTCAGCTATCTCTTCAAACAGACCACGCACGAGATGGCCTCACGCTATTGCTTCATCGACTACGATCGTGAACTCGGCATCGTCGCCGAGGTCGAAGAGGACGGAGAACGGAAGCTGATCGGCGTGGGCCGCCTGGTGGCGGATATGAATCACGAAGCGGCCGAGTACGCCGTTATCGTCGTCGACCGCTGGCACGGCCACGGCTTGGGCGGACTGCTCACCGACTACTCGCTCGAGGTCGCCAAGCGCTGGGGCGCCAAGCGAGTGGTGGCGGAAACGTCCAAAGAAAACGCCCGCATGTTGGCAACCTTCCGCAACCGCGGCTTCGTGCTCAACGAAGAGCAGGAAGAGGACGTCGTGATTGTGAAGAAGGAACTCGTCGACGTCGAAACCTGACCTCGTTCGGCAAGTCATCGCGGGGCAGGTTTGCAGCCTACCTCCGTAACGCGACGATACAAGGCACGCTTGACAAACTGCCTCACGAAGTCAAGCAGTGGCCGTTTGCCTCCGACGCTGACGGCGCCCGTACCAGCCGATGCCAAGGACGCCGACGGACAGAAGCAGCAGGCCGGAGGGCTCCGGCGCAACCAGCGCAATGTAGTTGCCGCCAAGGTAGTTGTAAACGACGTCGTAACCCGACGGCAAGTTGAGAATGTGTTCGAACTCGCCCTCGCGCAAGCCGTAGCTGGCGAGAATCCGGGCCGGACCGGCGCCCCCGGCGAGGACTTCGAAACGAAGCGTATCGTCAGGGCCGGAGAGATCGAGCAGGCCGGTGATGTCGAGGCGGTCGCCCATGGCACCGTCCAAATGCATTTCCAGAACACTGTGCGCCGAAAAGTAGGCGTTGCCGTTGATGGTGAAGGTTCCGACATCTGAGCCCGGGCCGAGGACGGAACCGCTGTTGAGTACGACGTTGCCAGTAACGACGCCGGAACCACCGAGTTCCGCGCCGTTGGCCACCTGGATCCGCGATGCGTGGAATGCATCCGTGCCGCCGGGGTTGTTCACCAGCAGCGTGCCTTGTTGCACGTTGACATCGCCAATTGGGAGCGTGTCGCCGGTGGATTGCGAAACGCGGCCGTTGACAACCACGGTGCCGGCGCCGACCTTGTCGAAGCCGTAGTTGCCGCCGACGACGTTGATTTCGCCGTTGAAGGTGGCTTTGCCGTCGGCGTCGGCCGTAAGCTGCAGAATCTGATAGTCGTCTTCGAGAACCTTGATTTTGCGATTGAATGCGGCTTCGTAGGCCGTGAGCCCGTCATTGACCTGTCCGACCAAGACCGGATCCCTGTATTTCAATTCTACGACGTTGTTCAAGGTAATCGGTGCATTGAGGGTGTAATCTCCCTGCAACAGCAGCGAGGTGCGGCCTGGGCAATTATCCATGAACTTCAGAAGGACTTCCGGAACATTCGGCCAAACCACGCCACCGTCGCCTGCGCCGGCCAATACGACGGCTATGCCACTGCGAGTCCACACACAATGACTGAAGGTCTGATTGGCACCCGCGAAGACGAACCCGGCCCCGGCATCACCAAGCAAATCCAGCGGGTCATAGATGCTGCCGCCGGTAATGTCGCCAGAGAGCGTCCATGTGCTGTCTGCCTGATAACTGGAAAGAAGCACAGTCCTGCCGGCCTGCAAAACAATATCGTTTGGCACGACGAGATCTCCACCGGCTTTGAAAGCGTAGACATTCGTCTCGCCGCCAGATGAAAGATGAACGGTAGTCGATTCGTTGCCCCAGATCGCGCCGTCGGTGGCTTTGCAGTAGACCGTTCCATTCAACTTCAGGGCTCCATATAGGTCGGGCATCGGGTTTGCAAGGACAATTGCCTTGGAGTCGCCGGCGCCCCCGTCCGGACTGCTCAACTCGACGGTAATCGGATGGGAAGCACTCCCGCCACTGATTTGCCCATTCAGATGCACCTGCCGCTGCCCGGCCGCGTCGGCAGCGAACCGCGACTGAACGAAGGAGCCGTCCGACAACTGAAAATCCGTATTGAAGTAGACGTTGCGGTCGCCGTCCGCCGCACCAGGCAGGTACACGGTAAGTCCGCCGGTTCCCAGTTGAATGGTGCCTTCGCCGGCAAACACCTGGTCCGGAGAGAAAAGGGATTGAGCAGAGTTGCCCGCTACACCGACGGTGATGCTATTTATCGCGATCGTTCCGCCAGCGAGGCCAGCGAGAGTGAGCGAACCTGAATAGATCCCGGACGCGGTGAAGACCAGATTGTCGTCCGCAAGTGGAACGACGTGTTTCTCGGACTCGTTGAGCCAGTTCGTAACGCCGTCGACGTTGGTAAACCAATTACTGTCGACACGGCCTGTCCAGGTGAGCGTGGCCGCGCCAACCACCGCGGGAGCGACGACGATGATCAAACAACCCAAGATGCCAATCGACAGCCGACGCGTGCAAGCAAACCACATGGCCTTTGCTCCCGGTATGAAGCATCGCAAGGTAGTGATCGGCTCCGGCCGATGAAGAGGGATTCGCCAGGAACCCCCGTTCGCTTCCGTGTCAGCACGAGTATAATCAACGCCGGGGTGGGCGTCCACAACCCACAAGATTTAACTCTTATGGGCAAATTATCTGACCACCCGATCGGCTTGCGAGCGATTACCGGTAGTCCTCGCCGTTGAGGCTGCGGATCACCGATTTCTGCCACTGCTCCAAGGCGGAGCGCATCTGCGCCGCCCGTTGCGGTTCCTTTTCCGAGAGGTCGTTTTCCTCATTCGGATCTTCGGCAAGATGGAACAAAGCATCGCTGAACTCGCTGGAACTCTTGTCTTTTGGAATGCGGTGGAGCTTGTACGGGCCATCGATCCAGGCGGCATGGCCGGGCCGGGCATCGGGCGAGTACACCTCGGTGATCCGCCCCGGATCGTCGTCGGTCGCCAGGGCCGACTCTCCCGGAGCCGCCGTCATTGCGGTGCGGATCCGTCCGGCCAATTCGTCGAGTAACTCGGTGCTGCGAACCGGTCGTCCGGGGGACGGATAGTCCCAGAAGCCCAGCGGTTTAGTCCGCTCCCTCATGCCGCCGGCGATCAACGGCGCGAGGCTGACGCCGTCCAGCGGCGGTTGCCGTGACGCGGAGGCGCCGGCGATCTCCAGCAGCGTCGGGTAGATGTCGACGGTGCCGGCCGGCAGGTCGCTGACCTGCGGCGTGCGGATTCGCTCGGGCCACTCGAGGATGCAGGGCACACGAATGCCGCCTTCCCAGACCGTTCCCTTCTTGCCGCGCAGACCGCCGGTCGATCCGGGCGTTGTGGCGCCGTTGTCGCTGGTGTACCAAAGGAGCGTGTTGTCGGCGATGCCCAATTCGCCAATCCGTTCCCGAATCCGGCCCACCGCACGGTCCATCGCCGTGATCTCGCCATAGTAGTGCTGCAGCTTCTCGGGAAGAGCCTGGTACGGCGCTCGATCCTCGTCGCTCGCTAAATGGGGCAGATGCGGCGAGCCGAACCAGACGACGGCAAGAAAGGGTTGTTTCCGGTCGACCGCGCGGCGAATGAATCGCAGTGCGGCGTCGACGATCACTTCGGAACCCTCCCCTTCGGTCTGGATTGGAATGCCGTTGTCGGCCAGCTTCGGGCTGAGTTCGAAGAAGTTGGGGCTCGATAGCCATGTCTCGAAGCCCGACGCACCCGGCGAGACCGAACTCTCCGGTCCGACCGGTCCGAGGTGCCACTTGCCGAAGTGGCCGGTCGCATAACCGGCCGTCTTCAATACCTCCGCGACGGTGATTTCCTGTGGACGCAGCGTGTAGCCCCAGCGGAAGCAGCCGAAACGATTGGGATGCCGGCCCGTGAGCACACTGCCTCGCGTGGGCGAGCAGACCGGCGCCGCATAGAATCGGTCCAGGCGCAGGCCGGAAGCGGCCATTGCATCGAGCGTGGGAGTCTTCAGGATGTCGTTGCCGTTGTAGCCGACATCTCCCCAACCTTGATCGTCGGCCATGCAGAGGATGAAATTTGCCGGCTCGCCCGACTCGCCCCCCGAAGTTTCGGCAAGGCCGAACACGGCAAACGCGAAAAGGAACACGAGCACGTAGTGCGCTCTCTCTCGAAAAACGTTCATGGGGAGCCTCACTTGGTTTTCGGTATCAGCATCAACCGTATCGTGTCGCACCCGTTAACCAACGGTCGTCGACAGTCGCAGAACCATTTGGATATGCCTCGCATGTGCGATGCCAGGCGATCGGTTTGCACATGGAGCGCCCGCAATTCATCGAGCGTTTGTACGGCCCTTTCAAACTCGGAGCCGTCGCTGTACGTAATCTGGTAAACGTAACTTTCGACGGGTGCCGCAAAATCGAGATCCGGGTTTTCGAGGAATGTGCTCGCATCGCCGATCGACTCAAAAACGCGAGCGGTGGAGTCATGGTGCGCGATGAATCGAATTTCTTGAGGCAGGTCGCCGAGAACAGCGCGAACTCGGTCGGAATACGTTAGAATAGGAGTGGGTAGCATCATTACAGGGGATCATGCGGCCTTTCGCCCGCGAGCGGCGTGTAGAGCTTGAGTCGTTAGGTCGCGTTGGGCCGCGCGTTCCATATCCAAAGCTATTCGTGAGGAGATGTGTGGACCGGTCCGAACTCGGTACACGGTCTTCTGCATCTTGCGATGACGGCGATTTCCCCGTTCTACCGCGTTGGATGTGGAAGGAAGGAGTTTATCGTCCAGGAAGGTCAAGGCTTTCTCCAGGTTGGGAGAGAACAGCTTTTGTAGGGTCTTGCCGATCCACTTGAAGCGTCGGACGCGCCGGCGCAAACGAGCGATTTTTTCCAAGGCGGTCTCACTTCGGCACCGACGATCGAAGAGGCGGTAGACTTCATCCATTACGCCTCGAAGCGTTCGCAACTCGGGCCGTCCGCGAGTGATGCGCATCAGGTTCCGGCGTTGAGCGAGAGTCAGTACGTGTTGCACGAACAGATAGCGATGTTGAAAAAGGTCTCCGACATTCTGTTCAATCTGCTTGGCCTGCCGGGCTGCCTTGCGAGCAGTGGCCGAAGAGGGACGCCCGCGGCCAAGCTTGGGCTTCGTGGCGGCCAACTCCTTGCGGACCTTGGCGAGAGCGTGCAGCACGGCCTTCGTCAGTTCCTTGATGACATGGAACTCGCAGAGTTGGTGGGAAACGGCGCCAAACACCTTGGAAATCGGCTCAGGATAGAGGTTCGAGCCGTCGGTCGTGATGCCCTGCAGCACCAGGCCGCGCCTTTGAATCGCCGCCAGGAAGGTACGGAAGAACCGCTCGATGTCGGCATGGTCTGGATCGTGGTCCAACACTTCATAGATCAAGCGGCGAAAGGTGTGGTTGTCCACGATCGAGAGGACACAGAACGGCCCGTCGTACAACTCGTCGGCCGCGATGTACCCGGAGAAGTTATCCAGCGCGGCGTCCAGATAATCGCCGCGGATGCGCTGCTCCGCCTTTTTTTCCCCCGAACTCGACCCAGTTCTGAATCGTGGCGTAGGGCACGAAGACGCGGTGGTCCCTCCATAGATGCCAACTGGCGGCGCGGTAGGGCAAGCCGTCCTCCACCACCAATCGCACGGCCATTGCCACGACACGGTGAGTATAGTGGCTCTTCGGCAGAGCCAGGTCCGACATGTCCGCGTTGAAGTAGTTCTTGCACTTACAGCAATAATGTTGCGAGTACGTAACGAGAAGTTCGCGAGGCCGCTCCCGCACCAGATCGCCAAGGTCGTGCAGACTTCGCTCCACGATACGATTGCGATAGCATGTGTGGTCGCATTCCGGGCAGGGTCGCCGCAAATAGTTGCGACTCCGCCGCACCCGCAAGGCTTTGGGCAAGTCCTCAACACGAGTGATTCCCTCGGTAGAATCCGCTCGGTACTCTCCCGGTCCCGACATGACCATCCTCCTTGACGAACTGGGGACCGGAAAAATACGGAAAAGCGATCATTGTGTCAATAGAAATCCCCTGTAATGATGCTACAGACTCAATTTTCTTGAAGATTTGTCTTCGGAGGGCGGTACGATCTCCGCGGATCCACCGCAAAAACAGGGCGAATCGAAGATTCTTCGCCCTGGCAGCAAAAAAACTGAGGGCGGCAAGACCGCTGCGCCTAGACCATGCGCAGCTTGCGAGAACCCGTTCATTACACCATTGCACAAGCTATGCTGGCAAATCCTGTAGAGGGGGTTCCCTTGTGTGATGAGCGGCCGCCGGTTGGGTTGCCGCCAATCGTGCAGGACGAAGTGGTCGGCGTTGGCTGTCGAGCTGCGACGTGCTGCCGAGGACTCCGCCCTGCCGGTCAGAACTCCCCGGCGCGCCGCGTCCCGTTCCGCGCGTTTCATCCGGACATCGGACGAACGCTTCCTGCACTGCCAAAGTCCGGCCGCGCCGGGCTTTGAAGAAAGTTCGGCTTTGTCGGCCGGATTGCTTCCCGCGCTGTTCCCCGCGTGATTGCGGGGCGGCGTATTCTGTTATCCCCGGTGTTCGACACATAAGAGCAGTTCCAATGCTTCTTTCTGGCTGAGCACCACGGGCAGCCTCTTCGGCCGCCGACCATAGGGGAGCCGCTCCAGGTACTCGGAGCGTCCCAGCGTGGTGCCATAGAGAAACCGTAGGGCGCACACGCACTGGTTGAAGGCGCTCCAGCTCGACTTCTTGGCCGCCAGATGCAGTTGGTATTCTCGCACCTGCTCTGGTCCAAGCTGCTCGGGCGAACGGCCGAAATGCCGGGCAAAGCGCGCCACTTGCCGCACATAGGCTTCGATCGTCCTTTCAGATCGATTGCGAAGTTGCAGATCCTCGATGAAACGTTGTCGCAGGGGTGTCATAATGAGCCTCCCATCAGCACAGAGAAAGGAAAGAAACGGGTCTTTCCTTTCATGCTGATTGGCGCAGGGCCGGC
>JAAYEH010000099.1 GCA_012728855.1 Rhodopirellula sp. | reverse complement strand
CCAGCGCTGCGAGGCGGCGATCCGCTGGGCCACCGACCACGGTTACAAGCCGGTCTTCTTCCACGAACGCTTCTTGGGTGGTCCGGAATAGTCGTTCGACGTTCGCGTCCCAACACCTGCGGGTCACACAATGCCAAGTCTCGATCTCGTCACCCTGGCAGCGGCTGGCGACCACGGTCACTTTGGGGCACGAACCTCGGCCACCATTTCCAGCAACGTGTCGAGCAACTTTTCGGAACCGTGCGGCTCGAAGACGCACGATCCGAGCCACGTCTCGTAACCGCCCCATTCGAAGTGCTTGGCGGTCGGAATATAACCAAACCCGCCGTGGGCCAAGGCACGATGGCAACACTCCGTGGAAGCAGCGACCGGGGTTCTCAAGAGGGCCTCTTCTCCATCCCTTCTTCTGGACTTCTGGAACCCGTCGTTTCTTATGTTAGTCGCTCATCTGCTTGTGATAGCCTCGCTTGTGAATTCCGGAGCTAGTCTGGTCGCCCTGCCGCACTGTCCACCGCGGTCCACGATAGAGTGGGGTGCTGTGTGATCCATTGTGAGGGCTGCCGCGTATGTCTATCGCGTTCATCGCTATCGCGTTCATCGCATTTGACACGGCCGTGACGGGCCGGTAGTATGGGGATGTTTGATCCCTGCCTTTTACTCATAATGGGAGGTGGTGAAATGAGAATGATTGCGCGGCGAGGTTTTACGCTGGTGGAATTGTTGGTGGTGATTGCAATCATTGGAATTTTGATTGCGTTGCTATTGCCGGCCGTGCAGGCGGCCCGCGAGGCGGCACGGCGTTCACAATGCGTCAACAACGGCAAGCAGATCGGTCTGGCGTTGCACAACTATCACGACACCTTTAAGTGCTTTCCGTCGGGAGTGATCAATTGCGGGTTTCGTCCAAAGACGGAATACGCCGGCGGCGTGAAGAACACGCCGGGCTGGGCGCTGATTTTGCCGTTCATCGAGCAGCAACCGCTGTACGACAAGCTCGATTTCCGTTTCGCATTCGGCGAAGGTTACGGCAGTTCGAATACCGCGGCGGATGTTGTGGCTCCCAGCATCAATGCCCCGCACCTCACCACACGAATTGACCTTTTCGAATGCCCGAGTGCTCGCAATAAGGGCGTCTTCAAACCCTACACGACAACCTATGCCGCCTATCTGACGGTCCCCGGGGGTTCCTACCGGACAAATTGGTTCTTTTCCTCGGGATCTTTCAGCGAGAACTCTGCGCCATTCCAGAACAACATTAGCGCCGTTAACCAGGGGATGTTTGGAACCCAACAAGGTTGCACCATGGCGCAGATCACGGACGGAACGAGCAACAGTTTCGCCGTCGGCGAGGCGTTGTACGATGTCCCGGGATGCTGCGGCGGTTTACACTGGGGGCCTTTTGCGTTATTCGGCAACTACACGCATCTGTTTGGTTTGGTGGGCGCCAACAACACGCGTCCGATCACGTACGCTGCGTCGCACAAGATGAACTACACCATCAATACGACATTGCAGTGGCCCAGTTACACGTCCTGCCGCACCGCGGGCGTCTTTTCCAGTGATCACCCCGGTGGTGTCAATATGGTTTTCGGCGATGGTTCCGTGCGATTTATCGCTGAAACGCTGGATTACCTGACCCTCTGCCGCTTGGCCTTCATCCACGACGCCGAGCCGGTCGAAGTGCCGTAGTGCTCTGCCCGAGGCAACAGCGTGCAGTATCGGATTGTGCGACGGACGCTACAAGTGACAGGACATCTCGGAGAATGGAGCGATGCTTGCTGTGAAAGAAATGGCCTGTTGTGCCGTATTGTGCTGCGTGGTGATCTTGGGCGCGGGTTGTGGCGAGTCGGGGCCGGAAGTGGCGACGGTCGATGTCGGCGGGACGGTCACGCTCGACGGCAAACCGCTGCAGGGGGTTACTGTAATGTTCATTGGCGAAGGAGCCGACTTCGTGGGGATGGGCAAGACCGGACCCGACGGAAAATACCAGCTTGACGGGGGATCGATTCCCGACAAGACGGGCGCGATGCCGGGCATGAACGAGGTCTATTTCACGCAATCCTTCGACGCGCTTCCCGATGAGCCACCCGTGATCCCGGTCGGCCCCAATGAAACCTTGACTGCTGAGCCAAAAGACAGCCTGATTCCACCGAAGTACAGCAATCCGGCGAAGCCGGCCCTGACTTTCGACGTTCCCGCCGAGGGGACTCAATCAGCCGATTTCCAGCTTTCCAGCCGGTAAGCCAATAGCCTTCACGCCGCTGGAATGAATCCTCCATTGCAAGCGATGGCGGCGCTACGAGCCGTCCTCGCTTGCGTTTTGTTCGGGACTGCTGACAGGCGGTGGGACCGTCAAAACCGGCTGGTCGGCTCCGCGACATAGTCGCCGCCCGCCGATTTCTGAAACGTTTCGTACCAGGCGTCTCCCTTTCGTCGCCGCAGGAAATCGCCGATGTGGTTCTTCTGCCCTTGCAGGCGAGGCACGTCGACCAGGTCCATGTAAGCCGCGACCAGGTGCCGCTCGTCGAAATCCGGCGGGGAATCGATTTGCGTGGCTGCCACAGGCTGCGTGTGAATAACCAACGGCAAGAAGGCCGCCAGCATAACGCCCAGCAGACCGGCGACAGCCCAGACCGATAGCGACGCGACAGGAATCCGCAGAATACCAAGAGATCCCGCGGCGCAAACGGCAGCGCCGATTGCTAGGGCCGCATAAAGGTGCAGCAGCGGCGGCTGCGGCAGGAAGAGGAACAATCGGGACAAGAGATAGGCCGTCGCCAACGTGGCAGCAAGCCACGCCAACCAGGGCCACGCGCCGTCGCGCCATCTGCATCGCAAGTGCGTTTGCAGCGCCAGTGCTGCCAGAGCCCCGGAGAAGAGCAGCACCGCGTCCTTCTTGAATGCGAACCATTGGCCAATCTGAGCCACCTGTGCGGTCAGCAATTGGCCCCAACCAGGATGGTCCTTGGGCGGCCAGTCGGCCATCAGCAGCCACGACCACGCCGCGCATCCTCCCGCGACGCCCGCCAGGATGATGCGGAGCGACGGTGGACGTTTCCGCCCGGAAAAGGTCGTGGAAAGCATCGATAGACCGCGGAGGAAGGCTGCCATGGCGGGAATCGACGCCAGAAGCATTCCCCGCATCCCGAAGCATCCGTCGGCAAGCCACCAGCAATACCAGCAACCCTGGACATAGGCATTGATGCCGATGGCAACCGCCGAAAGCCCCCAGAGCAAAGCTTCTCGATACCGTCGCTCGTAGAACGACGCCGCGGCGAGCCAGCCGATGAGCACAAAACCCACACCCATCAGTGGATGACTGGGAAACAGTCCGTGCAGCGGATCGCCCAGAACGTTCCCCAGGTACGGGCATTTCCAGTCGAGACTCTGGAACTGCGCATCTCCGAACTGGTAGGGAGACCGAAGAACGTTGCCGGTCATCCAATAGTTGACCGTCCCCACCTGCAGCAACGCCAAGGCGATCGGCACGCCCAGGATGAGAAGGCAGCGGATCCCTGGCACCTTTCCCCGCGCGAATTCATCCCGTAAAGCCACGCCCAGCGCCGGCCACGCATAAACCGCCAGGTAGGGACGGAGCATGAGCAGCATGCCCGTCGCGGCACCGATACCGAGAAGGCTCGCGGGCGCCCGCCGTGCCAGAGCGACGCAATATAAGAACAACACTCCCGCAGGCAGGAGTGAATACGTTTCCGAAGAAACGATCACACTGTAGTATCCCAACGGCGTGGCGACGAAGGCCACTGCGCAGCCCAGGACTGCCAAATGCCGGCCGGCAAGATCCCGCATCCCCGTGAAGAAGCACGACCAGAACATCAGCGCACAGACGAAGCCCGCGATCACGCCCGCCGATTCCCGCCAGCCCAGCGGCGTCGCCGCTGCCATGAAGGGAGCAATCAAGAGTCCTGGACCTGCCAACCATTGGGTCACGGGCAAGCCGACGGGGGAGCGAGGCGCTGCCGGATCGTCGAGTTCTTCAATATTGCCGGACAAGGCCGCGGAACTCCACGCCATGTACTGCCCATGATCCTGCCCCGGCCGCGAGGTCAGCCCTACGAGCACTGCCAGCATAATAAAGAAACTCCGCGGCGTAGCCGCTTTCAGCACATTTTCTGTCATTCCGGACATCGGCGCTGCTTGTCGGGTTCTTGCGTGCCGCCTCAGAGCGAATTGTGCCAAGGGCTGTAGCTCCAGTTCTGCAGGAGATTCATGGCGGCGCGGTCCATGGCCGGGTTCCGGGGCAACATCAGCACCGCGTCGAGGGACGCGCCTGCCCGCGCGCTGAGGATCAACCACGTCAGAAAAAAATCGACATCTTCCCACGCGGCCGGTCCGCGTCGAAGACGGCTTAATCGTAACCGTTCACGGGGCGGGCGGGGACTGGTCCATTTTTCGGCGACTCAACGCATTTTGGCGCTAAAGACGCTGGCCGAAAACATGGACCTGTCCCCTTCGTCCCCGCCCCGTGGACGGTTACGCTTAATCGTACACGGTCACTGGGCGGAAGATGTCCGAAAGACGCTTGTCGCCGGCCGTGTTCTTCGTGGTTCCGTAGTGCCCGGTATCGGGATTGGTGCTCATGAACTTCTTGGTCGCGGCGGGCAGCGCATTGTAGAAGGCAAAGACGCTGCTGGGAGTGCAAAGCTCATCGGCAAAGCCCGTGCATACGTAAATGTCGCACTTGATGCGCGGAGCAAAGTTCACCCCATCGTGGTAAGCCAGCGTAACCGCTCGGCGAGGATCGGCCTCAATGCGGGCGACAGCCTCCTTGCCACGGTAAAGAGCCGCCGCATCACGCCCCTGCCTGTGGCCGTTGTATTCGCAACCACTGGGCACGCTCACGACCGCGACTGTTATATCACAATCCAGCGCAGCCGCGGCGATCGTCTGAATACCGCCCAAACTGCCGCCGCACACCACGAGTTCCTTGCCGTTCCACTGCGGACGGCTCTTGATGAAGTCCAATGCACGTATCACCCGAAGATACATGTCGTGGCCAAACCAGGT
>JAAYEH010000098.1 GCA_012728855.1 Rhodopirellula sp. | reverse complement strand
TTCCGGAATTGTCCGACCTTGACGCTAACGAAAGTGACCAGTAGGCTGTGGAGGCGCTGAGGTGGTGGAGTTCGAGCTTCGACGCCAAACATTCTAACCTGATCCATCGCGGAAATCGCCCAAGGAGTTGCCCTTTGACCCGTGCAGGTCGCGAACCCGCCGAAGACGTCAAGCGCCGACTGGTGGCCGCCTGCCAGGAGGTCGGACTCACCGTAGCCAGTGCACGAATGCACTTGATCAAGAGTGCGAAAGCCCGGCTCGTCCACGTCGAGGCCAACGTTACCGGTTGGTCGCACGACATTCCAACGCTCTCCATCCTGGCAATGGTCAAACAGACCGGGGATTGGCCGGAGTCTGTCGACATCCGGTGTATTGGTTCGAACGAGAACCCCACAACGCTAACCGGGCCCTGGATGAAGGGGCGAAGTGCGGTCCCTTTCGGCGAGTTGATCGAACAACTGCAAGAGACGCTGAAGGAGCGCGATGTGGTCATCGCCGCAACGGAATCAGGCGTTGCCGGCCCCTATCGATTCGAGCGGTCCGTCTGGGAGCATGTGGACCTGCTGGGGTATCTGTAGTTGGCCAAGTACGGAAGGGCGTAGGTGATGGATGCGGTCTCATCGGGCTCGACGTCCCGGTCGGCTTCGCCGAGTTCCGGGTTTCAGTGGAAGAAGCGCGGAAAGTCTGTGATCGGGCCCACGCACCGTCGCCGCATCCGGGAGTCGCAGTGTGGCTGGTACCGCGTGGTTCACTCGCGTTGCCTCTACGGTCCGAGGAAGGGCAGACAGGCCATTCCTGACAGCTTCTACGCGATGAAGCTGGTCGTCGTTTCGCGGAGGATCTGCTGGGAGGTGATCAGCGAGCATCGCACACCAGGTCCGGCATTTCGGGCCTGCGAAAAGGACGCGAAGAATAACCGGAACGCGTTACAAACATGCAGCCTTTGCGGCGAGCGGCCCCCGGTGCGTTTTGAGGTGCCGACGCTGTTCGAAAGCGGCGCGCAACTCTGTGACGAGTGTTGGAAATACCTACGCCGCCGGCCACGTCGTCGCCGAGGGTCAGCGGAGGGCGCGAAACCTGGAAATCAGCGGCGTCTTCCATCATCCTCCGATCAGTTGAATTTCCTATTCTGAGACGAGATTCAGAAATAGACGCAGTTGCTGGAACTTTCATCCGCCCTGGCGGCCGCACGCAGCGCGGTTCGGGGGGTGTCGGACCGGCGCAGGTTGAGAGACCCGTTTGCTAGTTCAGGACACGCCCTCCTGATGCACTTCGGGCTGACAGGTCAGGGAGCGTCGTCATCACTTCGATGACACCCCAGATTACAGTGATCATGCCGAACGAGACGATTTTGCTCGGGCGTACGCCAAGGGCCACCCACGCGCGCCACGTTTAGTGAAACCATGGGCGCCCCCAGCTTGCGACTGTGGCCGCTCCGAAAACCTCAAATGCCGTGTCCAAAAGTGTGCCAAATCCCTGACGGCCGACGAGTTCTCGGGATCTTGATTTTCGAAATGGTTTCTCGGGATACGTCCGCCGACAAGGCCCGTCGGGAATGCGGATCCGACAACCGTGTGTCGCAAAACGAAGGTTTGATGGAACTCTTCCTTGAGGACGATTCGGCCAGCTACTTGACCCGGCCCACACTACCGCTCTATCCTACCGGCAAGCAGTTCGACTCGCCTCCCACGGGCTACAGGCAATAGGCGGGAGTTTCCTATACACGGATTGTGGAAGAAGACCATGAAGCTTGACCTGAAGAAGGACGTGCAGAAGATTCGCCGGTACATCAAGAAACGTATCAAGGATTACCCCGTGTACGAGAACCTTGGCCCTGGCGAGGATGAGGATCCGATACGCTTGATCAGCCTCGGCTACTATCTTGAGCAAGCTGGCTACTTCGCGATGGTCTTCGATACGCGTCCGGACGCCGACAACGATGGGGAATGGACGTTGCATATCGAGAATGATACCAACGTTTTGCCATTCCCAAACTGGCTTGCCGCGTTTAAACACCTCTGCGATGAAGGAACCGTTACCGTCACCCTACCGGATGAAGGAACCCACACACTGGACGAGTCGGATGACAACGAGAGTGTCGCAATGTTCTTCGGTGAGATCATCCGCGACACGATGCTCGCGCTTCGTGACGAGGGCGCGCTGTCCGAGCTTCCTTTGGACCCGAAGGCGTTCTTCATTGTCGAGGAGTTCGAGGGCCAGTTGGGGTGGCCGGAGTACAAGCAGCGAAAGGAAATGGGGCGACTGGTTCGCAAGTGACCCAGAATCAAGGGATGCACCTAGCCAACTACGGCGCGCCGCCTCGTGACGCGTTTCCCACTGTCCCATCAATCGACCGTTTTCTCGGACGGATGGCGTGCGTCGGGCAGCGACGCAGCCAAAGCGAGTTTTCCAACCTGCCCAGGTCACGTCGACCAAAACAGCGAGCCGGCACGGGACTGCGGAAGGCGCGATCCCGTGACGGAGCGGCAACTGCGAGCAGTTGTGGTGGAGGTGGATTGGGTGACGCAAAGGAGGATGTGGAGGAGGACAGTGTGGGAGGGCGCATCGGGTCCGCGGATGAGCGCAAACAGCGCCAGACAAGCGGAAAGAGGCGGCAATCCTGGGGAAGCCGCTCTCGCAACGGTTCCACTCCAATACTTCAACTCCGTTTCTTGAGCAACGCGTCCACCGCCCTTTTTCTCGCTTCCTCCATTTCTTGCCACGAGCGGCTGTAGTCCTGGAAATCCCGCACCACCGGGCGGATGATCGTTTCGATCTGCCGCTGGGCTTCGTCGTGGCTTGCACCGCCGGCTTCGATCGCGTCGCGGAGCATGAAGAACAACTGGCAGTCCTCCAGCCCTTCGCGCTCGGCTTCGTAGCGGAGCGAACTGTCGGCGACGAATCGCTGGGACGGCCAGCAAATGTACTGATCGCCGGGAGAGCCGAGACTCGTCAGCGGGATGTGCCAGTGGTTCAGTGCCCAGTGAAGATAACCGGTGGTATCGTAGAGGGCATTAAGCCAGTGGAGCATTCTCGGCTTGATCGCGTGGCTGTCGATCATGCGGTTCGGATAGCGGCCTTGCGGCACCCAGGCCACGTAGAACCAGAGTTGGTTGCCGGCGCGTTGGAGCGCCCGGTACTCCGGGAGCCACTTCTCGAGATAGTTGAGTTGCGGGACGAAGATCTCCAGCGAACCATCGAGATCGGGGATGTGAATGGCGTCGATCCGCGGCAGCCGCGGCGCGGCACGCCGGACCCGCGCCGCCAACTCCTGATAGCTTTGCCGATTCTGCGGGATCGGCTCGTCGGCCACGTGCATGGCGAACCGGTCGAGGAGGCCCAACTCGTCGATATGCTGCTCGATGGCCGGCAGGAGGTCGACCGCGTCGATCGATTCGGCCTCCCCGGTGTCGAGCCGGCGCACCTGGTGACGGTGGGAGGACATCGTCGGGCAGAGCCACTCGCTCGTGGTCCGCGACCCCATGTGAGCGATCAGGAAGAGCCAATCCTCAGCCTCGCCGCGGAACGTTTCCACAAACCGGTCGAAGTCTCGGAAGTCGTGGCGGAACGCCCCGTCGGACGCCCGCCAGGAACGGACCAGGTTCCACGGCACCGTCACGGCATTCTGGTGGTGAGCCCGCATCAGCCGGGCAAGCCGGGCGAGCACCCGCCAGCCGTCTTGCGACGTCCGCGCTACGCCGAACTCCTTGCAGGGCGCATCCCAGGAGAACCAGTAGACGAACTTCAGTTGCATCGTCTCAGGCAGAGCGAGCGGCGCGACGCGGACCGCGAAGTCCATCGCTTTGCTGCCCGTGGCGGACCGGACCTGCATCCGCCCCCGATAGAGCCCCGGCAGCGCGTCGCGCGGCGCCGTGACGCGAATGTAAATCGGTTGCACCTGCGCGGGCGGGAGATCGCGCGAGCGGGCATCGCTCAGCTCGTCCGGATACTCGGACGGCGCGGGCCAGACGAGTTCCTCGCGAGGCGTCGCCCGCGAGTTTTGGTCGATCTTCACGTAATCGACGAAATGATACGCCATCCACCGCGAGGAAATCGTTGCCTGGCCGTCTTGATGCACAAGCGGTTCGAAGGCCACGCGAACGCCTTCGAGGTCTTCCCGAGGCTTGAGCACCAACTGAAATCCTCTGGCCTGGCCTTGCAGCAACAGCAGTTCCGGTGCCGATCGTCCGTCGCGCAGGGGCTCCGCGTCGCGCGGTTGTTGGTCCGTAGCGGCAGCATACCAAAGATCGGCCGGGAGGACGCCCGCGGCAGGGCGAGGCGGGAGGACGTTGGCCCAGGCGACCTCGCTCGAATTGCCTGCCACGTCCTCGCAGCGGACTCCGAGCTTGCTCGCTTCGGCGGCCAGCACGATCGGCCGTTCAATCCATGGCTGGGTGCAGTACAGCGGCCTGGCAATCTGATACAGTTCGGCCGCTTCGACGGTGGCCAGACCGATCGGCTGATCGCCGCCCGTCGCCGGCAAGCAGACATGAACGCGCTGGACGTCTTCGTCGAGCACGTGGGGCGACCACGACCAGAGGATCTCGCCATCTGCCGTCCGCTCGGCGTTGAACCATCCGGGCCGCGGAGGTTGCCGGTCTGCAACGGTCGCTCGGCAAATGGCGCCGAGCGGCGAGCGACGGCCATCCGCGTCGACTGCCATGGCGGCCACGCAGTAGGTCTTGCCGTTTTCCAGGGAAGGGAGGCTGGTTTCTCCGGAATCGGCATCGGCAACGGTCGCCGGCAAGGCGCCGGCGAGATTCGCTGTTTGGCTTTCCTCGCATACAATGAGAAGATGAACAACCGCCTCGCCCAACTTCTCGGGATCCCAGCGGACCGTCAGGCAGCCCTCGGCCCCCTCTGCGGTCGCTGCGTGCAGTTCCGGGGCTTGCGGCGGAGATCCTTCCGCTGGGATCCGCTCGAAGCGGATGTCGTCGAACCAGACGATGCCCTGGTTCGGCTCGGTGGTGATCAGGTCGAAATGGACGGAGCGGGTTCCCGCGGGCGCTTCCAGCGTCTGCTCGAACCGTTGCCAGTCCTGCGTTCCCGAGATCTCGACGGCCCAATCGCCCCGCATCCACTTCGTTTTGCCGTCGAGCCATTCGGCGAGGACGCCCGCTTTGCCCCGTTCGAGACGGTCGGACTTGATCCAGCCGGAGACTCGGTATCGGCCCGGATATGCCGGCATGACCTGCATGGCCAGGCCTCGCCGGTCCTGGCCGACAATCTTCAGGGCGTTTGAGCCGCCGCGGCCTTCGCCTTCTGCGACGGTGATCTCGCTCAAGTCGGCATCCTTCGGCTGGGCATACCACGGGTGCCGAGGGTTCCAGGCGTCCATGCCGTGCTCGAAGTCGCCATTGGTCAGCAGCACGGGTGAGGCTGCCATCATCATAGTAGCGATGCAAACAGGAATCATGGGAATCGACCTCGCGCGGTGACTTGAAGACTCTGATAGAACGGCACAGGCATGTTTGTCAGGGGAGGCGAGTGATAGTGACAGGAAGTTTGATTTCCCACGCGCACCGAATCTAGGCCCGGAGAATCGGGTAGTCAAGGGGGTGCAGGAAGGCGAAGGCGACCATGGTCAACCCTCGCCCCGCGATTGCTGGTTCCAAAGAGACTGTCAAAGAGCCCGCCATTTCGAATAACCGTTGGCTTCAGGGCATGCGCTTTATGGTCATTGGATCGACCTGATGGCGATCCGCTGGGCAGCCGCGTCTGGTCGCGATCCTGTGACCGAGCGGCAACTGCGGGCGGTCGTGGCGGAGGTGGATTGGGGGGAGGCAGCGGAAGAGGTGGGCTTCGTTTGATTTCCTCAGGAGCAAGGCATCGGAGCCGGAGCGAGGGACAGGGGGCGAGACGGGTGGCATGATGGTGGGAAGTCAAGCCGGTGTACCGATGCAGAGATGTTTCCCATGCGTTACCATCTGCATCTGGCTGAGCGAGAACGAATTGCAGTGCGGCTGCGACCAGTGCCTGGCCATCGGGGAGTTCGCCGCGGAGACACGAGCCTGCGAGAAGGCTCGGTACGGCAGGCCCAGATGAAGGCTCGCCTTGCCAATGACTTCAAGGACCGAAGCCAATCTTGGAATGCCGAGAGAATAATGGGTCGCGCACCCGATCAGAAAGCTGCTGGTGGCAGGCGGCGTCATTCAGGCTGGCTTGTTGGACCGGTCAGCCGTGGTCCGCAGTTGTCTGTCGTAAGCTTGCGTGCCGCCGTCGCTGGACGTAATCTGGTCACGAGCGGCGATACGATCACAGAAACGCCGAGAATCCACCCGTAACCGCCGACCAGCCCAAGTGTTTACTGGTAAAGCGACGTTTCCCGACGGTTCTCGGACAAGGTTCCCAGGAGAACATGCTCATGCGAAAACCCATTCTCACCACGGCGACGATGCTGGCCACTGTTATCCTTGTATCCAGCATGTCCCCGGCCGCCGAGCCCTCGACTCAAGCTGCCAAGCAGAAGAAACTCAACGTGCTGTTCATCGGGAACAGCTTCACCGCCTGCCACAACTTGGCGCAGGTCGTCAAGGAAATGGCCGAGGCTGGCGACCCGGATCTCTCCTTCGACGTGACGACGGTCATCTATGGCGGGCGACGGTTGGTGGATCACTGGCGGTTGGGCACCCAGAACTTCGTGCGGCTTTGGGCACTAACGACCGAGGAGGAACAGGCAACCGTCAGATCGCTAGAGGAGATGGTCGCCAAGGATCCTAACGATAGATATGCCCCCTCGGCGCTGGCCCGCCACCGGCAACTGAGTAAGTCCCTGGATGTCCAGCGGAAGAAGTGGGATCTTGTCGTGCTTCAGTCATACCGCGATGACCTGGAGGGGGAGAAGTCGCTGTACGTCCAGTACGCGCCGAAGTTCGCCGAGTTGATCAAGGCCCAGGGGGGACGGGTGGTCCTGTACGAGACCACGCCGACGACCCAGAACAGCAAGCCACTGACAGTTCCGCCCGATCCAGCCCCGGTGACCGAGAAAGCCAAGGCCATCGCGGCCCTGGCCAGACAAATCGACGCCGTTGTCGTACCCATGTCCGTGGTGGCCCTACGGTGCCAGACGGTCCGGCCCGACCTGACGCTGCGTTATGTCAAGGATGGCCATCTGAACCAGACGATGGGCTATCTTACCGCATGTACGTTCTATGCTGCCCTGTTCAACCGCAGTCCCGAGGGCCTGCCCATCGACACGGTGAATGAGAACGCTCGCTCGAAAGGCGGGAAGCCAGCCCAGGATCCTGACGGCGAACCGCTCAAGCGAACCTTCTCCGCCCAGGATCGTGCCGATCTACAAAGGATCGCCTGGGAGGGCCTCAAGCAGTTCCAGCAGATCGCCGCGACCATCGGCCATCGGTAAGCTCTGTTGGTTGCTCACTCCTGGTGATGCCTTCATGGTCGCTGGGCGGCGGTTGTGGACATGGGCTGAGCGCCTTGCTACTCTGGGCTTGTCTCGGCCCAGAAACATCTGGCGACAGAAAGGTGCGGTGCTTCCATGCGGTACGTCTTCTTTCTCGTTACGGTCCTCGCTTCAGCCCATCAGGCATTGGCGGCAGATGCCGCCCACGTGCGCAATTGAGTTGGCCTGCTCATTTCATATCATGGATCTGGTGAGTATTCAGAGGAGACACGTCGATGAGAGTTATTGCCATTCGGCGGAAACTACAGAAGTGCTTGCTTGCCTTCTGCTTCTCAATCTGGCCGTGTTTCGGCGCAAGCGTGGCGGAAGAACCCCCGAAACTCGCCAAAATTCGGGTTGCCCCCGATAGTCGTTCGTTTCGGGTAGCGGACGAAAGGCCGTCTGTTCCCCTCGGCGTCAACTATTACCGACCTGGCACAGGATGGGCACGCCAGCTCTGGAAGCAGTTTGACACGGAAGCGACTCGCAATGATTTTGCTCGCATGAAAGAGCTGGGCGTCAATTGCGTCCGAGTGTTTCTATCTTTCGGTTCATTCTTCACAGAGCCTGATGCTTTAGATCAAACGGGATTGGCCAAGTTTGATGAGTTGCTGGGTATTGCGGAAGAGACTGGGATCTATCTGCATCCCACCGGCCCGGACCACTGGGAAGGAGTCCCTGGCTGGGCCGCTAAGGACCGAGTTGCGGACGACCAGGTTCTTACCGCGTTGGAAAACTTCTGGCGGCTCTTTGCCGGGCGCCAGGCTTCCTTCACACGGGGCCGTTGGTGTCGCGGGTTCACTCCCGATCCGCTCCGCGGTTACGTTCGATCGCCGCGCGAAGATCGGCCAAGAGGCCGGCGATCTGGGTGTGGACCTCTTGCGTGTTGAAGACGGCCAGGGCGCCCTCATCGACGGTCCAGGCGAGATGGTGCGGTTGGAGGATCTTATCAAGGGCCTCGGCGAGCGGAACGTCTTTTGGAGCGACGGAAATCAGGGGCTCCGGATCGATGCCCGCGTCGGCGAGCGCACGGTTATCGACCAGCGCGTTGATCGAAAAGCGTTTACGCAGGGTGGGGATCACGTTCGCCGCAAGTGGCTGGTTCTGGAACTCCAGATCGAGGGGCGCTCGCAGGGCCTTCTCCAGTGTCGTCTCGCGGTCGTTCGGAGCAGCGTCGTCGGCCGACGGGCCCGGATCCGCCGCCGGTGGACGGCTCGCGGCCGTCGCCTGCTCATCCGGTTTGCGTGCCATCTCGCATCGCAACTGTTCGAGGCAATCGGCGAGTTGCTCGTGGACGTGGTAGGATGCTCGCACCGTCAGTGCGGGGCGCGCGTCGGGTCGGCCCGGTTCAATCGAGCCAGGCCCGCCGACCTCTTCCCAGCTCGACGGCGCCACTTTCGAGGTAATCAGGTCGATCAGGCTGTCGTAGTCGACCAAGCCCGGCCTGGACAGTTCTGCGGGGGAGCACAGATCGGCAATCGGATACGTCCTGCGGATCATGTGCCGCTTTTCCGCTTGGGGCGTGGTGACCAGCACCACGCCTCGATCAACCAGGAACGTCAGATCAAGCCAGCGGAGCATGACGGTCAGCACTGTCCGAAGCGACGTCCCGGTCAGCTTGGCGGTTACCGGCGCATCTTGGGCGATCCCGGCGTCGGCCAAGGCTTTGGCTTCGAGCACGATGGGGATCTGGTGCTTGCCGGCAAGAGTCGCGAGCACCTCGGCCAGCGCCACGTCGGCGAAGGCCGCCTCAGCCGGCTCGTTCAACGCCGCGGCAATCCGCGCTTCCGCGGCGGCATGGGGGCTGCCGCGCTCGGCCTTCGGCTGGAGTGCTTGCGGCTTGGCCGGTTCTCGAAGCGGCGCCAGGGTCATCTCGGTGCCGTCGGCGGAGAGACGCACCACCTTCCATTTCTCGCCGCCGAGTTCGATCGGGTCGCTGACCGAGAGTGGCGTCGGGCCGATGGTGGGCGCGAAGCCGCTGGCGGGCAGAACGACCAGGCCCGCGTTCATGTCGTCGAAGCAGGCGTCCGACGAGAGGTCGGCGAGCACGATCCGGTACTGCGTGCCGTTGGACTCGACGGTGCATCCGCGGCATGCGTTCAGGGACCAGGTGAGCCCGCCGACTCGTTGCGCGTCGACGGGGCCCTGCAACGAGAACCGGATCTGCTGCGAGATCATTCCCGTTGCGTAGGGCACGTCGACGGCCACGTTCCAGATGTATTGGCCCCGATCTTCGGAACCCGCGAACTGGTCGGGCCAGCGGCCGGGGCCGTCATTACTCAGGTCTTCGTCGTTGTTCTCGTCGAAGTAGATCACTGGGGGCTCTCCCGGCATAGGGTCAATCGCCAGGGTGAAGATAGGGTCGGGGCCGTTGCCTACCTTAAACGTGGCGTAGCGGACGCGATCGGAGCCGTATGGCGGCTCGCCGCCGAGCCGCTCTTGGCTCTTCGAGAGGAATGGAATATGAGAAAAGAACGGCGTCGGAACCGGGAATTCCTGTTGACCGACGCGAAGCTGGAGAGTGATCTCCTCTCGGCCGGTCTGGTTCAAGTGTTCGTACGAAAGGGGCTGCGGGGCCGGCCCCTTGTCCTTCCGGACCTCTCGCGGACGGTAGGCCGACCGTGTCCAGCCCCGATCCGGCCCACGCGATCGAACTCGGCGTGGGAAGGAGAGGTCGTCCCCTTTCACCGCGTCCCAGATTCTGACCGTCATCGAGGGGACTGAGGCGAACTGGGAGCATGCGACGTGCCGGTTGTCGGGACTGATGGCGACCGCGCACACACTGCCGGCAGTTTCAAAGCGTATCAGTTCCTTGGCGCTGCGCACGTCCCAGATCCGCACCGTTTTGTCCTGGCTTCCCGAAACAAGTCGCTTTCCATCGCTGCTAAAGGCCAGCGCGGTGACGAGGCTGGTATGACCTTCCAACGCGGCCAAAGGGTTGCCGTTCTCGGCGTCCCAGAGTTTGATGATCGCGTTGACCGCGTCGCTGGAGGTGGCCATCTGCCTTGAATCGGGGCTGTAGGCCAGCCGCGTCATCGACATGGGCAAGAAGAATTGGCGGTGATTGCCCTCGGTACCGATTGGCTTTAGCGCGGAGTGGGTTTGGAGCGTGTAAACCTCCTTGCCGCTAGCCGCGTCCCATACCTTGACGCTCCCGGTACACGCAGCCAAGGCGACGTGCCGTCCGTCCGGACGCAGTGCGATCGCAGACATCGGGAGCACCGGCTCCGCGAAGGCCGGCAGGCGGAATGACGGATTGATGCCGGGGCCCCAAAAGCTCTGGGCCTCCAGCCGCCGGAGCCGCTTGCCCTTGACGCCACCATCACGTTGCCCGGTTTCACGTCTCGGTGGATGATTCCTCGGCGGTGCGCGTAGTCCAGCGCCGTGGCCAGTTTCACCACAATGGTTGCCGCCCCGTGGAAATCGGGGCGCCGCTCGTCCATCGATCGGGCAAGCGTCTCCCCTTCGACAAACGCTGAGGCGATGAAGAACGTCTCGCCTTCACTGCCCGCGTCGTAGACCGGGACGATGTGCGGGTGGTAGAGCTGGGCCGCGGCCTGGGCTTCGCGCAGCGTGCGGGCTCGGGCCTCGTCACTCTCGAACCGGCCGGGATGAGGCAGCTTGAGCGCCACCTCGCGCCGCAGCATCGTGTCGTACGCGCGATAGACCGTGCCGAAGCCTCCGGCGCCAAGCCGCTCGCGAAGCTCGAATCGGCCCAGGCTTTGGCCGGGACCGAACCCGCCACCCGAATTGCCGGCCGTGAAGGCGATGGTCCTCGAAGGTGTGTCCTGCGCCAACTGGTCGAAAGGCGTAGAGCCGGCGGAAAACGCCGGCGCCGCTTGCTCGAAAACCGCGATCACCACGCTTTCGAGGTCGGGGAACCGCGTCCGGTACTGCTCCGCAGACGGCGTGTCGCCCCGGCGCCACCGGTAATCCAGCTCGACCAGTAATAGCTTGCGCAAGAGCGGCGCACGCAGCGGCTCGGAGAGCCGCGTGACGAACGCCTCGATGCACGGCCGGTCGCCTGACTTCCACGCGTTTTCGAACTCGATGCACACGGCGTCGATCTCTTGTTGCGCCGCAAGAGGCAGCATTCGCGTGTCAAACGAAAACGGATCGGGCATGAGGCCCTCTCGATCTTTCTGAACCTGCGGTAGGCAGAGTCTGACTCCGTTGCCGGAACCGGGCCATTTATTGACTCACCGCCCCGGCCGGAAGGCCATCATGGCGGGTCTTCTTGCCAAGTCGACCGGATCAATCGCAGACGCCGCTCGACCGTCGGCACCGATCGGCCCGTCTTGGCGGCGATTTCCTCGTTGGTATGGCCTTCGAGCTTGAGCAGGGCGATCGTCTTCAACTCAGGTGTCAGGCCGCCAAGCAGTCCGTCGAGCGCTTCGGCGAGCATGGCGGCAAATGTGGGTGTCGGCTCGTTGCCAATGATTTGGTCCATCCCTGCCCGCTCTTGGGAAGCCTCGCCACTTCCGAGGACCGACTCGCCGCGAAGCCGGCCTCCCCCGCGCTTCGCCCGCCGCTGGTCCCGAAGCTGGTTGTACGCCTTACGCTCGGTGATTTTGACCAAGAGATGCCTCATTGTAGCCCCAATGCGGCCGTCCGAAAAGGATCTCTACATCCGCAAGGGGGTGCCCAAGCAGGCGCGGGCGTTGCTTCCCGCGTGCCGGGATCGTGAGAGTCCAGTGCGGCACCTTGCTCCCCCGCAGCCCCCGAAAGATTTCAAGCGAGGGAGTCGAACCATGAAGAACCACTCTTCTCCGATCCTGCCGCTGGGTCTGGCCGCTGTTTTCACGGCCTGCCCCGTCCCGAGCGGCAGCCGCGGTTCCGCCGGCACCGATTCCCCCCGAATCCCGCGTTCCAAAAACTGCGCCAACTCCCGCCAAGCAACCGGCGGTTCCTCCCACGCCTTTGCCCGAGGAACTCCTTTCGCGGCCGGTGCCTCGGCCAGCCGAGAATCCGATCCATCGTTTGGCGAGTGTGCCCGACATGTTCGGCGGCTTCTTTACGTCTGCCGGGCAACTCCAGATCGGTTACAGCTACAGCGGAGGATACCAGGACGAATAGCCCGTTCGCAAAACGGTGTGTTGAGAAATGGTGGTACCCGTTTTGGCGTCGATCGGTTGAACTCGTCTCGGCCTCGTCTTTAGTTACCCGGCCTCTTGTGCGATCCTGCGCGCCGCCGGTTTTCCTAGCCGAGACCTACTTGACGCGGCGATGGTGCTCGGTATCCAATCAAAGAGTTCCCTATCCAACGCGAAAGAGGCGGGCCATGGGAAACGCGGGCAACTACCCGGAGCAATTTCCGTCCACGCACTGGTCGATGATCAGCCAGGCGCGGGAAGACGATTCGATGGTGAAGCGGGCCGCCATCGAGCGGCTCTTGGAGCGGAGTCTACCCGCCCTGCGAGCCCATCTCATTTACGGCAAACGCCTGAGGGAAGACCGCGCCGACGATCTGCTGCAGGAATTCGTCGCGGCGAAGGTTCTCGAAAAGGACTTGTTTGGTCGCGCGGACCGGCATTTGGGGAAGTTCCGCACGTTTCTCTTAACGGCTCTGGAGCGGTTCGTCTGGAATTGCCTGCGAAACGATCGCGCGAAAAAGAGGGCGGCCGGCGAAGGCGCGCTGGCTGGAGGAGAGGATTGGACGGTCGACGTTTCCGGCGGCGATTGTCCGTCGGCGGAGTTCGACAAGGCGTGGGCTCGGCAAATCATTCGCGACGCCCTCAATCGGATGCAAGAAGAGTGCGAGAGGTCGCAACGTGCGGAATTGTGGGGACTGTTCGACTTCCGCGTCGTCAGGCCAATGCTGGAGGGAACGCCGGCACCCGATTACCGCGAGTTGGTGGCTCGTTTCGGTTATCCTTCCCCCGTTCATGCGAACAATGCCCTGGTCACCGCAAAGCGGATGTACGCGAGAATTCTGCGGGCAGTGATCGGCGAATATACTCGCGACGAGGGAGAGATCGACTCGGAAATCGTCGAATTGCACCGGGTTTTGGCGGCCGGGGGCAAGAGAGCAACACCCAATTGATTCAATCGATCGCAGGATTGTCCCATGGAACCTACCAACTTCGACGAGGTGCCGGCCGAATCGCTGGCCAGGATGCTCGATCCCGCAGGCGGTCGCGGGCAACTCTGGGAACGTGCGGAAATGGCTGCCATTCTTGAGCATCAACTGGCAGCGCCGCTTGCGGACGATCTCGGCACGGTCGATCCCAATCTGCCCGTCCGTTTGCCGAATTCGAGCGCTTCGCAAATACCTCTCGTCACCTTTCGGGATCTTTTTCACCATCCGGAACCTCCCGTCGAACTGCTGGATCTGACCAAGCGTTTCGCGAAGCGATGTCGGACCAGTCCCGATGCCGTTTTGCCTGTCGAAATCGCCACGCTGCTCTATTTTCTGGCTATCGCGGTGGCGCGGTTTCGCCTGACGCAGCAGATTTCCGGGCTGGACGACGAGTCGCTGCGCGGAGGAATATGCTGGTCTTTGGAACAGCCTTGGCTCGATGACGAGACGCGCAAGCTCCTTCGGCTCGGATTGGATTCTCTCGGATGAGTGCAGCCCTTAGATAGGCGTCAAAACCCCCATCGCACGGGAAAGCAGCGGCCTATGTGGCCGCCGCCCGGCGATTCGACCCTCTGCTTGCCACGCTCTCGCCGTCAGCGATTGTTGGCCAGATGGGTCGCTTGTCGCGGGGTCTTTCCCGTGAGTGTTTCGAGGAAAGCCATGGCCGCTTCGGCCTCGGCGGAGCCGTCGCTTGTCAACTTCGATTCCACAAGCCGCGTTGCGCGGTGCAGACGAGATTTTTCGGAGAAGGCAATGGCTCGACCGCTGTTCTGGTTTGTCACGATCTGCTCAACCAAGCGACGGTAGCCATCGAACTCGGATGCCTGGAGTGCGACCGGCCAGAAGATCTCCCGCGGGATGGCGGAAATGGCGTCCGCCGCCACGGTCTCTTTCGGCGCGTTGATATCTGCCCGCGACTGGGACAACTCGGCAGCCCGCCGCTCCCGATAGGATTGGCGCATCGCCAGATAGCGATCCGCTTTCAACTGTTTGTTCTCCAGTTCCCTTCGCTGCGCTTCCGTCGCATTCAGGGCCGCCAGAGACGTGAGCAAGTTGTATTGGCCTCGTGCCTGAATCATGGCTGCCGCACCGCGCGCGGCTGCTTCCTGCGCCGTGGCCGAGTGATGAATGAACCCGGCGGTTGGCGCGCCGAAACCGAACTGGCCTTGAGGCACGCCGTAAGCGCTTGGGGCCCTGCCACGGCCATCAAAGCCGACTCCCTGGGCATAGGCAAGGTTGGCAGTCAACAGCACGACGAGGGACAGGCTGAAGGTTCTCATTTTCGTACTCCTGTTTTCTCGATTCTCCGTTGGGTTTTCTTTTCGCCCCTTCAATGTGCTGTACCCAGAATTCACCGCGTTCTTGCGCCGCGATCAGGAAAAAAGAAAAAAGCCGTCGCCGACTGGAGCAGCACCCGCTCTGCAGTGGGGCATTTGTGCGCGGCCTCAAGATTGCCTGCCGTGGGGTGGGCTGGAGGAACCGGCCACGACACACTCTTCGGCGGGCACAAGAACGACCTCCTCTACGGCGACGATGGCGTTGATACTCTCTCCGGTAACTACGGAAACGATGTTCTGGACGGAGGTCGGGATAACGACACTCTCTACGGCGTTATCCGGCATTGATTCGCGGATCGCTGAGCGAGATCGATGTCGGCTGTGCAGCCTGAGTCGACCGGCCGCCTTCGATCGGTTTCGCCGCGGTCTTCTGCGAGAGTAGCGAGGGGGTGCTTCAAGCGATTGCGCTAATTCGTCCGTCCCAAACTGGCTGAAAACTGGCCGCCACAATGGCTCACTCACTAGCCGCCGCTAACATGCCACACATGGGGCACTTGGTTTTCTTGTAACGTCTTCTTGCACTTTTCGCACTCAAGCTCGTAGCTCGCCCGGATCCAGTTCATGCGGAACACCAACGCAGGCAATTTCAGTCGGAGGCTTTCCGCGGCGATGGACTTCCCAGAGGCTGCCCCTGGGTGATCAGGGTGATTTTGGCTCGCGTGTTGAACCCTGCAGGCCCGTCACAGGTGAAGCTGGCGGCGTTCTCCCCCGGCATCAACTCGGGCTGGTCTCCCTGCGGAGTGATCCGCTGGAGGACCGCGCCGCGCTCGTCGTGCCAGCGGCAATCCGACGGGCCTTCGTACTCGATGAACTGGCCGCTTTCAAGTGCTACCGGAAAGACGATCCGGCGGCCACCAATGACCACGGTCGGATTGTTCAGCTTGACCTTGATCACGGGCAATGCCTTGACAGGGCCGAGGAAGCAATGCACGTCCTGGTTCGTCGGCAGATCGTTGAAGTAGACATTGAAGGCTCCGACGCGGTTGCGCTGGATGGGCATCCGGCCCACGTCGCATGCTGCGCCGTACGGCCAGACGTAGTCCTGGTAGCGCTGGGCGTCGCGCTCGCGAAGCAAGAGTTCAGAATAGCGCCAGCCGGTGAAGTTGACGTCAACATAGTGGTCGTCCCAGGCCGTGTAGTACTCGCGGGTGTTGTTGAGCTGGAAGTTCAGCAACTCCCCTTTGCCGTCGCCGTGGATCCACACCCCCAACGCGTCGCAGTTGCTCATGTTGAGCGGGGGCGTAAAGGACCGGCCGACTTTCGCCCAGGCCGCGTTGCGCGTGGCGGTGGTGTTTTTTGCGGTCAGCGACCCGCTCACGGTCCCGACCTTCACCTGTTCGGCCGACGCGGCCAGACCGTGCGTGACGCCTGCGGCGGCAGCGCGCTGGCTGAACTCATCGGGTTTCGTGAAATCCGCCACGAGCACGCCTTCAGGCGCATCGTAGGGCTGACAAGCATAGAGCGCCTCGATGCGGAGCCTGGCGGGCTGGACGGCGTAGCGGTTTTCGAAGGTCCATGCCGCGGTGCCGTCGGCCAAAGAGGTCACCTTGTGCGCGAGGTAGTCGGTCGGCCTGAGCTGCCAGTTGCCCTCGTCGTCCTGGGTCAATCGGAACTGCTCCTTGGGCGTGCGGAGCCTGGCTTTGACCTCCTCGGGGAAGTGTCGAGCCAGACGCAGCCGCTCGTAGCGGCCCAACATGGCGAGATACTCGTTCTGCCGCGCGTTGGGCGGGGTCTGGCCGGCGGCGACGCCTTGAAGCGACA
This sequence comes from Rhodopirellula sp., assembly GCA_012728855.1. GTDB lineage: Bacteria > Planctomycetota > Planctomycetia > Pirellulales > Thermoguttaceae > JABWBD01. Next base: position 3,557 of record JAAYEH010000098.1, on the reverse strand, counting down.
TCGACCAGTCCCAGCCGAGACACTTGCCGCAGAAATACTCCATGTCTTCCGGGAACATGCCGGCATGGTCGGCCGATGGTCCGGTAATCACCCACCAGCCCATGTGGCCGGGTAAGAGTTCGTTGGCGCTGTGGCGCTGCAAACTCTCGCAGTGCAAGTCGGTGAAGCGGTTGAAGCCATAGACGGGATGATCCCAGGCGCCGACGCGAGAATGGAACGGCCAGGCGCCCCACGAGCCGGAACTGGATTCCACCAGCACCCGTCCCTGGAGCTTGCCAAAAATCGCCCGTTTCATCTTGGCCACGGCGTGGGCGGATCGCATCCCTTCCGAGCCGTCGAAGTAGATCATGTCGAAGCCGCAGGTGTTGAACGCCTTGGCGATGCAGTCGGCGAGTTCGTCGACGAGCGTGCTGTCCTCGTCGGGAATGTAGGAGCAGTACGACGCCACCAAGTGATGGGCCGCCGCGCCGCGGTCGTGAGCCGACTTCGTGGTGCCCCATTGCCCCCGCGTGCAGTCGGTGAAACCGTAGGGAGGCTCTTGGGAGAGGCCCTTGAACGCCACGATCTCATCGCCGATCTGGAGGGTGTTGCCCGTGCTCAGGTCGCCCCAAAAGGTCTCAAGGCCTTCGGGGCGCTCGACCGTGGGGATGACCTTGTCGTCGGCGCCGACCGGTGCGGCGAGCGTGAAACTCGCGTCCTTGGCCAGGCGCTTGTCGGGCACGGGGCTCACCCAAGGGTCATTCACCTGGATGCAACCGGTCAGCGTGTGCATGCCGACCTTCAAGCCCGCGGCGTGCAGCTTATCGGTGACCTGTTTCAGGCCGGCCAGTCCATGGGGGAACAGACTGGGATTGGGCTCGTAGTGGCCCATTTTGTGCCACCACGGGCAGAGGTGGACCTCGGCAAAACCGCCGAGGCGAGCCAACTCGATCCACTCGTCGACGTTGCTTTCCGACACGACGGCGAAGAGGTAGGAGCCGCGGTTCTCCTCGGCGTCCAGAGCGAAAGGCCCGCCCAGCGGCGAATAGGGCAGTCCCTCGTCGCGGACGATCTTCTTGAGCACCTCATGCACCTCGCCGCTTGGGCATCCGGCAAGCGCGACCTTGGCGCCCGGCAAGCCATAGCGCCGCACGCACTTGGGCGAGAAGGCCGGATAAGTCCCCCCGGTCATGCCGACGTCGACCTGCAGGTTCAGCGGTACGACCGCCGCGGCGAACTCGCCGTCGGAAGCCCAAGCCACCGATGCACTCATGTCCTTGGCAAGATCCACGGCGAGGCCGCCGAGCACCGCCTCATCCACGTCCGAGTCGCTCACCGCGGTGAGTTCGAAAACGAAGTAGCGAGGCTCGACGGTCACTTTGACCAGGGCCGTGATGCCACTCTTGCGGAAGTTGAACGTCAGTCTGCCGCTGTCCCCGGTGCAGGCGGAGGGCCGGTATGTTATGCCGCCTTTCTTGATGGTGACAAAATACGCAGGCACCTGGGCGGAGTGGTTCTTGCCGGTGACCTTGTCGACCAGGCTGATCAACCGTCCACGGGCGTCGAGTTGGAGGCGCGTCAAGTCGTTTTCGAGTGTCACCGCCGGGGCAAGGGGCTTCGCGGGTATTTGCTCGTAGGCCTGTTTGCCGGCGGCAGCCGGCTCCCTTCCGGCCGCCGTTCGCTGGTAGTCCGCAAGCACTTCCTCGAGTGTGAGCGCCCGGTTGTAGAGCCTCACTTCGTCGATCAAGCCCTGATGGCAGGTCTGGGGATTACTCCAGGTTCCGATCTGAAGATCGCCCGAGAATCCGATGGGGTAGTCCCAGGTGGTGGTGCCAACAGCCTTCCCATTGACATACGTCCGGACATGCGGGCGTTTGAACGTCGCCGCCAGGTGATACCATTGGCCTGGAGCGAATTGCATGAAGCTGGCGGAGGTTTCATTCCAGTCCGTTACGGGCGGGGGCGTCTTGCCGGGCTTGCCCAGGCGGAAGCTGCATCCGTTGTCGGCGACGAAGAACAGAAATCCGCCGGGGCACCAGGTTCCGCCGGTGAGAATATTGGGATACCGACCGCCCTTCTCCCAGTAGACCCAGGCCTCCGCGGTGAGTTCGGCAGAGCCGTCCACGGAGGCGATTTCTGGAACGGTGACGTAGGCTTCACGGCCTCCGAAGTGAAGGGCGGTGCCGAACGGGCCCTTCACCCAGTCGGCGCCGCGGATCTCTCCGTCGTTGCCGTGGCCCGAACTGTCGCTGGCCACATCGCCGCCGCCTTCATCGAAGCGCCAGTGGCCCAACAGGGCCTTGTCCGTTCTGTCGGCTTCGGCAGCCATGACGGGCGCGGTGATTCCGAGCAGGGAAAAACTCGCCAGCGCTGCCAAAACCGCCATCGTGCGCAAGACGGGGTGCCGATTCATCGTTGTCTCCTTATCCAGGGCTGAAATTCCAGCGATTTTGTTCCGCGCTCATTCGGCGGAGTTGCTCAAGCGGATATTGTCGAGATGGAAGACCGCGCCCGGCGACCCGATGCTGACGAACCCGAGCCACGTGGTGGCTTGGACCTCGGGGCTGGCGCTCTTTAAGTCGAACCGTTTTGGCTCGTCGCCCGGCGCGGTCACGGTGGTTGCCAGGTGCCGTCCGCCCGGGCACTGCACAAGCATGACGATCGTCAAGACAACCTGTCTCGTTCCTGGAACCAGATCACTCCCGCTTCGTACTCCGACGCGTCCAACTCCTCCAACAGTTCCCCTTCGCGCATGGCCGGGTTGCCTTGGATCACCTTGCACCCCGCCAACTCAGCAAGTTCCCGGTCGATCTCGACCCAACGGCGGTTAACGTCATCACGATTTATTGAGGCTCCCGGTCGGGAATGCGTTGGTTGATCTCCAGGCCGCATCGAGTGCATTGCCACGCAGGGTCGTTGCCGGATATACAGCAACCTCCGAGAACGCGCGTTCCTGCCTTCAACTGTGCCTCAAATTCAGGGCTGAAAGCAGGCAAGCCGTAGAGGATATCAGCCACGGGGGAATGCCCGCAGCGAGGACATGCCGTCGGCTTCTCGGTGCGATCGATTGGCTCCGTCATAGTAGGATCTCTACCGATCGTGGTCTGTTCGGCAGTGTTCGCCAACCCTCAGCATAGCCGCTGTCGGGCCCAGTGCAATCCCGCTCTACGAGCGCACCAGCAGTATCCGGCCTTGCTCGTCCGCCAGAGTCGACGCGAGGCATGGGAATGAACAAGAAATTGGCCCCGAACTGGACAGGGGCTGGATGGCCGGTTACCCTGGGCTTGTCTCGGCCGGAGAGTTCACCAGAGAGAAAAGATGATCTATGAGGTACATCCTCTTTCTAGCGATCGTCGCCTTAGCCCGGCAGGTGTTGGCGGCAGAGAGCGAAGCCGAACTCGTCGAGGTCAGGAAGATTTGGGACAAGGCACCGCACAACGCCTTCACCGACCTGATCCGCTTCAAGGGAACATGGTTCTGCGTATTCCGAGAAGGCGAAGGGCACGCTTCGCCGGACGGGGCGCTGCGCGTGATTACGTCTTCTGACGGAGCCGACTGGGAATCGTCGGCGCTGATCC
>JAAYEH010000097.1 GCA_012728855.1 Rhodopirellula sp. | reverse complement strand
TCCGACCGCGGTTCTTCCATTGCAAGCAGTGATAATAGCCGGAGGTCAACGACCTCCGGTGAAGAATCAATCCACGACCGCCCCGCCCCGGTCTTCGTCGGCCGCGTCACCGGCATTGCCGGCGCGAAATGGTCCGACGAGCCAAATTACATAGCGCCGCTGGGATACCGCGTCGCGCTCGGCCGCACATACAAGCTGAAATCCGGCCTGCTGGAAATCACCTACGACTCTGGCGCGAAAGTCATCCTCGAAGGCCCCTGCGACTATGAAGTCGATTCCACCGCTGGCGGCTATCTCTCGCTTGGCCAACTCGTTGCGCGAGTGGAGGCGGGGGGCAAGGGACGGGGGGCGGGAGAAGTTGTCAGTGGTCAGTTGTCAGTGACCAGTGTGAAGGAGGAAGGAGGAAGGAGGAAGGAGGAAGGAGGCCGGCCCAACGCAGCTTCACTAGCCACTACCCACCAGCCACTAGCCACTAATTCTCAATCCCCCTCTCCCCTCTCCCCTCTCCCCTCTCCCCTCTTCACCGTCCGCACTCCCACGGCCATCGTCACCGACCTGGGCACGGAGTTCGGCGTCGAGGTTGCCGCCAACGGCGACACCACGTCGCACGTGTTTCAGGGTCGGGTGGTGGTACGTGCGGAGGGGTCAAGGATCAGGGGCCAGGGATCAGGGGTCAGAGGTCAGAGGTCAGAGGACGGAAAGAAACGCCCCGCGACTGCGGTCGCGGGGGATGGCCTAGCAAGCGGCACTCCGACAGTCACGCTCGACGCGGGCGAATCGGCCCGAGTGCAACGCGACGCGGCGGGCGGCGGCGTCGTTGTCCGTCGGGAATCCCTCGCCGCCGGCGGATTCGTCCGCGACCTGCCCCGGTGGACTCCGATCAAGTTGTTCAACACCGGCGTCGGATTAAAAGAGGGCGACGCGGACCCGCACTGGCGGATCGTCGCACGCAGCGACGATCCGGAATTCAAGCCGATACAGGCCGTGGCGACGTCGGTCGAGATGAGCGGCAATCTTCCAGAGTATTATCTGCCGAACAACCCGGCCCGATCGCAGTGGCTTTCCATCGCCGCGGACTTGCCGAAAGTTCCCCGCGACGCGACTTTCACCTTTCGCACGACGTTCGAGTTGAACGGCCTGACGCCGGGCTCGGCTTTCATACGGGGCCGGTTCCTCGCCGACAACCACGTGACGGCGATTCGGCTGAACGGCCGTTCCGCGTCGATCGGCGATCACAACTACGAACCGCCGTTCAACCGGTATTGCTCGTTTGCGGTCCGCGAGGGTTTCGTCGAGGGCATCAACGTGCTGGAGATCGAAGTGTCCAATCAATCGCCGAGCAACGAGGCGAACATCCCGAGTCCGGTGGCGCTGTTGTTGGAACTGGAAGGCCGTGCAATTTGCGGCGGGCGCGGCGACGGCGACGCCGGCCTCGCGCCGTACAATAGCGGCGGAAAGGAGGGGCGAACGACAAGCAATCATTGAGCGCCGCCGAAAGGTTTTCCGAATGCACGACGGTGCAATGCCTCGTAAACCGGCAGATTTAGAAATGAGAGTTCACCGTTTTTCACACAACCTTTTTATGAGGGAGATCGGTTATGAATCGCAACGTAATTGCCCGTATCTGTGTTATGTCGTTGGCCGTCGTCGCAATCTGGTTCGTTGCTGACGCCAGGGGTGATTTGCTCTTCAGCGACAACTGCTACACCACCACGTTATCGTCAGATGTCAATCAAGACATCGCCACGCGCACCGGCGGGAAGTATGCGGGAACGGGGTACTTATACGCTGCAAATTATAGCGCTAATACAAAGGTGGGTGAATCGACTTACAACTATGAGGATATTCGCCTCGGCCCAGGCGTATCCTCCTCCTCCGCTTGGGCATATATATGGCTCAACCAGCAGTTAAAAGGGGAAGATTCCGCGGGCGGGCTGGAACTCACATGGACCGCTTCCGCCACGCTCTCCTCGGGAACCGCCTATGGCACCTCTTGGTTTACCGTGGGAGTCGGCGCGGACGAAATAGGAAATACTGTGGACTATAGGCCCTTGTTGAGCTCCACGGCAGGCGGCGTGTTTGTCGGCTTCAGGCTGGGAACGACTGACGGCAGCAACAACTACGCCAGCCCTTGCCAGATGATGGTGCATGAAGACGGCGTTGCTCAGTCGATCGTCCCGATCCCTAATTGGCTTAGCGGAGCATTGGAAGTGCCCGCCGTGGATCACACTTTCGTGATGAAGGTTACCGGCGTGGGAAGCGATAACCCCTTTAGCGCCACCACTCCGCTGAACATCAAGCTCTACGTCGACGGCGCGGCGACCCCGGTGCTGGATTATACCACCGCGAACTACTATCCGAACAATTACATCGGCATGCTGTCCTACGGCTACTGCCGCTTAAATTTGGATAGCTGGTCGGTCAGCCAGATACCCGAACCGTCCACGCTGGCGCTTCTGACTTGCGGTTTGTTCGGCCTGCTGGCCTACGCCTGGCGCAAGCGGAGATAGAAACAGGTGGGATGTCGGGGGGCGGAGGGTGGCGGGCGGCCGCGTCGGACGAAACTCGCGCCCGCTCTCCCACCCTTCGCCGTCCGACGGACATTTATCGTATAGGAGCGATTTTGCGTTGGGTGCGTCCCCGACGCACCAATGTTACGGAACGCCGCTGTGCGTCGCGGACGCACACCACACATTATCGGAAACAATGCCATGAAAACAAATCCACCATCCATAACCCAAAATCCTCAATCCGTTTACGCCGCGTGTGCGCGGCGGATATACGATCACCCCCGCGACCGCGGCCGCGGGGCGTTTCACTGGCCGCTCAAGCGGCCAGCCCTCTCCCCACCCCCCTCCCCTCTCTCTCCTGCTGTGTATTCACGGCGGGCTAAATGCACGTCCGCCGCCTTCACGTTGGTGGAACTTTTGGTGGTCATTACGATCATCGGCATCCTGATCGCGCTACTGCTGCCGGCCGTTCAGGCCGCGCGCGAGGCGGCGCGGCAATTACAGTGCAAAAATAATCTCAAGCAACTCGCGCTTAGCTGCCTAAACCACGAACAAATCACCGGGCGTTTTCCCTCTAACGGATGGGGATTCGCCTGGACTGGAGACGCAGACCGCGGGAATGACTGGCGACAACCGGGAGGATGGATATACAACCTCCTCCCATTCATCGAACAGGAAGCACTGCACGAGATGGGCGCAGGGTTGACTAGCGGGACCGGAAGCCCCAAATATGCCGCACATCTTGCCCGACTGGCCGTTCCGTTGAGCGTTCTTCATTGCCCTAGCCGGCGGCAAGCTATAACATACATATGGAACCCGGAGAGCGCGGGCGGATCGAGGCCGGTGGTCAACGCCGGTCAGCCGAGTATGGTGGGACGCAACGATTATGCGATTAACGGCGGCGACGAATATACTGATCCCAGCCACCCCGCTAATCCGTTTTGGGCTCCGGCTCCGCCAAACTTCGGTGCGGGTCCGGCCAGCACAACAGAGGTCGAAAATCCCCCCGGACAAATGACGCTCAAGGCAAAGAAGAGTTTTGCTCAAGTCGCCGCCAAGGCCACGGGCGTTTCTTACATGGGCAGCCTGATCCGAATTTCCGATGTTGTTGACGGAACCAGTCTTACATATCTCGTGGGCGAAAAGTACATCAATCCCTTCGAGTACTTCACCGGCCTTGATCAAGGCGATAATGAAAGCTCGCTGATGGGCGAAAACACGGACATCGTGCGCTGGACCAACTGCATTCCTCAGCCCGACACGCCCGGCTATTCAGCATCCTATCCGTATTGGCCTTTCGGCAGCGCCCACGCCAACGGCTTCCACATGGCCTGCTGCGACGGCTCGGTGGACATGGTTCATTATTCGATCGATCCGGAAATCCACCGCCGCCTGGGCAACCGCAAGGACGGCTACGTGATCGACGCCAAGGCGTTCTAGCGTGCCGGCCTATCTCCACAGCGACTCCGCCAGTCCCGCCGCCGCCGGAATGAAGATCAACAACGGGAGCCAGGCGGCGAGCGAGGGGTCGATCAGCATGATCTCGCCCAGGTGTTGCGCCCCGATGGCCGTCAGCCAAAACACGGTAGTGATCGCCATGCACACGCCCATGGCGAGGAACACGTTGCGGTTTTCCCGGGCGACGATCAACGGCAGGCCGAGGAAGAGCAGCGTGAAGTCCATCAGCGGCTGCACGATGCGGGAATGGATCGCCACCTTGACGTCGGCCCCGAAGCCGAGGCTGGGGTTGCGCAGCCCGCGGACCAATTCGGCCGTCGAGGACAATTGCGTGTAATCCTCGCCGCCCTGGAGCAGGTCGAAATCGACGTTGCTGACCAGGAAGCACTGGCCCGGCGCTAGCCAGCCGGGGGCGTCGCGGGGAGTAATCAGGACCGGCCGGCCGGAGAGCGTCAGCGAGGGCCGCCCGTCGAGGTTCTTAGGTTCCCGCACGCCGTCGAGCAGATATCCGCCGGGCCGGTTTCCGTTGGCAGGCATGTAATAGGCGTTGTCGGCCGCCAGTTGATTGCCGTATTCGCGCAACGGGGCCGGCAGCAGAAAGTTCGGCTCCTCGATCCGTTTCCGGTCGGCGAATGAGTTTTTACCGCCCAACAGCACGTCGGTTTCGCCGTCGTAGCGCGATTCGAGCCGCCGGGCCTGGTCTCCCAGCGGATTCTGCGGGCGCCGCGACAACTCGTCCCGGAAGCGCGGAATGACCAACTCGCGGTTGGCCGCCGCGAGCAGGCCGATTGCGATCACCGCCGCGACGACCGGCGTCAGCACCCGGACCCGCGAAACCCCGGCGGCGAGCAAGGCCGTCATCTCGTTGTGCCGCTGGATCCACGAGACCGTGAACATGGCCGACACCAACATCAGCAGTCCGCACGTGCGGTCGAAAAACCGGATCGTTTGATAGGAATAGTAATGTGAACACCGACATCGGCGCGCCGGTGACTTGGGCCTGGGCCGGTGCCTGCGCTGCAAACCCCGCAGGGAACGATTGCTCCGAACTGCAAATGTGGGACGGCAGAGAAATCCG
>JAAYEH010000096.1 GCA_012728855.1 Rhodopirellula sp. | reverse complement strand
GGCCCCATCCTCGAGATCTCCACGGACTACTTCTACTTGGAAGAAGGAACCCCTTTCTTCTTTCCAAGTAGTGACGCACTTTTGCTGAGCAAAGCCGGGGCAATTCAGCTGAGCGACAAAGGGCATCTTGTGCGACAGACCCGGGGGCGATGTCGACGCACCTTGGGCGCACTTCCACGCCATCGAGACGCTGCAGATGTTGCGGCCAAACCACCCGCCGTCCTGGAACACACCCTCCCATTCGTGGGACGTTCCGGGCTCGAGCACGTCCAGCCGCCGTAGGATTGGTGCATCCTGTTTTCCATCCTTCCGGGTGACGGATATGCTAACCTCGATCGCTGTGAGCCGGAAAGCGGATTCATTCGTGATGGTTACCTGGTTGAGCAGCGCACCGTGATCTTCATCGCAGGACAACTTCACTTCGAGAACCTCTCGCAAGCCGGCGTGTCCGGCGGCGGATTGGATACCCGGATCTTTGCGAATGGTTCGAACGTCGTACTCGGGACAGCGTTCCCAGAGCCGCTTCAGCCAAATGACAGCCCTATTGCCGTCACCATCGGCAGCGCAAATGTCGGCACAGTATCGGCAGAACTCCGGCTCAGCCTGCCAGATTTCATCGTCCGTAACATCGTGGTCTCCGCAATACTTGATGAACATGGCGACTGCAGAACGATCGCACTGACCGCGAATCGCCATGATCGCCTGCCATAGGTGCCGCTGAACCGAAGCCACTGGATTCACAACTTGGTGCGGACTGATGATCATCGAATCAAGGAGGGCAAAGATCTCGCATTTCGAAGTGAACTCTTGGGACTCATCAAAAGGCACATCCACAGAAATCGCCGCCAAGGCTTGGCCATAGAGAGGTATAGATTCAGACGGATTCTTGAGCTGACGATGAAGTAGCAACCCCGCAATCGCACACACAGACGCCCGCGAAGCATCCTTGCTGCTCGATTCGATGGCCGAGCGCAGATCGGCCACTGCGACCGCCGCATCTCCGCTACGCGCGCAGGCTGCCGCGCGAAGTACATCCCAAGCCGCGGATGGGCATCTCCGTATCTGCTCGTCCAAGTCCTGGCGGGCTCCTGCAAAATCACCAGAAGCAAACTTGCATCTGCCTCGAAGTCCCAACGCGTCCGGATACTCCGGATTGAGACGCAAACAGATCGTCATCGCGGCGACCGCCAGCGTGAATTCCGATTGCTCGCTCAAGACCTTGGCCTTGACGCAGAAGGCATCCGCCCACGTTGGTTCGAGATCGCAGGCAGCCTGAGCGTGCCGGAGTGCCGCGTCCAAATGGTGTTCACGTTCTGGCTGATGCTCAGGGGAAACGTCGTTCGCAAGTCGCTGCGCTTGTTCAAGAAATTGCTGAGCGCGAACGAGCGATGCGTGTGCTTCAGCACCCGGCTCCGTGACTGGCATTGGAACAGGGAGCGATTCTGGTTCCCCGCACATTGACCGTGCCTGCGCGAATTCGTCTTCCAGCGGAGACTCCGCTTCCACTGGTGGCGACCGGGGAATGGTGACGGCGACGGACGCCGTCGTCGAGGTGGAGGCGGGACGTTCGACCGCTCCCAGAACCGTGGCGTAGTCCGAGTAATTCCACTGGTAGACCAATCCTGGCGCCAATCGCTCCAACGCATCCTTGAGGCCCGGCAGACGAGATGCACCACCAACCAACAAGATAGGGCTGTCTCCCACATTCGCAACGGCCTGACAACGCTCCAGAAAGCGGTGCGTCTCCTGTGCCACCTCGTCGACAAACTCGCGAGTCCGCTCTTCGACCAACGTTCTCGATATCGTGAGCTTGGTGTTACCTAACGCCAGAGGAATCTGCTCGCGGCGGTCACGGGTAAGCAACTCCTTCACACGGCGGAGCCTGGCCAGAAATGCGGATCGGCAGCAGCCCGCCGCGTGGCCGGCCTGATCCTGCTCCAGAACAGACTCCCAGATGCTCTCGTCGACGTCGTTTCCGCCCAGGGCAAAACCAGCAGGCGGCACATCGGCAACGGGAACAAGATGACCGTCGCGATGGCGCAGCAGAGCAAGGTCCGTCGTACCACCACCCACGTCACAGACGACGACGGTGTCAGCGATGTACTGGCCAGACGTAGACAGCCAATGCTTCGCTGCAGTCACAGGTTCATCTACAATAACGATCTCGCGGAAGCCGGCGAGTTCAGCCGCTTGACGGATCCGTTCGCGTTTCTGTTCTTCGAAAGTCACGGGCACTGTCAATACACACTGTACGACGTCCTTATGAAACACCTCGTCACGGCACCCGTTGCGGATGAAGCAGAACAGCGTGCTGGCCAGTTCTACGCGGTCGATGCTCGGACGGCCTCGCCCCAAGTGTTTCTTGCCCAGTTTGTGGATTTCTTTTTTCAATCCAATGATGATCCCATCTGGGTCTGTATCGAGCATGTCTTGCGCATCGTCACCAACCAGTCGTTCGCCTTCCGAGGGTACATAAAAGATCGAAGGAACGATCGCGCGTGTTTCGCGGCCAAGTTCGACCAGACGCGGTTCTCCGCGCTCGGAATCGAAAAACGCAACCTTCGTACGTGTGGTCCCGAAGTCAATGGCAATTGCAGGGGCTGTCATCTCGTGGTCTCCTCTGCGCGTTCACGGTTCGTTGTGCGCTCGGTCGTCAAGCCAGTCGGCAATCTGTTCCAAGCGGGCAACGGCATGTTCGGCCACCTTCCGAATCGCTCCCTTACTCCGCATAAGAAGGCGTCGCATTTCCCCGATGGTATCCTGAATCACATCCGTGGCATCCCCGTCGCCCGTTGATTCGAGCAATGGGCTGATACGTGCGTTAAGTTCGGGACCAGCAAAGCCAAACAGATGTCGCAGTGCGCGAGCCCATTCGCTCCCCAGTGCCTCTTCGTTAGTGTCGATCAATTCCAGCATTTGCAGATCCGCGTTCATGTCCCCGTAGGCGTCGTGGACCGTTACTGCCAACTCGTCCAATTTCCGTAGGGTCTCGCTTGCCCGTCGCAGATCGTCTTGGACAATGGAGCGAGTTTCCTCCAAATACCGTTGGACGGGCGCCAGGGTGGCATCCGCGGTCGCGCATCGGGAAAGGCTCGCCATCGCCGCCTGCGCCCCGTCCATGAGTCGACTGGATTCCACTTTGTGGTTCCGCAGCCGGCGTGAACCGATCTGGCAGGGCTCCAACGCCTTCGAAAGGACACTGAATGCCTTGATCATCTTGGTTCTGGCGAAAAACCGCCGCTGTAATTCGCCACGTAACACGTCGATGCCGCTCGCCTGACGAATGGCCGCCCGTAGATCCGCCACGCAACCCGGTGCTTGCTTCGAAGCGATCCTAAGCACCACTTTCAGCGAGGGCCATGGCAAGTGTGAACGGTGGGCAGCGTACAGTCGCTGCCGAGCTGTTGCGTCCAACGGGCATCCGGCGATGTTCGCTTGCATGAAATCCCGATCCAGGAGGAGCAACTCGTCGAGCACGTCCGCCGGGCAGTTGACGGCCAACTCCAGTATCTGCAACCAAAAAGCATCCGTGAACTGCTCTGCCGCCCACGCAAGCGGCGCGCTGACGGGAATCACTGCGGACACCAAATCCCCCATGGCCTTCGAGATTCGCTCCGCCTTGCGCCGAACCTCTTCGACCGGATCTTCCACACTGAGCATTGCTTCCCACTTGTGGACTACGGCCAAGCTGTTGTAAGGCGACGAACCAGGCAGACGGGTGTGCTGTTCGAAATCGGCCAACTGATCGCGGTCGGATTCGCGGGCCACGGGCATCAGCATGTAAACGATAGCGTCGGCGGCACCACCCTGCCGTCGTGTCTCGGCGTCGTGCTTGGCGGCCAGGAATTCCTGGATCTTCCTTTCGTGCGATTCGAGCACGCTGCGCGTACCCGGCGTGTCCACCACGTTGGCTTGACGCAGAAACGCGGACGAAGAGAACAGTTCCAGGTAACGGGTCGCCTTGGCGCGCTCGGAATCACCAATCCAGTGCTGCAACTCCGTCAGGGGAAATTCCTCGGCGGGCCGGTCCTTCCAGATCACGCGAACACGGTGGCATTGCTCGCCTTCGCCATATTTGAACCAATTGATCGTCGCGGTTGTCTCGTTGACCCCGGTAACTGCTAAGTCCGCACCGACCAAGGCGTTCAGCAGCGAACTCTTGCCGGATCGCATCTGGCCCACAACGGCGACCGTGAACACGCTTTCAACGGCATCCAGCAAACCGTAGAAGCGGGGCACCAAGTCGGCGGTAGTGTGATGTCCGCTCAGGATCTGGGGCACCTCGTCCGCAAACCGCTCGATTAGCCGATGGAATTCGTCATAGTCGAATACAGCAGTGCCCATGACGCCCGCCCCCCCAAATCAGGCTGGTTTGTTCATAAGCGATTGCAGGGATTGCTCAAGATCGCGGATTTCCTGGAGTCGCCGCTGCAACGATTGGCCCTCTGCCTGCCGCTGTTCCTTGGTCTGCAAGCCTACTTCTTCCACCTGCTTCAGGCGTTGTTGCAGCGTCTCCTTGGCCTGCTCGGCAGCGTTTCTGAAGGTGTCCCGTGCGTAACGTTCGTAGGATGCGGCGATTTCGGAGAACTGGTTGATCGCCTGTCGCTGACATCGCCGTGCGAGGTTCTGCAAGACGCATTGGAGCTTGGCCAACGCCTCCTCGCGCCGACGGCATTTCAATTCGTTGGAAGCGCACCACATGCCGATAATTGGAACTGCGAACGCTGCAAGACCTATTACCGGTGCTGCCGGCGGGAAGGCCATCGCGAGACCTCCCCCAGCGAACTTCACCATTGCAAAGGTCGTCATTCCGCCGAAAACGACATTGCGCAAGGCCTCGAAGCGACCGAAATGGACCGATAGTTCGGCAGTGGGGATGTCCTCAAGATCCACATCGGGATGCTGAGCGAGAACATGGCCAACAGCGGTAGTGGGCTCCTCGGCAAACAGAGCCTGACAAGTATCCGACATCAAGGCCGAAACCTGGACATTGAACTCGCGTTGCAGTTGACCAACCCGCTCCGCCACCGCCATCAGCCATGCCTGTTGAATGTCACGCGCCGCATCGACAATCTTCGCCGGATCCGTCTGGTTCTCTCGAAGCTGACCCACGATCTCCGTCACCGCTGGTCCGCCCGGATCAAGTTCCTCTTGCAACTGCTGGACAGCCTTCTGCCGCAGCACGGTGAACTGGTCGCCGAAACGCTGTACCTGTTCCGGATACGTGGTCCGGTTCCATTCCTCCAGTTCCTGTTTGACTCGGCGGTAATCCTCGCGCACACGATCCGACTCTTCTTTGGAGCGATCCTGATATAAATGGACCTGTTCCTGAACGCCCAAGGCCAACTGCTGGCAAGTCTGGAGAAAGCACCGAGCCACGTCACCCGCCATCTGTCGCTCCTTGGTCGCCATCAGGCCACGATGCAGAAAATCAAGAACGGTCAAGAAACCGCTGTCTGTCAGCCGCTGGCCATCGTGTCGCTTGTCGGCGATCTTCTTCAGTTTGGAACTGACCGGGAAGTAGTACAAGTTCGCGGCCGGGATGCCCACGTTCTCGCAGAGCACCTGCCTGTTGCGGATCTCCCAGGCCTGCCACTGCTCTGTGTCCGTCATATCCGTCTTGGTCTGTACGAAGAAGATCCGCTTGGTACCTTTTGAGGTCAACTCGCGGAGGAATTGGATTTCGTCCTTGCTAATTACCGCTTCGACCGAATCCAGCACGAAGAACACGGCGTCGGCGTTGGGAGCGTACCGCAACGAGATGTCGCGGTGCGCCCGGAACAAACCGCCGACACCTGGGGTATCGACCAGCACCAAGCCTTTCTTCAGCAACGGGTGAGGAAGTTCAACGCCGATGAAGTCTACCCGCTTCTCGTTCTTCGGATTACCATCCTCCGTGCCGTAATCTTTCAATTCCTCCCGGGAGACCTCGACAACCTCGCGGCGTTTACCGGTGTCGATATCTGGCTGAAAGAAGACCTTGAACTTGCGCTGCGGACCGTATAGCAGCTTGTAGACCGTAGAAGTAGCCACATCGCTCTGAGTAGGCAATAGGTCGTGCTCGCCCAGCAGGGCGTTGACGAAGCTGCTTTTTCCCTTCTTGATCTCGCCCATGACGACCAAGCGGAACAAGCCCAACTCGAACCGCTGCATCACTGGTTCCAACTGGGTCACCAGTCCTTGACGCTCCTCCGCGCGGGCCAGTTTCTGCAACTGCACCCAGGCCGCGCCGATTGCGGCGCGATAATCGACAGGAGCGTTGGGCAGATTTCGTGGTGGTCCACTGTTCGTCGGCGGGTGTTTCACGGCTGCCTCCTCTAGGTTTGGTGTTGTGGGCTAGATCACGAGGAACAGGTCATTTCGACCCGCGTCATCCAAGTGATCCCAAATCGAATCCACGACTGTGTACGCCGCGACCATCGCAATGACGCCGCCGATTGCCATCAACGATGACCTAAACGCCTCTGCATCGAAGCCGCGAATCGTGGATTGCAGCCATTCCGACCAGAACGCCTGATCCATGTACAGCCCGGACTGGGAATCGAAGTGTGCGCCGAAAAGGCTGTCTTGGGCCAATCCGGCAGGAGCATCGTCGGTCGCGACATACGCGTTTCCGGAATCCGCCCAGGCATCGAGGAACTGTTCCAACGGATACGCCTTACCCGCCCCATCAGGATCGCCAGGGTCGTTGATGTGGACCCGCGGCTGATCCGGGTCCGATAGATCAAGTCCCGTGACGACCACCGCGTGATTCGCGACGTCTTGTCCGAAGGCGTCCAGAGAAGCGGATTCGGGGTTCCAAAGCTCGTCCGCATCCACCGCGACAATCACGGCGCGCCCTTGGACAAGTTCGCTCATCAGCGACTCGACGCCACCGCCGACAACCTGGTGCGCGTCGATGCCGTAATGCTCCAGCAAACGGCCCAGATCCTCCATCGATGTGCCGGCGTCCGTGAGCCAACCGTTCGTCACGGCGTCGTACACCAATTGGGCCTCGCTTACCTCTATCCCAAACTGTTGGAGAATCATCTGCTGCGAAACTACCGCACAGGTGAAGTCCGTTCCCTGGTGCTGCCAATTCTCCGCGTGCTGATCCGGTCTGCCGAGTATGCCACCGTGCTGTTCCCAGGGTGAGAACACGTCGTCACTCGACCAGCCATCGAGTTCGCCCGTGTCCAACAGCCAACCCGCCAGATTACCCATGCCTTCCAGCAAACCTGTACCATCAAACATGGCAAATCCTCCGGAAATCGTCCCAATCGAAGACCAAGCAAGGATCGCCGCGTGCGACTCGGACACGACAGGCGGCCCGCAAAACAACGGCAAGTCCAATGAATTAGCGTAACATGACCGAATTCCGGCAACAAGCTAACCAATAGGTTCCGACATCCGAGACCTCATCGCGCCGCTTCGCTGGCGAAAACGACGCGATCTTTGGGGTCATCACCCTGCAAGTCGCCCTCCAGGGCCACGCAAATACCCCTCACAAGGCGCACCCTGTTGCTGTGCATTCCACCATCGGCACCGAGCGGCGCTGCGGCGACTGACCCGTTCCCGACGCAAGCCGACTCCACTCGCCGAACAGCCGCTCGTTTCCTGCCGCGGAGTGGGTCGTCGATCACTTCTGTCTGACAATTCGGCTCAGCTTGGCAAGACCGGCCCACGAACCTCTTGGGGCCTTGCAAGATCATCCCGTTTGGCGCAAATCCCACAAAGCGATTAAGTCACGTCGAACTCCCGACGATCTTCCGAGACGTGCCGGACACGCTCGGATCTGACTTGTGCATGGTTCGGGTTTTCGTGAATTTTACGCATGGTGCTCCTGACCTCGGTGGCGTGATGTGTTGAACTCGATGTCAGGCATCATCCGCAGTGGCGGTTGAAGCAGACGTTCGGTGCCGACTTGTGACACTGGATCGACTCTCGGGAATGATGGTGGGGCAGCCGGCCGCCGGAGCGGCCGGGCTGGTTGAGTTACTCTTCGTCCGCTTGGAGCTGGCAGTTGATGAAGTCGAAAGCCTTCTCCGCGGCACGGGCCAGGTGCAGCAGGTCGTCGCGGCCGAAGCTGTCGGCGTCCTGGTAGTTGCCGTCTTCGTCCCGGTAGCTGCGGGCGAACGTGACGTTGTACCAGGTGCTCTTGCTGCCGTTGTTGGTCCATACCTTGGCTTTGATGCCTCGACCAACGCGGATGGTGTACG
>JAAYEH010000095.1 GCA_012728855.1 Rhodopirellula sp. | reverse complement strand
TGGAGAAGCGAAAACTGGGTTTGCGCTGGGCGGGATTGCGGATAAGATGGCATCGACCTTCCCTGGTCATGAATGTGCCACACCACTCCAGGAAAGGTCGCGCCGCGTACCATGATAACCGCCAGACGGTCGCGCACCAACGTCAGTTCCCGGACGCGGCATCTCAAATCGCGACTCCTTTCACGCACCCGTGGGGTGCGCCGGTTGCTGCTGCGCCGAACTTCGACAGCATGCATCGCTGTGGTGGCGCCGTTTCTGGGCTTTCAAAAACCTTCAGGCTCATGACCGCGGCACGCCGAAACCAACCATCCGCCCGGCGTCGTAAGTCCTTGCGCCGCAAACGGCAGTGCCATTCGTGCCTGTCCCCCTCTCCCGTCGCGGTTTTCGGATAGGCGCTTAGCACCCCCTTGCTCGAAGGGGGATGGTGAACTACAATTCTTACTTGGAGGTATGCCTATGGATCTCACAAGCGAACAAGTTCAGGCGATCCGCAACGGTGAGTCGGTGCCCGTCGTGCCGCCTGAGGTCGGAGAGGAATGCATCCTCGTGCGACGGGATGCGTTTGAAAGAGCGAAACATGGGGTGGAAGATGATCTGCCCGGCGCTCTGGCGATTTCTCGCATGATGGAAGCCGTCGCGGAAGACGAGGATCTCGACTTCTATCAGCAGTACAAGCGATGAATCGCGGTGATGTCGTCACGGTCGATTTCTCGCGCCACGATCCTGCGGACAAGGTCCGTCCGGCGCTCGTTGTACAGAATGACCGGGATAATGTCCGGATGACCAAGACCATTGTCGCGCTGATCACCACCAACATCCGTCGAGCCGGAGAGGATACGCAGTACGTCATCCTGAGCGGGCACCCGGATTTTCCCGCCTCGGGACTGTACCGCGATTCAGCGGTGAATTGTTCGAATCTTTATACGATCCGCCAGTCAGACGTCTCGCGTGTAATTGGAAGACTCTCGCAGGCTACCATGGATCAAATAGACATCTGTCTCAAGGCGGCACTTGGTCTGCGCTGAGTAGCATGGGCGTTCGCGAGCAAGTTCGTAGGATGGAGTTCATCCCACCTTAGGCGGAATCAACTCCGCTCTACCATCCCATCGTTCAGCCGGGTTGGGAACCGGTTTTGCCGTAGAATCAAGAAAGGGTCGTTTCCGATATGTACCGCGTCGCCGCTTTCGCTAGCTTGGCCCTCTGGTGTTTCTCGGTCCCGGCCGCCGAGACACCGTTCTCTTGGCAGCAAGATTACGCTCGGGTCACCGAAACCGGCGACATCGAGTGGACGCCCAAGGAGTTTCATTTCACGGCGGGCGGGAGCGTCCGCTATATCGATTACGAAAATGGCTCCGATGCCGCGGACGGCGCCTCCAAGGAGCGACCGTGGAAGCACCACCCCTGGGACGCAGCCGCCAGCGGCAAAGCCGCCGCGGCCACCGGAATCGAGACTTATGTGTTCAAAGGCGGGGTCATCTACCGCGGACAGCTTACAATCGCCGAACAAGGCCGGCCTGGCGCACCGATTCGTCTCACCCGCGATCCGAGTTGGGGCGACGGCCCCGCGATCCTGGCCGGCTCGCAGGTTATCACCGGTTGGGCGAACGCCGCCCATCCCAAGATCCCTCCGTCGGCCGCGGTGTGGAAGGCCAGCCTGGATTTCGCGCCGCGTGCGGTGTGGATGATCGACGCCGGTGGCGCGGCCACCCGTATCCCGCTGGCCCGTCATCCCAATTGGAAAAGCCAGCCGGAAGATCACAAGGCCCAGTGGTTCGCCTGGACCAACAATCCACATCCCTTCCGAGCCAAGGATGGTTTCAGCGCCAACGACGCCGCGCATCTGAAGGGCCTCGACAAGGATTTTGTCGAAGGGGCTCTCATCTATTCGGAGTTCGGCTGGGTGATGGGCACGCCTTACCCGACCAAGGTAATCGATTACGATCCCGCCGACGGCTCCGTCCGTTTCGCGAATTGGACCGGCGGCGGCAACGCCTCGATTATCTTCCGCGGCATGCGTTATTACCTGGAGGACAAACCGCAGTACCTCGACGACCCCGACGGCGAGTTCTGGTTCGACAAACATAAAGGTGGCGGCACATTGTACGTGCGTTTGCCCGCTGGCGTCGACCCCAACACGGTGCGGGTCGAGGCGGGGCAGCATTCCGACCTCATCATCGGCTCCGACGTCAAGCACCTTGAGATCAGCGGCCTCGATTTCCGCTGGACCACGCAACCTTGGGATCTGGATGTGGTCTCGTGGGACTTCCGCACCAAGCCCTTTGGAGTTCGCCCCGATGCCAATCCGGCGTGCATCCGCATCTGGGGCCGCGGTGAAGGGATTCGCATCGCCAACTGCCGCTTCGAGGACGTGGTGATGGGCATCCGCATGCGCGCCGTCGGTGAGGGCTCGCCGATCCGCGATATCACCGTTGAAGACAATACTTTTTGCAGCGCCGATGCCGGCGCCGCCGACTTCACTGCCGGAGCCGGGTGGGGATTCTCTCATCCGGTTGGCGTGCTGGATGATGTGCGGCTGTACCGCAACTACGCCGCCAATGTCGGCTTCCGGGCCACTCGCTACGAACGCGGTTGTACGTTCGATTTAACCGATTCACTGCGGGCCCATATCGCCGGCAACGTGGTCGAGCGCTGCGGGGCCCAGGCCATCAATGTCGTGGCAGGCAAAGGCGCGAACCGCGGGGATGTCCCGCTGGTGCGCGTATTGATCCACCAGAACAAAGCCTGGAAGACGATGCAAAACGCCAACGATTTCGGCGGCATCGAGAGTTGGCAGCACGGGCCCGTGTACATCTTCAACAATCTCAGCTTCGACGCCCGCGGCCAGCGGGAGGGCGAGCGGGTTTACAACAAGCGAGCCGCCGGCTTCGGCCACGCCTACTACCTTGACGGCGGCTTCAAGCACTACCTCTTCAACAACATCGCCTGGGGGCTATCCAACGACCCCACCAGCCCGCTGGTCAACTGCGCCGCCTTCCAGGAGATCTACAGCCATCAGAACCTGTTCTTTAACAATACCGCTTACAATTTCACCGTCGGCTCCCGCCGCCAGGCTCCGCACGCCGGGCGGAACAAGTATTTGGGCAACGTCTGGCAGGGCATGAGCGAGCGGGTGTTCCGCCATGCCGACCCGGCCAAGACCGAAGCCGACGGCAATGCTGCCGACGCCGGCCGGCAGAAAGACCAGTTCGCCTACGAGACCAACGCCTATGCAGGCAATGTCTTCCACGACATCGCCGAGTTGGGCGTGTTTGAGACGTCGGGCCGCTGGCTCCGCACGCTGGACGATTTTCGCACCGCGCTGGCGAGACGGCAGAGCCTGGTTTCCGATCTTGGCGTGATGGACCGGGTTGCGCCGCTTCGCGATCCGGCCCGCGGCGATTTCCGCCTCAACCCGGCTTCGGCGGCCATTGACAACGGCGCGGTGGCTTTCGTGCCTTGGGCGCTAAGCGGCGTGGTCGCCGAGTGGAATTTCTATCATGCCGGCAATGATTCCACACAGATCATCGACGAGCATTGGTATGCCAAGGACTACCTGACCGACCGCACGGAGTACCACGCCCGCCCGACCTGGCCGCTGACGGTCGTCAACGTCGATGCGGAGGACTATTTTCCCGGTCCGCTGGAGAATTTCACCGCCGGCGCCCTGCGGTTCGTTCCGGCCAAGAAGACCTACGCCACCATCGCCAACGACATCCTGAGCAAACCGTTCACCGCGAGTCTTGCGACGCGGTCGCAGCACGGCCAGGATCCCCAGCGGCAGGACTTCACCTTCGCGGGCGACGACCTCAAGACGCCGGCGATCCACTCCAGCAACTTCCTCATCGAAGTGTACTTCCAGGCCGACGGCGACGGGTTGCTCATCGGCAAGAAGCAACAGGCCGGCTACGCGCTGAGGCTTGAGGATGGTCGGGCTGTTTTCAGCGTCGTGGGCTCCGGCGGCGTCAGCGCCCAACTGACGTCCCAGGTCCGGCTCAGCGATGGCAAGTGGCATCACCTAATTGCCGAGTCGGATCGCATGGCCAGGACTCTTGCCGTCTATGTGGATGGCAGGCTTGACGGCACGGCGGCGGGCGTCGGCAGCGTATCGCTGACGAACGAGGGCGACCTGTACGTCGGCGGCAGCCCCGAGGGCGATTACCTCAGCGGCGCCATTGAGTTCCTGCGCATCGCCCACGGAACGCTTGCCGACGCGCACACGAGCATCGAGGAACTATACGCATGGCAATTCGACGGTCCGGCCCGGCGCGACATGCGCGGCGTCGAACCGAAGGGCAAGGCCCGCGACGCGGGGGCGATCGAGACCCGCTGACACAACCTGACACTGGAAGACAACCATGATCCTGAGAACCGCACTTCTGCTTTTTATCGCGCTGTCGTTCGCGAAACCGTACACGCTGTGGGCCGCCGAGAAGCCGCCCAGGCCGGACATCCTCGTGATCATGCCCGACCAGATGCGCGGAGACTGCTTGTCCATTCTCGGGCACTCGGCGATTCGCACTCCCCACCTGGACGAACTGGCCCGGCAGGGAACGCTCTTCCGCCGGGCTTATTCCACCGTGCCGTCGTGCATTCCCGCGCGCCACGCCTTGTTGACCGGCCTGTTTCCTCAGACCAGCGGCGTGGTGGGCTATGCGGCCAGGCCGATTACCTTTCCCACAATGCCCCAATTGCTCCGCGACGCCGGCTATTCGACGGTGTTGGTGGGGCGGAACATGCACCAGGTTCCGCCCACGAACCCGTACGGTTACGAAAGCCGCGTTACCGGTTCGACGTATCAGGACGGAGACAACTACGACACGTATTTGATGAAGTTCGCGCACCATACCGGGGGAATCCGCAATCTGGTGGCCGAATGGGGCCTGTCGTACAACGGCTGGGAGGCCAAACCGTGGCCGCTGGCCGACGAGCATCATCCGACCGCCTGGATTGTCCGGCAAGCCCGCAGCGTCCTCGCCGAGAGCGCGGCCGACAAGCCGCTGTTTCTGACGGCGTCGTTCTACGCGCCGCACCCTCCGCTCTTCCCTCCGAAGCAATACTACGAACACTCCTCGGCGGCCAGTCTTCCCCAGCCCGCCCACGGCGAGTGGGTGGATTGGAAATCGCTATCTCCCGACGGCGACCGCGCCGGGCATCGCGTTCTCTTGCAGGGAGAGCCACTGCATGCCGCGCAGTCGGGATACTTCGGAATGATCGAGCATTTGGACAACGAGATTGCACCGCTCGTCGAGCAGTTCAAGGCGCGGAGCAACCAAGCCGGCCGCCCCTGGCTCATCTGGTTCATCTCCGACCACGGCGAGATGCTCGGCGATCACGGCTACTTTCGCAAGTGCGAGCCGTTCGAGGGCTCGGCCAACATTCCTTTCGTGGTGGCCGGCAGCCCGGAACTGGGTTTCCGCACCGGCCAGCGATTGTTCCAGCCGGTTTGCCTGGAGGACGTCATGCCGACGCTCTTGGAATTGGCCGGCGCCGCACGGCCGCAGACGCTGGACGGCGTGGATCTGACGCCCGTTTTGCGGGGAGAGAAGGGTACGGTGCGTCCCTGGCTGCACTTTGAACACGCGCCTTGCTACGGCAAGGAGCAGGCGTTTCATGCGATCTGCGATGGTCGTTTCAAGTACATTTGGCGTCCGACGGACGGCAAGGAGCATCTCTTCGACCTCGAGAGTGATCCAAGCGAGGAGCACGACCTCTCTGGAGATGACTCGCACCGTCAAACGCTGGAGGCCTGGCGAGCCACGCTCAAGGAAAGGCTCACTGGGCGGCCCGAAGGTTTCTCCGACGGCAAGCACCTGATTCCCGGACGCCCGTACAAGCCTTTGCATGCGTTGCGCCCGTGAGGAGCGAACCAGGAAGGAGTCGGGAGTGGCGAGGCGAGAACTGCGTGGTTTCATCGGCCGGGCTGTTTCCGGCTCCTCTTTCAGGGGTTTGAAGGCGAGAGCCCGATGACCACTGAGTACCAATGATTCCTTGCTCGCTGGGCTCGGCGGAACATTGTGCTTGAAGCCGACGTTGCCCCGACCGTCCTGCTGTTCTACGGCGCAATTTCCACTTTGGTCAGACCCGCCATGTCCAACCTCACGGTAAGCCGCCCTTCGGTATCCGCGACTACCGATTGCGGGCGGCCGGCTATGGTAAGCCCATACGCGCGACCGGCCTGGACGGGAAAGAGTCCGCTTTCTACAAGCAAATCCCCCTGTCCCTGGCCGAAGAGCAGAATCTCCATGCCGGCAGGCCCATAGGCGCGGGCGAGGAAATTCACCGGCCGCTCGGTGCGTAGCTCAACCGGGATTTTCTCCACAACGGCGGCCTCCAGGGGTTCCAGACGCAACGGGGTGCGAACTCCGCGCGAATCCACAGTGCTATAGTCGCGGTGCGCCACGAGGATTCCGCGCGCGTCGGAGCGGTAGACGCGGTGCAAGTGCCGATCGCCCTGCCAGCCGTAGACGCCCGACGCGCGCGTGACGATCCGCTGCTGCGCCTTGGTCCAGCCGGCGTGGATCTCTTCGAGTGTGAAAGGGAACATGTGCCGGACGAGGATCGGCTCTGCGACGGCATAGTCCCAGTCGCCGAAATACGAGTAGAGCGCGCCCCAGCGGAGCTTGTCGAGCACGTCCGAGTAGAGGCTCTGGCGATCCTTGATCCTCAGCGGATCGCCGAAGGGGATCAACGTCGGTCCCAGGTAGAGCCGGGAAATCGGATATTGATCGCCGCCGCTGGTCTCGCAGGTGGTGAAGTAATGCTCCTTCCACAGCGACCTGGGGCCCGGCTCGCCGTTGGTGATCACCACGCCGCCCTTGGCAGCCACCTTGCGCACCACCTCTCTGAGCACCGGCAGCGCCAAGTACGTGACGTTGCCGATCTTCCGCGTTACCGTCTTCGTCTTCGGATCGATCAGCACGCTGTGGCCGTCCCAGCGGTCGTGGGTGTAGCCCTGCGCGTAGCCGCTAATGAAGCCGTCGGCATACAGGCCCGACGCGCCGATCTCGTCCATCATGAAGTCCACGGCGCGGAGCATGGCCTTGCCGAACGAGTTCTCCATCGTCGGATAAAAGATCCACCAACGATGCCCCTGATCGAAACGCTCGCGGGAGATGTAGTTGCAGTAATACTCCGCCGAATCGGAGCCGTAAAACAACTGCCGGCCGTCCTCCTTGATCACGCGGGAGTCGGGGAAGAGCTTTTCCGGCGCATTGGTCAAATAGAGGCCGTGGGCGACGTGGAACATCACCTTGAGGCCCGGGTTCAGCCGGTGGCTCTCGGCGATCGCCTTCTTCAACAGAGCGGATTCCCGGGGGTATTTGGTGAACTCGATCCCTTCGAGCGACATGCCCGGGTCGTCGGCCGGTGCGATCAGATAGAAGTAGCTGGCGTACTTCATTCCTTTTGCCTGGATTTCCTCGGGGCGAAAGGGCTGCCGGCGGTGCTCCGGTCCGACTTTGGCCTCGGCGCCGACCAGCCCGAACGCGCCTTCCACGGTGCGATTGAGCCCTTCCGCTTTGCGAACGGCATTGACGAATTCGTAATGGTCGCCGGTGGTTGTCGGAAAGAGGGCCCACTCGATCGTGTACGACGCCCCTGGAGCCAGTCCGAACTTGTCGGTGACCATCGCGGCCATGCCGTCGCGATACCAGGCGTCGTGCTGAAGACAAAACAGATCGTCCAGGGCGATCATGCCCAGGCCGTGATCCAAAGCCGAAAGGAAGAGAGAACCGTTCTTGGGCATTTCGACCGAGACGGGCGGCTGTCTTTGAGCATCGATGAAATTGCCCAGTATGATTCCGAGCACGTCCGGGGTGCTGTTGGTAATGGTGTCTTCAACGGCGATGCGGTTGTCCGCGACGGTGATCCGGCGGTCGATCGTGTAGAACTTCCCGGAGGCGGTCACCTCGTATTGCCCGTCGCCGAGCGCCTGCGTGCGGACCTGCCACTCGGGTTCGCCCCGCGGGTCGGGCGAAGCCGCGGCCGCCAGGCGATTTTCGCCGCCGTGAGGAAACGAGTAGCTCGACTCGATCGGGTACTCGCTCGCTCCGATCCGCACGCGGAATCCGCCGCCCGGCGCGAGAGAAAGCTGCCAAGTGACGGGCGATGGCTTGGGCGGCAACGGGGGGGCGGTTTCCTGCGACGGGTCGGGGAGGTTGTCCGCGGGAGGTTCCAGACGGACGGGCACTTCGTCGCGGACGGTCTGCACGTCCCCCTGCTGCATGACGGCGCGGACACGATAGGGCCCTGCCCCGAGAGCGGTGAGGTCGAAGACCACTTCCGTCGCGGGCTGCGCTTCGTCGGGCTGGACGGTGCAGCGCGCGACCGCCTGATCCTCGCCCTGGAGCACCAGTTCGACGGCGGCCCGAGCGTTCTGCGGAACCGGAACGACGCCCCGGCAGTCGACCTGGACGACCAGTTGTCTACGCTGCGGGTAGTAGTACGGTTTCAAGCGGAAGTGATCGAACCAGGCGGTATCCAGCGGATCGCCATCTTTTTCCGCGGCATGTCGGTTGTATTCGGCGATCACTTCCCGCCAACCCAGCGCCCGGTCGAACAGTTTGACTTCGTCGAGCATTCCCTGGAAGTGACCTCTTGCCTGGGTGGCAACGTTGCCGGCACGCGGATCCGCGACGATCGCGCCCATCAGGAAGCCTTTGCCGGGATTGATTGCCGTGGCTTTCGACTCCTTGCGGGCTTTTTCGGCGCCGTTAAGGTAGAGCCGCATCGTACGGCCATCGAACGTGCCCACGACATGGTGCCAGCGGCCAGCCTCGATGGGCGTTGAGACATTGTTGCCGCCGCCGGAGATGTACCACCAACAGCCGCCGCGATAGAGGGTGAACGCGTAGCTGTCAAAATACTTCCCCACAACGCCTGGCTCCTGCGCACTGGAGGCCATGGGATGGACCCAGGCGGAAAGGGTGACCGGTCCGCGGATGTCGAGCGATGGACCATTGCCGCAGTCGGCGTAGTCGTCTTCGCCGTCGAACTGCAGCGCATAGCCGCTGCCGCTGCGAATCCAAGCGGCCCCGTGGATGGAGGCGTGGTTGGCGTTTCCGCTCGTATCGCGAAGCGTCGTGCCGTTGCCTTCGTCGAAGTTCCAGTGGGCCACCGGGCCGGGAATGTCGGCGGTCAAGACCAAGAGCGAGAGAAGGCCGACGAAAGAAGTGATCGTGGTCATGGAAGAGGCTCCTGTTTGCGGTATCGGCAATTATCGCCCGGCGATCCATTCGGTTCGACGGCAGCCAACCCGTGGCATCGGCGTAAGAATGCTCCGCACCTCCTCGGGCAGCGATCCGGCCTCGCTCAGCCGCTGGTCGGTTTGCAGCACGAAACCGGTCCCGTGCTGGTCGAACTCGATGGGCACGAGCATGGAATGCGTGTCCTCGCTGAATCGTTGCTGCCACTGGGACAGTGTATTGTCCGGATTCCAGCTATGCCGCAGTGTCGGCGTCCAGCCGGTATTCGACCGCGTCGTGAGTAGTTGATCCAGGTTAATGTCCATTCAGCGCGGGTGCAACGGAACGATCATCGTGGGGCACGGCCGCCATTCTACGTGTTTTAGGTCGCCCACACCACGCCCGGCGGTCGCGATGGCTGGCAGGGCCGTTTTCGTGGCGCTCTGTTGTGGCCCGGATGGCGGCGATCGCGTCACGGTTCGGATTCGGCGTCGTGTGGCCTCGCGACGTTGAATTCTTTGGCTCTTCCGCAGAATCTGTGGGTAAGTTCAACCCGTTGACGCTCAAGAACATCTAGATTTCCCGTCAATCTGACAGAAGCGGTACGTGGTTGTCCTGTATCGGAAAGACGGCAACAGAGAAGAGGAACCCGTACTCCGTGTTCAAGTACGGGTTCCTCTTCTCTGTTGCCGCTTTTCCGCGAGGAAACGGACATGTCCACTTTCTAGAGCACCGTTTCCGCCGATTGTGAATCCCTCGACGGAACCCACAGATTCTGTGGAAAAGCCTAAAGTTTATAGCCGATCTGTCGCAGCAGATCTTTTCTCCACCGGATCTCGTCTTCGTCTTCGGTTCCTTTGGGAGCGAAGCCGTCGACCACGCCCAGGATGCCGCGCCCCTGGTCCGTTTCGGCGAGGAGCACCTCGGTAGGATTGGCGGTGGCGCAGAAGATCCGGCATACCTCCGGCACCATCTTCACTGCGTTGAGGACGTTGAGCGGATAGAAGCCTTCGCCGAGGAAAATGATGAAGCTATGCCCGGCGGCGATGGCGCGGGCGTTGGTCTTTGCCAGCTCGATCATTGCCGGGTCCGTGCCGGAGAACCGCACCAGGCACTTGCCCGAGGCTTCGCAAAACGCCACCCCGAACTTGATGCCAGGCGCGGCCGTGACGAGGGCTTCATGCAGGTCTTCAACGGTCTTGATGAAATGCGACTGGCCCAGAATGAAGTTGATCGCATCGGGCTTCTCGACTTTGACCGTGGTCAGTTGCATGGTACCACCATCCTTAACCTTGTATCATTGAGAGTTCTCGGAACCGTCTGTCCTCAGGGGGCGGAACACGTTCCAGGCGGCTTCCGCCGCGAAGGCGAGCATATCGCCGAAGGCAAATCCCAGGCAGCTCACGAAAATGGCCAGCCCGGCGTCGTCCAGGACGCGGAGGGTGTAGCCGGCAATCAGTGCGCTGGCGATCGCACCAGCCAGAATCGGCCCAAGCCTGCCCGACTCGAAAAACTCGACCCACGGTCGAAAAATCAACAGCAGCAGCATGCCGAAAACATGGCCCAACTCGGCCCCCATGAAGACACCAGCCGCGCCCATCAACAGTGCGCCGGGCATCCCGGCCATCGCGCCGCCGACCAATCCGCCCAGTGTAAGGCCGAAAACGGCCCCGAAGGCAGGCCAAATGCATTCCCAGGCCAGTTCGAACTGCCGCCGCTCTCGCTCAGGGGTCCACATCAAACGCACATCGATGAGAAGATAGGTTCAGCCCGTCGCTCGGGAACGCACGACCGGGTCAGTGGAACGGAAATCGGACTCACTCT
Organism: Rhodopirellula sp.; assembly: GCA_012728855.1. Taxonomy (GTDB): domain Bacteria; phylum Planctomycetota; class Planctomycetia; order Pirellulales; family Thermoguttaceae; genus JABWBD01. Next base: position 13,605 of record JAAYEH010000095.1, on the reverse strand, counting down.
CATGATAACGCCCAACTGCACCGAGACAAGCGAGGCAACCGGGCTGCTGTTTACGTTCGCACGCGCGGCGGCACGACTGGTGGTGGCCAGCCGGACCGCTTTCCGCTACGGCAGGTTCTTCATTTCACGGCCGTTTTTCGACCCCAGCGCTCCCCAAACACCGTAGGGGCTCTCGGCCTTGCCGATCGCGCTGGGTTGGGGAGCGGCCAAATTGCCGGTGTCGATCGTTTCACTGATGAAGTGGCAGGAGCCGTCGAGCATCATGACCTGAACACCACCGGGATGGTAACTGGTTGCCGAGTAGATTCCCCACTGCCAGCTTTCATCGTTGTACATGCAGGAGGGCGAGTTGGGCGGGAGCACGGTATTCACGCCGTTGAACGCCGGTCTTCCATCCGCCCAGTACAAGCCCGTCACGCCGGTCAAAGCTGTGCCGGGAAGGTACAGCTTGCCGCCGCCGGAAGTCGCCAAGCAGAGGGAAGGATTGGTCGCGATGGAAGCCCCAACGTTGTAAGCCGTGCCGCCACGGATCGACGTGGAGACCCGATGAACCGCCCGCTCGGCCATAGCGACTGTGTTGCTCAATCCGTCCGTGATATGCGCCAGCCAATTCCAGCTCTGCCTGCCGAATGCACCCCGGACGGGAATGCTGTACGCGTTGCTGTCGATGGTGTCGCCGTAGCTGAAGGCATAATTCGTGCGACCTTGGGCATCCGCCGGCTTGTTGAAGGCTTCGCCGTCGGAGGGGCAGAGAAGCGTCGGCACTTGATGCAAGAAAGGTGGGTAGGTCGTGCTCCAGGCCGCCGGGCCAAGAGGCGGGTAGCTAATGCCGCCATAGACGCCGCCGGTGTTGATCCGCTCCCACAGCGGCCCTTGATCCAGGAAGGGGAGCAATCCGACAAAGCCGCTCAACTGGTTATTGTTGCCGTTGGTCCAAGGATCGGTGCCGGCGGTCCCGCCGATCGCTGCCGGCAGTCTGGTAAACGTGTCGGCATAGTTCTGGATTGCCAAACCAAGCTGCTTGAGTTGATTGCTGCACTGGCTCCGCCTCGCCGCCTCGCGCGCCGCCTGCACCGCCGGCAACAACAGAGCGGTCAAAATACCGATGATGGCAATCACCACCAGGAGTTCGACGAGTGTAAAGCCACGTCTTGGATTCGAAGACAACATGCGGCACCCCCCGAACGGATCGTTTGGTGTGCAATGCCCTTTTCGTGTGCAAAATCCTTGCGCACACGATAAACTCGATCGCTGCGTCCGATTCCCATGCTACTTGATCGCTCCAAGAGCGTCAACGATAGGTACAGAATTCCGACGACTCCGGTGGCTTCGGTCGGACGCCGTGAATCGAGCCTCGCAGCTTGTCAGGGAAACGAACTTCCGTCAAAGTACCGTGAGAGGCCCAGACAAAACGGGGACCGTCGCCTCGCCAGGACGCTGATTCTGCCTGTCTTGCGAATGCTTGGCTCGGAGCCAGTCTCCGTTTTGTTAGGCATCGAAGCCGCAAGCGAAGCCGGGTGGAATCGATTCCACTCAATCCGAATCCATCAATGCAAACGGAGGCAAACATGTCGCGTCTTGCTATTACGCTGGCTATCGTTCTGTTCTGCTTGACTCTCGCCGGCTGCGGCGTCGTGGGCCAGTCGGATCTTCCCCCGCGAGCGCCGGCCCAGGTCAAGGTTCTGTACCAGGGCCGACCGGTCGCGGGTGCGAACGTCACCTTTGTTCCCGAGGTTGCCAAAAGCAGACCGGCTATTGCCGTCACGGATGCCCTGGGCGAGGCTCAATTGCGCACCTTCGGCGAGAACGACGGCGCGATCCCCGGCGCCTACAAGGTGGCCATTCAGAAGACCGTCGTGAAGCGCAGCGATGACCCGGCGGCCAACCTCGCCCCTCCGGCCGATCCGTCAGCCTCTTCCGAACCGACGCCGACCGAGCATCTCCTGCCCGAGAAGTACGCTGCGGCCGAGACCTCGGGGCTCGAAGCCACTGTGAGTGCATCGGGTGAAAACCGCTTCACATTCGAGCTGACCGACTAACGCCGAACGCCGGAGGCATCCGACGGATCAACGCCCACGCCGGGCGAGAAAAAGTCGTCGATCGGTCTGGCCAGCCGCCGAAATTCGGCAGTCGGCATGGCCACGGTGTCCCAGCTTGGCGAGATCAAGCGAGCCCAGCCGGCGTAGTCGGCCAGCGAGATGCCGACGAAACCGTAGAGATCGCCGCGATGCGCAAATAGCTGATCGGGCGGCAGCGGGGCGCGATCGCCGACGATGTGGTAGGCAAACACGAACAAGCCGCGAAACCTGTCGCCAAAGAGGGACTCCCAGCGGGCAAGGCTCCGCAGATCGTCCTGCGTGGACCAATTCTTCCAGTACTGCTTTTGTTCCTCGCCCGCCGGGAAACGCCGCCCCTTGACGTCGACCAACCAACTCCAAGGGCCCGGCGCAGCGACGATGAAATCGAGGGAATTGTGAACAAGATGGCGGTGGATACCCTATTCGGTTTACGGCCGAGGAACTGCGGCTCGCTACATAATACGCTCCGGACAACCATAGTTTGCGAATTGAGTGGGGGGTTGACCCGGTTCGGGCGAGTAGGTATCGTGCGAACCAAAGGGTGGCTGTGGTCATGCCCCAAGTATTCGGGAGGTTTGCTATGTGGTTTCAGAACGCGAAGCTGCACGTGCATGAAGCTGCGAGTAAGGTGCGAAGGAACTGCCCTAATTGCTCGAACGAGGTGGATTTTCAGTTGATCTGGAACAAGGCCGGCCCCGGGCTCGGGATTCCGATTGTCATGTGGTTCACCGACGCCGCCACGATCACGACGCATAAGCAGTACCATCTCGGCTGCCCGGTCTGCGGCTATCTGGAGAGGATCAGCCGGGATGTTGCGAAGGGACTCATCGCCGAGGGGAGCGACGGATGACCATTCCCGTGCTGTTCGGGTTTGGCAAGGGAGCCAAGCAACTTGGCGAAGGCTTCGTCCACCTATGCGACAACTGCAACAACGCGAACCGATTCATCGTGGCGGAAGTTAGCCGCAAGGCTTCCGTCTACTTCGTTCCCATCGCGAAGTGGAGTCGGGAGTACGTCTACGTATGCCCGATTTGCTCATACGGTTTCAAGATTCCCTCGCGCGAATTGGCACAACGCGTACTGGCTGCCGCCTTCCGCGATCCGACGACGATCCCTGATGATCTCGCCGCAAGACTGGCTGAGGCAATCTCGCAGGCCGATGGGAAATAGAGTCGCATCGAGACGTGGGGTTGTAATAGAGACAATCTGGTAAAATGCAACAGCCGGGTCGCACCCGGTTCCCCCGGTCCCGCCGGAGCGGAGCGGTTTCTACCTTTCCCGACTCCGCCGGCGGGATCAATCCCGAAAGGTAGTTCTATGCCCGGGTTCTTCTGGACAGGGCTCCGTAGCCGAGATAGCAGCGGTTGCCGACCGTCACTAGTCCCAGGAGCGGTAACTCTCGCGACTTCAACAGCTTACGGATGCATATCAGAGGTGTCCCCGCCTGCCCCCAATCCATCAGGGGGGTATGGCCTATAATTACCGTTCCCGACTTTTTGACACTTCAACAACGGGGTGTTAGAGGTGCCGACGCGCGAAGAAATCCAGTCCGCAACGACGGCAGCGGTCAGCGATATTGGCTCAGCCGGAGCCCTCGTCGGGATCGCCCGGAAAGGGACCGACCCCCTGGAACTGATCTCCGGCAAACCCGACAGCAAGGAAATTGAGTCTGCCTGCCGGTTCGCTCGCCGTCTCGGAGCCACATTGGAATCTTCGGGAGAGAAGATCAAAGCCGTCAGCCATGTTTTTACGCAACACGCTGAAGCGTACGGCGAAAACTTGATTGCCAGAACACGCCACGAGGCTATGCTACGTCTCGCGGAGGGAGTCTGGGAGATCATCTCGAACTACTGCGGGACGGTTGATCCAGAGATCAACGAAGAAACGATCGACGGGTCAGAGTTTCAGAAATACTGGCCGGTTATCAAGAAGCGATTGGCTTTGAAGTACGGGGACGTCAACCCAGAACTGATCGCCAACGGCGTAATAGCCGAAAAAGACGAGGCTGTTAAGCGGTTTTCCGAACCGGCCTTCGGAAGCGGAACTTCCGAGATCCCTGATCCTGATCCGGAATTGGTCGTCAAGCTCAGAGGGCTATCGCGGGAACTCCTGCTCTACATGTGGAAACGTGGCCCCGTTACCCGCGACGAGTTGCGTCCGCTGTGGACGAAATTGGGACGCGAAGAACCGACCGACAAGGCAATCGAGGATGCGATCGACTACCTCAACGAGTCTCTCAAGCTCAGGCTCCACTTGAAGGAAACCAAGGTCGAAAAGAACGGTGGTCTCTACTATCTGAAACATCCGCAAAAGTAGCGGAAAACTCCCGGAATACTTCCCTAAGATCACGAAACCCTCGTCGGTATGATCCCAGTAGGATCACAAGCCGACGAGGGTTTTTTCATGGCAGAAGCGACCAGCGATCTAAGGAAGTACATCGAGCAGATCCCGTCCTCTGACGAGATACGCCGTCGTTTGGATCAGACCGCGGAGGAGTCAAAGCTCCTCCGGCGGTTGCTCCGGCTTGCGGTCCAGCGTGAGAAGGTCGAGGAGGTCTCCACGAAATGACCTCCGGCGACGACATCCTCGATCGTCTCCTGATCGTCACCGATCCCAACGCTCCGCCGGTTGATCTCGACGACGTTCTCGCCGAGTTTGCTCTTCGTTTTGTCCGACGCACACACGCGACCTCCGTCGACGCCTCGACGGCGGATGAGTCGATCAATACCGAGGCAGATTGAAAGGTCAGACGATCATGTCACTACAGTTTGAGGTTAATGCTGGCGGCGGGCCACCCGCTGGGTTCTATCGCGCGAAATTCGTCGACGTGGAGCCGACGACGCATGATGAATTCGGCGACGGTCTGAAATTCGTCTGGGAAGTCGTCGCGGGAGACCACAAGGGGGAACAAGCGACGAGGATCACCTCCGCTAAGCCGACGCCAAAGAATGCGGCCGGTCGCATGCTCTCCGGTCTCACCGGCAAGACCCTGGCTCCGAAGGCCAAGATCGACCTGGCTCCCTGCGTGGGCCGAATCTATCTGGTGCAGGTCTCCGAGACCTCAAGCGGGTCGACCCGAGTCGAGACCGTTATGCCGGCGGATGCTCAAGGGGACGATAGCTTCTGATCCAGGACCAGGACCGGAGCCGGAGGTTGCCTCCGGCTCCGGTCCTATTTTGAAAGGTAGGAAATGAAACAGAACGGAAGCATACTCGATCAAGCACTCGCCTACGCTCGTCGCGGGTGGAGTGTTTTCCCGTGCAAGGCAAAAGACAAGATTCCCGCCACGGCGAGAGGTTTCCTCGACGCCTCCTCCGATCCGGAAGTCGTCAAGCAACTATTCGCCAAGAAGGCAAACTGCAACATCGGTATCGCGACGGGGCCGGCAAGCAGGATCTGGGCTCTCGACCTGGACGGCGAAGAAGGTCGTCGATCGTTTTTCTTCGACGTCGCGAAAGGCGATATTCCCAATACTCTCCGAGTCAACACTCCTGGCGGCGGTCTCCATCTTTTCTTTCGATGGAACGGAGTCGAGATCAAGAACCGTTCCAAGATCGACGGCAAGCCGATCGACGTTAGGGGAGCCGGCGGTTACGTCGTCGCTCCGCCAAGCGTCCATCCCAACGGCAAGCGGTATACATGGGACGGCGACGACGCGACGCCGATCGTCGAGGCTCCGGAGTGGCTCGTCGAGTTTGTCACCGGAGATAGATCGCATAAGTCGCAAAGTTCGCACCTCTCATTTCAGATCGGCGGCGGAGACTTCCTCGATACCCTGGAGAACGCACCCGGAGCCGGTGAAGGTCAACGGCACGCAATGGCCCTCCGCCTGATCGGGTCGGCGTTAGGTCGAGGTCTCGATCCGGTCGTCGTCGCACAGCAGGCGGTGAACTGGGCGAGCCGATGCTTTCCGCCGATGCCGGAGGATGAGGTTCTCCGGATATTGGGAGACCTCACCCGCAAGCAGACGATCCAGATCAGGCAGATCGAGGAAGAAGTCGAGGCGATTCCCTTGCCGGAAGCGAAACCTTGGCCGATCCTCGACGGAGCAGCTTATCACGGCCTGATCGGCGAGATCGTCCGCACGATCGAGCCGGAGAGCGAGGCAGACCCGGCGGCTCTCCTGATTCAGACGGCTGTATCATACGGCTCCGTCGTCGGCCGCGGTCCCCATTTTGTTGTCGAGGGAACCGATCACCATACGAACATCAACGCCGTCCTGGTTGGCCGAACCGCGAAGGGCCGGAAGGGGACCAGCGAGGGACGGGTCCGGCAGATATTCCAGTTCGTTGACGCGAAGTGGAGCAGCGACCGTATCCTGGCTGGCCTGGTCTCCGGCGAGGGTCTCGTTTGGGCGGTTCGCGATCCGATTTACAGAGTCGAGAACGTGAAAGAGAAGGGGAAGATCGTCGGCACCGAGGAGGTTCTCGCCGATCCTGGTATCGACGACAAGCGGCTCCTTGTCGTCGAGAGTGAGTTCTCATCCGTTCTCAAGGTTTGCCGGCGGGAAGGGAATACGCTCTCGCCGACGATCAGATCGGCATGGGACGGAGGCAGTCTCAAGACCTTAGCGAAGAATTCCCCGGCGAAAGCTACAGACGCCCATATCTCGATCGTCGGCCATATCACGGAGGAGGAACTCCGCCGGTCCCTAGCGGAGGTCGACTGCTTCTCTGGGTTCGCGAACCGTTTTCTTTGGGTGGCGGTCCGCCGATCGAAACTGCTTCCCGATGGCGGTCGCGATCTCGATCTCTCCCGGGTCGCCGAGCGGCTCGCCTATGCCGTCGAAGCTGGCCGATCGACCAGCAGGATGAGACGAGACGCGGCGGCGGCGAAGCTCTGGCGGGATCTGTACTCCGATCTCTCCGGAGAGGTCTCCGGTCTCCTGGGAGCCGTCACAAGCCGAGCGGAGGCTCAAGTTCTCCGGATCAGCATGATCTATGCTCTGGCGGACAGATCGACGACGATCTCCGTCGAGCACCTAAAGGCAGCCTATGCGGTATGGCGGTATTGCTTTGCCTCCGCTCGGCGGATATTCGGCGGGGTCTCCGTCGATCCCGTCGAGGAACAGGTCTACGCAGCGATCAAGCAGTCTCCAGGACTAAGCCGGAGGGAACTCCATCGGGCTCTTGCGAACCACGTCAAGGCGACGGTCCTCGTCTCGATCCTGGCACGATTGAGGGACGCGGGACGGGTTCGGGTCGAGAAGGTAGATACGGGCGGAAGGCCGGCTGAAAAATGGTTCCCCTGCGAACAAAGCGAACAAAGCGAACAAAACCGCTCGCAATCCTCCCGGTTGGGACTTTGTTCGCATAGTTCGCTTAATTCGCAAGCGGTCTCTGAAACTGAATCCGATCCGGCAATGGAGGTCATCGAGCTATGATCTCCACTCTTAGCAAGATCAGGCAGGCCGGAGGAATGGTCGTCGTCCTCGACGGCAAGGTCCGGATAGAGGCTCCCCCTGGACTGCTATCCGATCGGGACAAGCAGATACTCGCCGATCACAAGCAAGACCTCCTCCGGCTCTTGGGACCAGCGGAGACGACCATCGTCGCCGATCCGGAGCGAGAGGCTATCCAATGGATCGAGTCTCTCCCTCCGGCGGAAGCGGAGCAGGTCGTCGAGACTGCGATCAGGGAGTGGCGGGAGATCGTCGGCGCGACCGAGACCGAGGCCGTCGAGACGCCGGTCGTCGATCAGGTCGAGGCGACGATCGTCGTCTCGCCGATCGAGGCGACCGAGGTCGTCGAATGGGAGGACGGGATCGAACCTCCGCCTCCGTGCGATAAGTGCGGATCGTTGGAGCTATGGGAGACCGTCGGCGGCTCCTGGCATTGTCAGCGATGCGATCCTCCGATCCGGTCCGAAATGCTCCGCCTACGGGCGAGAAGGCTCCGAAAAGAAGCGGAGGCAGCATGAAACCGACACCGGAAAGGTATGTCCTCACGATCCAAAGCCTGCCAGACGAGGTTCCGGCGATTGTCCGCCTAAGGAGGGTCTTGAAGGCGGTTCTACGAAGTCATCGGTTCCGGTGTATCGAGATTCGACCGGCGGGAGATCAGGGCAGCGGTCCAAGAAACGGCGACGAGAGCCAAGATTCTGATTGATCTGCGGCGGAGAGTCGATAGAATAAAGGCGGAGCCGAACCAGGATGGTGGCCCGGCCCGGCTCCTCACCACAACGCAAACCTGTTTGGGAGGTTCACGTCATGGCTACAGCTATTCTACCGCGACTGGTGGCGGTGCTCTACCTGAGAATGTCCTCAAAAAAACAGGACGTCTCAATTCCGGCTCAGCGAGACGCTCTCATCGCCTACGCCAAGAAGCATGGGATCACGATCCTTCGTGAATACGTAGACGAGGGGATCAGCGGGGACGCGACCGAAAAGCGAGACGGTTTTCTCCGCCTTCGGCAGGACGCCGAAGAGAAACGAGACTTTTCCGTTATCCTGGTTTGGGACGAAGATCGTTTTTCTCGCAATGACCCCCTAGAACTCGGCTACTGGCTCAAGCCGATTCGGGACGCGGGGATCGTCGTCGAAACTCCCAAGGGGCGGGTAGATTGGGAGACGCTTGGCGGTCGTCTGGTCTACCTGATCTCCCAGGAAATGCGGCATGAATACCTTCGTTCTCTCAGCCGTAACGCAACCCGGGGACTGATCTCGTCAGCAAAAGACGTGAGGGACGATACGGGGGGGGCGGCTCCCAAGGGCTACACAACTGCCGACGGAAAGGTCGTCGTCGATCCTTACTGGGCGGGTGTTATTCGGAGGATTTTCGCCGACTACCTCAAAGCCGGGGCCTCGCTCCGATCCGTAGCGGCGGGGTTGAACCGAGACGGAATCCTCACCACAAAGGGAAAGAAGTGGAGCGTGACCACCGTCCGGTACATTCTCAGAAACCGCAAGTACACTGGAGCCTATGTCCGGTTCCGCTTCCGGGTCGGCAAGTACAATGCGGTTCAGGACGGCGAGATCGTCCCCAGAACCAAGGCAAACGTATGGCAGGAGGTCGATCCGACCGTCGTCGAGGGACACCACGACCCGATTATCGACCAGACGACATTTGACCGGGCTCAATCCAAACTTGAACGTCAGCGGGGCGATACGGCTCCAAAGGCGGGAAAGAACCGATACGCCTTATCGGGACTACTCCGCTGTGGCGACTGCGGTCTCGTTATGGCGGGGGCACCCGTGCGACGAAAACAGCTTGTCTACCGATGCCACACCTATCAGGACGGCGGAAAGTCGGCATGCTTCCGGAATCAGATCCCGGAGGACCGTCTTATCGCTGCGGTTGCGAGAAAGCTCCATCAGGAATATTGGGGGGAGAACGCGATCGAGAGGCAGCGGAAGGCGATCCGGAAGCGTCAGGCGGCGGAGAAGCGAAGATCTAAACCGCTCGACGAGACGCGGGTCCGAAGCCGAATCGAAGCCCTCGACCGGCAGATCGATCAGGGAACGGAGCGGGTATTCTCGGCACCGGAGGGCCTCGTCGCGAGACTGTACGCCAAACTGGACGAGCTACGAACCGAACGAGATCAACTACGGTCTCAGCTTGACGCAACAGGACGCGACGAGAACGGCTCCAACGGTCGTCAGGAGAAAGAGGTCGACGAGGCGGTCGAGGCTCTCAGAGACCTACGTAGGGCGTTAGAAGAGGCCGATCCGGAAGATCGCCGCGATCTCCTTCGGCAGATCATCAGCCGGATCGAATTGCACTTCTCGCATGAGGACGTCGGCGGCAAGACGAAAAACACGTTCACGCATGGGACGATCTTCGTTCGACCAGACGCCGTATCTTCCATCTTGTTATCAACAGTAGGCTCTTGATCGAATCGCCATCGGCCATCAGGCTGCGGCGGGCTTCGTCCACCGCGACGTAAGGCAATCCTCGGCCGCGGAGATACTCCTCAAAGGCCGCTTCATAATGGTTGTCGCGGTTCGCCATGGCAGAAAGGAGGTGGACAGGTCCATGGGTACACGGAGACTACGCCAGGATTCTCCGGATGGCGGCCACAATGCTCTTCGCATCGGCCTCCAGGGGGACGTTTTTTTGCGAGGCCGCCGCCAGATCCTTGATCTGGCAAGTGCCTTCGTTGAATTCATTCTCCCCGGCGATTACGGCGATGCGGAAGCCACGCCGATCGGCGTATTTCAGTTGCTGGCCGAGTTTTTTCGCGTCGGGAAAGACCTCGGCGCCGATGCCTGCGGCCCGGATCGCGGCGGCCAGCTTCAGGTAATCGTGCAGCCGGTTCTCGTCGAAATAGGGGATGAAAACGGGCGCGGGCGTGGCCACCTTTTCGACCATCTTCAATTCTTCCATCGCCGCCAACAGCCGGTCCAGGCCCAGCGAGGCGCCAATGCCCGGCAGTTCCTGGTTGGTGTACAACTCCGCGAGGTTATCGTAGCGTCCGCCGGAGCAGACGCTGCCAATCCCGGGCAGCGCGTCGAGGAACGTCTCGAGGATCGTGCCGGTGTAGTAGTCCAGCCCGCGGGCGATCGAGACGTCGAGCTTCAGGTGCGAGCGGGCCACGCCGGTGGCCTCCACCGCCGCCAGCAGCGCGCGGAGCCTGGCCACGCCCGCCTCACCGGTCTCGCTGCCGCGAACCAGCGGATCGAGTTGCCCGAGCATCTCGTCATTGGAGCCGGCGATTGAGCAGAGGCGAACCACCTCGCGGGCCTGCGTTTCCGTCGCGGAGGCGGTCGCCGCCATTTCCGCCGCCACGGCATCCGCGCCGATCTTGTTCAGCTTGTCCAGTGACCGGAGGATGGCGACGGCCCGATCGGCAAGATCGAGCCGCTCCAACAGACCGGCGAGGATCATACGGTTGTTCAGCCGGATGGTGAACCGCTCGAAGCCGATCGCCCGGAACAGATCGTGGACCACCAACACCGTTTCGATGTCGGCGGCAACCGAACGGGTACCGATCGTGTCGAAGTCGCATTGCATGAACTCGCGGTAGCGGCCGCGCTGAGTGTTTTCCCCGCGCCACACCGTGGCGATGTGATAGCGTTTCAGTGGCGTTCCCAACTCGCCAATGTGCTGGGCGGCGAAGCGGGCCAGCGGAACGGTCAGGTCGAATCGCAGCCCCACCCACCGATCGCCGTGGTCCTGAAACTTGTAAAGCTGCTTGTCCGATTCCTCGCCTCCCTTGCCGGCGAGGATCTCGAGGTATTCCAGGGCGGGCGTATCGATCGGGCCGAAGCCGTACGAGCGGTACACCCGTCGCGCCGTATCGATGAGCCGCTCGCGCGGGATCATCGCGTCGGGCAGATAGTCGCGAAAGCCTTTGAGGGTGCGGGGAGTGATGCGCTGCATGATAGGTCAACCGAGATGGAGGACTTTGAGCGGGTCGGGCTTCGGGCTGCGGATACTCTGGCCTTTGCGTGGCCCCAGGACCGCCTCGGCATACTGCTCGACCTGTTCGGCCGCCTCGAAGTATTGATCGTAGACCCAGTCGTCCTCATATTCGCATTTGTCGGTGGTGTACTCGCGGCAGATCTTCGGCCTGGTCTCGTAGATGCCGCAGAGGTGGTCGTCGCGGAGATGTTTGCAGCGGGTATGAACCAGTAGATACCAGCACTCGTCTTCGACGAATACGGTCGCCCGGTCGTGCAACAGATACCACCGAAGATAATCGAAGTCGGCCCAGTCGGTCGGAGTGTCGATCGGCAGGGCGAAGTATCGGCAGCACTTGGCCGTGCAGAAGGCGCAGAGGTTTTCGCCGGGCTTGAGATCCTCGCGGTGGGGCTTGGTCCGCTTCTTCTCGCCGGTGGGGATCGTTTCGGTCGCCGCGGCCATCCGGGGCCCTCCAAAAATCGGCATGGTTTCGCCATTGCGGTCCGCGAAGTGCGGCACACACATAGTAGGGTAACAGAAGGAGCCGGCCAAGGCTAGCGGGGGGATTGTCCGCCGCCGATCTTAGAGCCTATCCCAAAACCGCTGGGGCCTGGCTCATTTTGCGGAGTCTTCGGAGTAAAATGTGCCTGTCCCCTTCTCCCGACGCGGTTTTGGGATAGGCTCTTAAGCCATCCGGAGCGCGCGGCAGGTCTCCTCGTAACTCGATGATGAAGCATAACCGTCCGCAGCGGGGGAGGCAAGCGATCTCTCTTGCGAAACACTCCTTGTCAGTGCTATTCTCTCGATGATGATCTAACGACTGAATTCCGCCAGAGCGTAACCGTGGCCGATTCACCCAAGAAACCGAAACCCCGCCCCGCGGACGCCGCCTCTCGGAGACTCCGTTTCGACCCGGCCCATCCTCGTCCAGCGCGACCGTGGGGGCGGCTGTGGGGACAAGGAGACCGCCGCGAGCAATGACGCCCTCGGTACTCGTCTTCCAGCACGTTGCCCACGAGACGCTCGGCACGCTCCAGACGCACTTTGACGACGCTGGCGTCTCCTGGCAGTTGCTCCCTTGCTTCCGCGAGATTCCCTCGCAACTGGACCTCGCCGCCGCTGCCGGAATGGTCGTGCTCGGCGGGCCGATGAACGTCGACGAGGTGGACCGCTACCCATTCCTGGCTCGCGAAGTGAACTGGATCGCCGAAGCGCTGCGGCGGGAATTGCCGGTCTTGGGCGTCTGCCTTGGTGCGCAACTGCTGGCCAAGACGTTGGGGGCGAGAGTCTATGCCAGCGGCGTCAAAGAAATCGGCTGGTACGACATCGAACTGACCCCCGCCGCCGAATCCGACCCGCTCTTCGCCGGGTTACAGCGACGGCAAACGGTCTTCCAATGGCACGGCGACACATTCGATCTGGCCGACGGGGCCGTTCTCTTGGCTTCGAGCAGGCTCTGCCGTCATCAGGCGTTTCGCTATGGCTCGTCCGCATGGGGACTTCAGTTTCACGTGGAAATGACAGCCGAGTTGATTCACACTTGGCTGGACGAACCGCAGAACCGAGAAGAGCTTGCAACGCTCGACCACGTCGATCCCGAAACCGTGCGATCGGAAATCGGCCCGGGGTTGGAGGCGATGGGGCTCCTGGGCGACCAAGCGCTGCCGGCTTTCGCGCGCCGCTGCGCCGAACGGGCAGCCGGCCGGTATTACCCCGGCATGAAAGATCCGCATACACGATGAGCTGCTTGCGGGACGGATTAGCAATCCGTCCTACGGGATACGTGACCATCTTTCGCGCCGGGGTAAGTTGCAGGAAAATCGGCGTGCAAAATGTGGCGGTCAAGCATGCCGATTTTCCAAAGTCACCAGCCTCTCACGAGCCGGTCACTGTGGCGGGGTAAGCGTTGGAGAAGGAACTGCGCGGCGCGTGCGACGATTGGCAGCGGCGGGTGTGGTGCCCAAGTTGGCGATTTCTCAGAACCGAAGGCGTTTGGGCACCACGCGCTTCCGGGTGGGGAGGACGATGATTTCCGGCCGCGTAAGCCCTCGCTAGCTCGCAATGCATGAATTCGCCAGCGTGTGGGCAGACCGATCTGGCAGTCGAGGTGGGTGTGGCCACCAAGTCTGCGATTTCTCAAAACGGAGGGCATTGGGTGGCCACGCGCTTCCGGGTGGTTGGATCGG
>JAAYEH010000094.1 GCA_012728855.1 Rhodopirellula sp. | reverse complement strand
GAAATCGCGCTTTGCAGCGCAGACGGGTCGATCGAGGCTACTGGTGGGAATCAGAGAAGAGGCACCGGTACTCCCCGGGTTCGCGACTTTCCATCCTCGCAGGTACGCGTCAGTCGGATGAACCATTCGCCGGTCGAGCGGCGCATCGAGACTGTGATGCGCCAACTCGACGCTGGCCGTGTCGAGCTGCATTTCGATGGCGAGACCGAAACCTGCAAAATCCTGTCCGTGGAGGAGAGGCCGCCTGAGGGTGATAGGGATGAATAGCAGTGCCAACGGACCATTCCCAAGGGTGTGCCGAGAAACGGCGTTCTGATGAGATCTTCAGGAAACGGTTGACTTGATGGGACGCCGACTCGGCGCTGAAGCGGCTAGTCGGCGGCGCGCATCGTGGCCAGGGGAGCCAGCAGGAGAGCGGTGATGAGTGTGAGCCTGTATTTCGTGGAGAGTTTACTTCGAGCCGGTTCCGGTTTTGAAATGCCGGTCGGCGAAGGTGAGGTATTGCTGCCAATCGTAGGCGGTGATCTCGTGCTTGCCCGTGCGGAGATGGTAGCCGACGGTCTCGCCGACAGGCGTCTCCGCAGAGGGCATCTGTTTGACGCCCAAACCGGGCAGCGCAAACAGGCGATAGATCGGCTCCGCATGCAGCACGGACAGGAACTCGCCGCGCGGGTCTGCCCAGAGGTCTTCCGTCGCGCTGGCGACATAGACGGGTCGCGGCGCGATCAGCGCTATGAGTTCATGTTGGTCTACGGGGAGCGCCGCTTCATTGTTGGCGAACCGGCGGTAGTTCTTGCAGAACCAGATCTCCGGCGAATGGACCACCGCCTCGCCAAAAATCCGCCGGGCCAATGCCGCACCACCGGCGCCGGAGTTGTTGGAGATGGCAATGGCGAACCGCTCGTCCTGCGCCGCCGCCCACAACGCCGTCTTACCCGTGCGCGAATGGCCGATCACCGCGACCTTCTTCGCGTCAATGGCGGCCTCGGTTTCGAGATAGTCCAGCGCGCGGCTCAATCCCCACGCCCACGCGCCGATCGTCCCCCAGTCGTCCTCGGCGCGGTCAACGCGGCCCGCCTTTCGCAACGCATACCCGCGCACGCCCAGTCGCCAGGCGTCGGGTCTTCCGAACGTGCCGGAGCCGTGTTTGTCCTGCTCGACGTCCGCGCCGGCGAAGGTGGCGAGCGCAAAACCACGTTTCAAAATCATATCCAGCGGCCAACGATGCGCGTGTTCGGCCCGCTCCGTCTTCGTGTCGCGAGAGGGCTTGATGCCGGGATCCGGGTGAACCCCCTGATTGCCATAACTCAGGCTGAGAAAAGCAGGAGCGGGCTTCACTGTGGCATTCGGAATAAACAGCAGTAGATCAATCCGCGGTGCATCGGTCTCCGGAAAAAGGCGAATCGTCACCTGCTTCCGTGTAGCGAGTCCGTTGAGCGCGTGCGTGTCGGTGTCCGTGACTTCGTATCTCGGCTCCGTCTTCAGCTCCGGCGCGCGGCCATAGACGTTCTCGACAAAGGCACTCAGGATTTCAGGACGACGTTTTGCCTGCCACAGCCTCACATCGGTGACGCGCTGCCCGTCGAAACCCACGAGTGGGTCTGGCAGCGTGTAGGGTGGAACTCTGGCTTCGTCGTAGTTCGTATCCGGCGGATCGGCGGCGCGGATCGCAGCCAGCGGAGCTACCAGCAGCATGGCGGTGAGGGTGAGGAGTGTGTGTTTCATGACTGTTATTCCGGTGGAGTTGGTGGTGGTTGGACGGCGGGGTCGGCGGTGTCGCGGACCCATTGGCGCAACGCGGCGTAGAGACGGTCGCGGTGCATGCGAGCATCGACGTTGCCGACGAGATTGTGCAGTTCGTCGGGATCGATCTGCAGGTCGTAGAGTTCGAGCGGCTGGACTTTGCCGCCGAGATTTTGCGGGTCCATTTCGGCAAGGATGCGAAACGGGACGGGAAACTGCGCTTTCCCACGCACGACCTCGGCGTAGGTACGGTTGCCCCACGGTTTCCAGTCCTTGCTGTCGGCCTGTACCTGGCGCCATGGCGGTGTGAGTTTCTCGCGGTAGATCAGATGCCAGCGGCCGTCATAGATACTGCGCTCCTGCATGCCTGTGTTTGGCAGCACGCCGCGATGAGAGATCTCGGCGTAGATGAATCGGTGTCCGGTCGCGCCCGGCCGGCCTTCGAGCACGGGACGCAGCGAAACGCCGTGCGATTTCGGCAAGGCTTCAAGGCCGAGCAGATCGAGCAGCGTGGGCGTGAGGTCCAATTCGCTCGCCAGGGCATCGCTGATAACACCGGCCTGCATGGACGGCGTGCGGATGATCAGCGGCACGCGCAAACCCAGATCATACGGCGTCATTTTGCCGTGCGGAAAACAAGGCCCGTGATCGCCCATGAAGACGATGATGGTATTTGCCTCCTGTCCGGACGCTCGCAGCGCTGCCAGGCCCTCGCCCACGACTTGATCCGCCGCTTCGATGGCAGCCAGGTATTCCGCCCAATCCCGGCGGACGACCGGCGTATCCGGCAAATAGGCGGGCAGCTTCACCTCGTCCGGTTTCACGCGAATCTGCACTTTCTCGCTATTGGGGAACGGGCGGTGGGAGTTCGGAATGTTGTAGAACAGGTGCCAAGGCTTGCCTGTTTTTGCCGCGCGTGCGATAAACCCGGCAACCTCTGCGCGGTTATTGTGCCGAATGAACTCATCATAGGGGAATTTCTCCACCGGCGCGACGTGGAGCTTGTGCGTGGCCCCCTGGTAGTATCCGGCTGCCTGCAGCCGTTCCACCAGCGTAGGGATGCTTGCGTGTACTCCGTTGCTCAGATAGAGCGGATGCTTGCGCTCCTGCGGGGTGAGTTGCGCGGCGTGTTTGGCGTAGTTGACGGTGTTGTTGAGAATGCCGTTGGCGTGATTGTGGAGGCCGGTATAGAGAGCGGCCTTGGAGGCCGAGCAGACCGGATAGGCTACGAAAACATTGCGGAAGTACATACCTGACCGCGCCAGCGCATCCATGTGTGGCGTCTGCAGGCCCGGCGTGCCGATATGGCCGAGCTGCGCACCCTGATCCTCCGTGAGGATGAACAGGATGTTAGGACGCTGCGCAGCCTGAAGCGGCACGCAAGCAAGCAGAATGACCAGCAGCGCAAGATGACGAAGGCTGTGCATGTTCTGCCTCGATGTATTGGGGAAAGCTAAAAATCAGAGCGGCGCTTTTCTTTGCCGCTTTGTAGTTCGATCCAATCGAGCTGCACAGGGGCTTTCTGCGCGGGCAGATAGAGCCGCACGATGCCCAGCGCGCCTTCGGCAGGCAGTGCGACGGTCATTTCCTGCCAGTCGCCGGCGGTGAGGTGGAACGGGACGGATTTGGCCTTCTCGGTGGCCTGTGGCGTAGGAAGCCATTCCACTTTGCCCCCACCGCCGGTCGCGGAGCTAACGCGGAATCTCACTACGGTCGGCCCGACCAGCTTACCAGCGGCGAAACCGAGGAAAGGCGCTCCGCCTTTGCCCGTCAAAGTCACGATGCCGTCGTTGACGTTGGCCGTGCAGCTTCGCGCTTTCCAGCCCTGAAGCTTCGGATCGTCCGCACTCGAAGCGGCGGCATTGCGATTGCCTTGCGTCTTGGCCTTGGGCTTGGCTTTTTCTCTCTGCTTCTGCTTGCCCTCGTCCTCTGGATGATACGCGGCGGGGTTGAAGGCGGGATTGGGAACGGGCACGACGGCCTTGGTGTCGCCGAGGAATCTCTCGATCAGTGCGTCCAGCGTTTTTACACGCTCCGGCTCTTTTGCGGCGAGATCGGTCGTTTCGCCGATGTCGTCGCGGAGATTGAAAAGCTTCCAGCGATGCGCACCGTGTTCGCCGCCGTGGAAGATGCGGATCAGTTTCCAGTCGCCACGATGCACCGTGACTGCCGGCGGCAGCCAGTCGGGCACGCCCGGATCATGCGGGAAGAACGTGAAGATCGCCTCGCGGGACAGGGACTGGCCTTTCAGCGCAGGCACAATACTGATACCGTCGAAGTGTTGGTCCGGCTGCGGCTTGAGGCCCAGCACGTCGAGGATGGTCGGATAGAAGTCGCTGCTCTGGATCACCGCGTCGCTTCGGCAACCGGCAGCGACCACGCCGGGATAGCTCACGATACAGGGCTCACGGACGCCGCCCTCATAGACGGTCGCCTTGCCGCCGCGCAACGGGGCGTTGCTGGTCGGCGTCGTGCCATCCACTTCGTTGTACATGTTACCGCCGTTGTCGGAAAAGAAGATGATCAGCGTGCGTTCGGCGATGCCGAGCCGATCGAGTGTGTCGATGAGCGTGCCCACCGCATCATCCAGACTCTCGACCATCGCCGCGTACGTTGGACATCGTTGCGGGTCGGCCGGGTCAACGCGCCCACGATACTTCTCGATCAGCGCTTTCTTCGCATCGAAGGGCGCGTGGACGCTGAACATCCAGTAGTTGAGGAAGAACGGTCCGTTCTTG
>JAAYEH010000093.1 GCA_012728855.1 Rhodopirellula sp. | reverse complement strand
TTTTGAACATCAACTCGTGGAGCGCGGACCCATGCGAACCTTGTGTCTATCGTTGATCGTCGGACTCACTTTGGCAGCACAATCGGCGGCTGCCGATCCGCCCCAGTGGCGCGTCGGCGCCGCACGTGTCGAGATTACGCCCAGTGGGCCGATCTGGATGGGTGGCTATGCCTCGCGGAACCATCCGTCGGAAGGCGTACTCCAGCCGCTCTGGGCCAAGGCGCTGGTGTTCGAGGACCGCAACGGCTCGCGCGCGGCGATCGTCACCATGGACCTGATCGGCATCGACGACCGGCTGAGCGACTCGGTCTGCCAGCGAGTCTTTCAGCAGACCGGCATCCCGCGCGAACGGATCGTGCTCAATGTTTCCCACACGCACAGCGGCCCGGTGGTGGCGGGGGTGACGCCGCTGGTCTACGATCTCACCGCCCAGCAGCAGGCCGCGGTCGACGCGTACACGAAGAGTCTTTCCGACAAGCTCGTGCTGGCATTGGAGTCGGCGGTGAAGGATCTGCGGCCGGCGAGACTGGCTTTCGGCGAAGGGAAGGCCACGTTCGGAGCCAACCGCCGCGCCCTGCGATTGAAGCTCTCGCCCGACTCGCCCAATGCCCCGGTCGACCACGGTGTGCCCGTCCTGGTTGTTCGCGATGAAAACGACGCGGTGCGGGCCGTGCTGTTCGGCTATGCCTGCCACAGCACCACGTTGGGCATCTACGAGATCAACGGCGATTATCCCGGGTTTGCGCAGGCGGCCCTGGAGACTACGCATCCGGGCGCCACGGCGCTGTTCATGGCAGGTTGCGGGGCCGACGTAAATCCCAACCCGCGGAGCGAAGTGCCCTTGGCTCGGCAGCACGGCGAGTCGCTGGCCGCTTCGGTGGATGAGGTGCTGGGCGGCTCGATGCGTCCGCTCGGCGGGCCACTGACCGCCGGCTTCGAGCGCGTCGATCTAAGGCTGGTCGATCCGCCCGCCCGGCCGCAGCTTGAGAAACTCCTGCAGGACAAGAACAAGTACCAGCAGCGTCTGGCGAGGCATCTCCTGGACGAACTGGATGCCGGGCGCGCACTGCCGACCTCGTATCCCTGCCCGGTGCAAGTCATTCGCTTTGGCCAAGACTTGCTGATGGTGGCACTGGCCGGCGAGGTGTGCGTGGACTACGCGTTGCGGCTCCGGCGGGAACTGGCCGGGCGGCCGATCTGGGTCGCCAGTTACTGCAACGACATTTTTGCCTACGTCCCCAGCGAGCGGGTTCTGCAGGAGGGCGGCTACGAGGGCGGAGAAGCGATGGTGTACTTTGGCATGCACGGCCCCTTCCAGCCCGGCCTGGAACAGCAGATCATTGGCGCGGCGAAACGCCTGGCGGAAAGCGAGCAGTAGCCGGCCAAGCAGAACCGCGTCGAAAGCCATTGACAAAGGATCGGCGAATGATTAACTGTTGGATTTACTGGCGGTGGCGGGACCGAGGGGGTCGGGAGTCTTTTTTCCGTGTCGGCCGGAAAAGCGTCTGTCCATACGAGAAACCATCGCCCGGCCGACACGGAAAAAAGACTCCCGACCCCTTTCCACGTCGGTGCCGCACTTACACTTTGAGTAATAAGGCGGCCGCGGAAACCGCGAACTGAACATTTCCCGATCAAGGAACCGTCCATGATGAAAAACCTCATCGCCGCTTTCCTGCTCTTCCCAGTGCTGGTGACTGCTTCGCGGGCCGAGTGGAAGCCGGCCGACGGACGGCTCACAACGCGTTGGACCAAAGAGGTCTCTCCGGAGAAGGCGTGGCCGGAGTATCCTCGCCCGCAATTGGTCCGCCCGGACTGGCACAATCTCAACGGCCTCTGGCAGTATTCCGTCCGGCCCAAGGAGGCCGCCAAGCCCGAGCAGTGGGACGGCGAAATCCTCGTGCCGTATTGTATCGAATCGGCTCTGTCTGGTGTGATGAAGCGGGTCGGCCCGGAAGAGCGGCTCTGGTATCGGCGGACCGTCACGTTGCCGGAGGGCTGGTCGGACCGGCGTACGCTGTTGCACTTTGGGGCCGTCGACTGGGAGGCACAAGTCTGGGTCAACGGCCAAACGGCCGGCGAGCACCGCGGTGGCTACGATCCCTTCACGCTGGACATCACCGAGATGCTCAAGCAGGGTGAGAACGAGGTGGTCGTTCGGGTTTGGGATCCGACCGACCAGGGCTATCAGCCGCGCGGTAAGCAGGTGCTCCAGCCCAAGGGCATCTGGTACACGCCGGTCACGGGCATCTGGCAGACGGTCTGGCTGGAGCCGGTGCCCAAGGAGTACATCCGGCGATTGCGGATCGTGCCCGACGTCGACGCCTCGGCCGTGCATGTCACCGTGGACGGGTCGCAAGAAGGCATCGTGCGCGTGGAGGCCGCTGACGGCGACCAGCCCGCCGGGCAGGCAGAAGGCCGGACCGGCAGGCCCGTGACCGTGCGTCTGAACGGTCCGAAGCTTTGGTCTCCCGACTCGCCGCACCTCTACGACCTGAAGGTCTGGCTGGTGCAGGATGGCAAGACTGTGGACGAGGTGGGCTCTTACTTCGGCCTGCGGAAGATCGAGGTTAAGAAAGACAAACAGGGATTGAATCGTCTGGCGCTCAACGGAGAACCGCTCTTCCAATACGGTCCGCTGGATCAGGGTTGGTGGCCCGACGGGCTCTACACGGCGGCCAGCGACGAGGCCCTGCGGTACGATATCGAGGCGACCAAGGCGCTGGGATTCAATATGGCCCGCAAGCACGTGAAGGTGGAGCCGGACCGCTGGTACTACTGGTGCGACAAGCTGGGGCTGCTCGTCTGGCAAGACATGCCCAGCGGCGACGCCCATCCCAAGTGGATCCGCGACGTCGAGATCGAGGGGCCGGAGCTTCGCCGCAGCGCCGAGTCGGAGATGGATTTCGTCGCCGAATTGACGGAGCTGGTCGAGGATTTCTCCAATCATCCCTCGATCGTCGTCTGGGTGCCGTTCAACGAACGCTGGGGCCAGTCCGACACGGCGGGAATCGTCGCCTGGCTCCGCCGCCTCGATCCGACCCGGCTGGTCAACAGCGCCAGCGGGGGAAACTTCCTGGGCGTCGGCGACATTCTCGATGTCCACTCCTATCCCGATCCCGTGATGCCGCGGACCGACGCGCACATGGCCGTCGTCTGCGGCGAATTCGGCGGCCTCGGCCTGCCGGTGGAAGGCCATACCTGGCTCGACAAGGGCAACTGGGGCTATCGCAGCTTCGACAGCCCCGCGGCGCTCACCCAGGCGTATCTGGAGAAAGTCGCCATGCTGCACCCGCTCATCAAGCAGGGACTGGCCGCGGCGGTCTATACCCAGACTACGGATGTGGAGATCGAGGTCAATGGCCATCTCACCTACGACCGCGCGGTGATCAAGATGGACCAGGAAGCCGTCGCCGAGGCCAACCGCCGGCTGTATGGTATCATGGGCGAGCGGCCGGAAAGATAGGAGTGCCGCTAGCCAAAACCGGCAACCATGTTGAAGTCAAGGCCATGTCCGAGGGCAACCGCCCCGAGAACAAGCCGGAACTGGCGCCCGAACAGATCCTCGACGGCCAATTCCTGCTATACACCGGCAATCGAGGCTTCGGGTATTTCAACATCCCCGGCAGCTTGATCGTCGAATTGCCCAAGACCGCCGAGGCGGCGAGGTGCGAAAGGCTCAGCTTTTTTTGCGCCAGACCCGCTACATCCGCTTCTCCGGCCTGGAAAACTCGGCAAAGCAATCGGTCTTCCAGGTGGTGGAGTTCGAAGCGTATGGGCTGTAATGCCGGGACGCTACCTGTGTCTTTGCCGTTTGCCTCGCACCCTTCAATTGAAAGGCACACCCCCTGTTGAGCGACACTCGGCAATTGGTCTTCCCCGTCGCTTTAACAATTCCAGGGAGTGCGCTGGCGGCGGTTGCAGTTCTTTCGGATAATAATGTATGCTGCTGTCATGGCCAAACGGATACCCAAGACAAACTCGCTGGCTGAACGAATCGAACGTTCCATTCACGTTGTCCGCGGGCAACGCGTGATGCTGGACGCCGATATTGGTCAGGTCTACGACGTAACGACTGCGGCGCTGAACCAAGCCGTCAAGCGCAACGCCGGCCGGTTTCCGGAGGATTTCGCATTTCAGCTTACGCAGCAAGAGTTTACGGCTTTGATATCACAGAATGTGACATCAAACATCGGCCGAGGAGGGCGCCGGAAACTACCATGGGCGTTCACGGAGCACGGCATCGCCATGCTGTCCAGCGTGCTGCGATCCCCAAGGGCCGTGCGTGTGAATATCGAGATCATGCGTGCATTTGTCCGACTCCGGCGACTACTGGCGACGCCGGGCGAATTAGTGGAACAACTGACGCGGCTGGCTGAGACGGTACGGCTTCATGATGAGCAAATCGCCGGCATTATCCAAGTCCTCCGGCACATGATGGAAAAGCCGCCAGACGACCCGAAGCGGCAGATTGGGTTTCATGCCTCAAACGAAGGATCGTGATCGGCCGGTCGCTTTGCCAACGTGTTTGCAGGGCGATCGCCACATTGGGCTCAGATTGTCGGCCGAGGCGCGTCGTGGGTCAGGGACGGTCTGGCCTGACGGGGGATAGCCCTTGAACATCCTTTCCTCAGCGAAAGCGAGTATGACCGATGAACACTTCCGGGCACCGTAGCATCCGCACGCCACCATTGAGTCGTCGACAATTCTTCGGCCAAATGGCCGCCGGCACAGCACTCGGCGCGGCCGGCTTGAGCGGCCAAAGGGCTTTGGCGCGTAGGCTCGGCGCCAACGACTCGATTGGCGTTGCCGTCGTGGGACTTAACGGGCGCGGCCAAACCCATTTGCAGATGATCGCGGCTACCCAAGGGCTTCGCCTCGCCGGACTGTGCGACGTCGATCCGGCGATCCTAGAGGCAAATGTCGGCAAGGTTCGCGACCGAGGCAACCGCGTCTTTGCGGAGCCGGATGTCCGCCGACTCTTGGATCGCAACGATGTCGACGCGATCACCATTGCCACGCCCAACCACTGGCACTCGCTGATCGGCATTTGGGCTTGCCAGGCCGGCAAAGACGTTTACATCGAGAAGCCGGTCTCGCACCATTTATGGGAGGGGCGGCAGCTTGTCAACGCCGCTCGCCAACACCAGCGGATCGTCCAGACGGGCACGCAAGCACGTGCCAATCCCGACGTACTCGACGCCCTGGCCTGGCTTCGCGCCGGCAACCTGGGCGCGATCCGCTACGCGCACGGCATGTGCTACAAGCCGCGGATGTCGATCGGCAAGTTCGGCCACGGCGAGATCCCGGCGGGGCTGGACTACGACCTTTGGACAGGCCCGGCGCCGCTGAAGCCCTTGGCACGCAAAAACCTCCACTACGACTGGCACTGGGTCCACGACTACGGCAACGGCGACCTGGGGAATCAGGGCATCCACGAGATGGACCTCGCCCGCTGGTTCCTTGGGAACGAGGGGATCTCGAAACGCGTGATGAGCGTTGGCGGGCGAGTGGGTTACGAGGACGACGGCGAGACGCCCAACACCCAGTTGGTCTGGCACGCCTACGACGGTCCGCCTATTGTCTTCGAGGTCCGCGGGCTACCGAAATCGCGCGATTATCAGGCAACTGCCTCCCTGTGGGGCCGGAATATGGATGTTCCTGCCGGATTTCGCGGCGGGCGAACCGTTGGTGTGATTATCTTCTGTGAGGGAGGCAAGCTGGTCATCGACGACGGCGGCGAAAGCCTTGTCGCGATGGATTCTCAAGACAAGATCATCCGGCGATTCGAGAAGCGAGATTCGGAGCGAGGGATCGGCTGGCCCAAAGGCGACCGATTCATCTTCGAGAACTGGCTCTCGGCCATGCACTCGCGCCGTTGGGAAGATTTGGCTGCCGATATCCTTCAAGGGCACACATCCAGCGCGCTGTGCCACACGGGCATGATTTCGTGCCGCCTTGGCCTCCGCGCATCGCCCGGCGAGATTCTCGAACAAATCCAGTCCGACCGTCTCGCCGCCGAGAATTTCGCCTCGATGAAGGAACACCTGGAGCGTAACGGAATTGATCTTTCCCGATCCAAACTTGCGATGGGACCGTCTCTGGCGTTCGATCCGCAGCGCGAACAGTTTATCGACAGTCCGCCTGCCGACGCGCTACTTCGGCGCAAGGACCGCGAGCCCTACGTCGTACCCGAGGCCGTTTGACGCAGTCACCCGTGATGATCCCGTCAAAAACGGCGATGTGCGAGGACAGAAGACGAGTAAGAGGCCCTATTACCCCGGCATGGAAGTTCCTCACATCGACTTATCCGTGCCCCGGCCTTGCCATCCGTGCTATTTTTTCGCGTGTAGCACCGATGGCAAAGCCGGAGCACGGATGAGGAAATGATCGGATAGACGAGTTCCTGTTTGAGGAACAATGATGCCGGGGTAATTACAGAACAGGGGCTGACACGCAGTTATCGTCGATTAACCCCGGAGGGCGACTCATGGCAAAGCAACGGTTGCGGGAAACCAGCAAGGCGCTGGGTGCGGCGCTCGTCCTTATTTGGATGGCAATGCCGGCATCCGCCGGGCAGGTGCAGGACATCTCCAAAGACTGGGGGCCGTCGGGATTGCGCCGCGCGGCGGTCGCCGGCGCGAAAGCCTCGTCGTTCCTATCGTCGGAGAACGGGCAATACGCGCCCGCGCGGGCGGCGGACGGAAATCGGGGCTCGAAATGGGTCGCCAACGTGCCCCCGAGCGACGCTGCGCCGCAGTGGATCACGTTGAACCTGTTTGGCAGTCAGAAGGCGAGCGCAGTGGCCGTCTTCGGCGAGCGGATCGACAACGACGGCATCCTGGACGCCGAGGTTCAAGTTGCCGGTTCGGGGGCCGACCAGTTCACCACCGTGGCGACGATCCGAGGCGCCGGGTCGGGCAGTTGGCTGGCCACGTTCGATCCAGTCCAGACCACGGCCGTGCGGCTGGTCATTACGCGGTCCGGCGGCCCATCCCCACACACCGACGTCTATGAGGTCGAAATCTTCGGCCCACCGTTATCCACCGCGGAGCTGAAGGGATATGCAGCCGCGCGGCTCGACGACTGTGCAGTGCGATGGAAGGAGTTGCACGGAATTGCGGATGGCCTGGGCGTGACGACCGATCCGCAGTTCGCCGGATTGCGGCTCACCTTCGACTCGATCGACGCCACACGGCGCCGGCTCTCCGAACGATTTGCCCAGTGGAATTCGCTCAGCGAGTCGGACCAGTCGCCTTTGGTGGGCGAGATCGAGCGGCTGGAAGCGAATTTGCAGCGAATGATTCTTGGGCTGGGGAAAGCGGCAACCGTCTGGCCCGTTCGCGCTAAGGATATCGCCGCCGCGCGCCGGTTTGCCCAGCAGTGCGAGGCGAGCGGGAAAGCAGCCTCTTCGCGCGAGGAGGGCCGATTGCGCTTGGCGAACAACCGCGTGTGCGTTGTCTTGGACGAATCCGACGGAACCTGGGACGCGACCTGGCTTGACTTCGACACGGCCGTGCGACACATCGGCTTCAGCGCCGAGGTCGACGGCCGAAACGT
Organism: Rhodopirellula sp.; assembly: GCA_012728855.1. Lineage (GTDB taxonomy): Bacteria > Planctomycetota > Planctomycetia > Pirellulales > Thermoguttaceae > JABWBD01. The sequence goes on along the minus strand of JAAYEH010000093.1, from coordinate 27,961 downwards.
CGGCCCCAAAGAAGTACGAGCCGAAGCGGCCCCGTTCACCGACGCGGTCGGCGGCGGCCTGGAGATCCGCCAGTGCTGGGGCGAGGAGATCGAGATCCAACGACGCATTCGACTGTACCACGGCCAGCCGGCCGTGGTCGTCTGGGCTCAGATCACCAACCGCACCGACCGCGACGTGCCGGTAGGCGCGGTGAAGATGATCGACCTGCGTGAAGGCGATCGAGGCTGGTGGCATCTGGCATGTATGATGCAGGCGCCCGCCTCCCCCTGCCGGCCCGCACCCCTTGACGAAACGGGAGCGGAGGCCGCCGTCCAGTACGGCAGCGCGGACGTGCTCGCCCTGGTGCCACAACGACAACCGGGCGGACTGGCGATCGGCTCATTGTCGGCTCGGGAGGGCACGCCGTCGGCGCATGCCCGGTTCCAGGCCGGTGAAGGGGGCACGTCTCTGGGAGTCTCTCTGCACGTGGGACGGATTCTCCGCGCCGGCCAAACGTTGGCCTTCGACCCCGCGTGGCTCTCGGTGGAACAGAACGGTTTCGACGCGCTGGAGCAATATGGCGATGCGGTTGCGGCGACGGCGTCTCCGCCGGTTCGCAGCGGCGCCAACGCGTTGTGGTGCAGTTGGTATCCAATTCGCATGGGAATCAATGAGGAGATCGTCCTGACGCACGCAGCGATTGCCGCGGAGCATTTCAAGCCGTTGGGAATGAACGTGATCCAACTGGATCACGGCTGGCAGCGCGGCGATGTCTGCGGAGACTGGGTGCCCAACGCGCGTTTTCCGCACGGGCTGAAGTGGCTTTCCGAACAGCTTCAATCGCGTTGGGGGATGAAACTGGGGCTTTGGATCGCCCCGACGCAGGTGGCCTTCACGAGCCAACTGTTCCGCGATCATCCCGAGTGGATGCTCAAGAACGCCGAGGGCAAGCCCGCCGGCACCGGACGCTGGTTCTGGGTTCCCAACCCGGAGATGACCGTGCTCGACGCCTCCCATCCGGCCGCGGAACAATGGATCGCCGAGACCTTCGCTAGGCTCACTTCCGAGGGCGCCGACTACTACAAGATCGATTTCATCGCCGGTTCGCCGGCGCTGGGGCGGGCGATGGCCGCCATCCGGCGAGGCGCGGGGCAAGATTCCTGGATCCGCTACTGCCAGACGCCGCCGCTATTGTCGGTCGGGATGGCCAGCAGTGCTTACCAGGGACCGGATACGGGCGACGCCGGACTGCAAAACTGGATGGAACTGGAACGCGCCAACGCCCCCCTTCTCGCGTCGAACTACTGGGTCAACGACCGCCTCTACCACCGCGAAGTGTGCGACATGAGCGTGGGAATGAATGCCGACGTGGAAGAGGCCCGCTTCAAGATGTCGCTGATGGCGCTCGCCGGGTGCAGCATTTCGTTCAGCGACGACTTCCGCCAACTGGATGCATCGCGGATCCGCATGATGCAGAAGTGCTTGCCGCCGGGCAACCCCACGGCCCGGCCATTGGACCTCTTCCAACGGACGATGCCCTCTCTCTGGCACACGCACTGCAAGAGCGAAGTCGGCGAATGGGACGCCGTGGGCGTGCTGAATTTCGAGGACCACCCGCAGGAGCAAACCGTAGAACTCTCGGCCCTGGGATTGCCGGCCGGAGCCGAAGTTACCGTGTTTGAATTCTGGGAAGAGAAGTTTCTCGGCTCGCACAAGGATCGGGTAACGGTGTCGCTGGCACCTCACACGGCCCGCGCGTTGCTGATCCACCGCCGCCCGACGCGGCCGCAAGTGGTCGCTACGGACATGCACTTGCTGGGCGGATACCACGAGATCAAGCGACTGATGTGGGACGAGCCAAGTCGCTCCCTTTCGGGCCGTTGCCGTCGCATGCCGGGCGTCTCGGGGAGAGTTTATATCTACGTCCCCGACGGTTACCGGCTACGCGCAGGCGCTGCTCAGGCCGATTCCGCGATCGAGTTGACTCACGTCGACGGCCCGCTCTGGATGAAGCCGATCGAGTTCGACAAGGCGGAGGCCGAGTTCAGCATATCGTTTGACCATCCAGGCATTGGTGAGGCCTCTTATCCGGGCAACTCCCAGCCTTCGCGATAGCTTCGATAGATGTACTGCTCGGCCTCCGGGCAATCGACAGCCTTCATATTCTGGGCATCCCAGGTGATCTTGCGCCCCAGACGGTAGGCCACGTTGCCGAGCATGTTATGCTCGATCAACAAGCCCGCGTACTGGAAATTGCACGCCGTCGGCGAACCGGTTTTGCAGGCCCTGATCCATTCGTCGTAATGCCCTTGGGTGGCTTGGCCCCAAGGGACGGTCGGCTTCGGTGGGACGAACTCCTTCGAGTCGTCCAGAGGAATCAGGGCGTATCCTCCATAGTTAGCCCAAAGCGTTCCCTTGTCCCCCACGAAGAGAATGCCGTGCCAGTCGTCCAGGTTCACGCCCCGGGGCGCCTCGGGGCGTTTGATCCCATCGTACCATACCACCCTTACCGGCGGCCGGTCGCCGACGGCTGGGTGTTCCCACCGCACGATCAACCACTCAGGGCAGGTTTCGGGATTGACCGGTGTCCCTTCGGCCTCGATAGTCGTAGGGTGTTTCAACCCCAGCGCGGAGAAGGGGAAGTCGATCAAATGGCTTCCCATGTCGCCCAGGGTTCCACCACCGAAGTCCCAAAACTTGTTCCACTTTCCGCAGCCCGGTATGTACGACGGATGATAGGGACGCTGCGGCGCGGGGCCCAGCCAGAGATCCCAGTGCAGTTCTTCGGGCACGGGAAAATCGCCCTGCGGCCGACCGCCGCCGGCTCCCTGCCGGGTACACCATACGCGCGCTTCGCGAACCGGCCCGATGGCGCCGCTTTGGATCAGCTCGGCCACGCGGTGGAAGTTCTCGGTGACATGCACCTGGGTGCCTTGCTGCGTGGCCACCTTGCACTGCCGGGAAGTTTCGCGCATCAACCGGGCCTCCTGCACCGACAGTCCCAGCGGTTTTTCGCAGTAAACGTGCTTGCCGGCACGCATAGCCCGCACGCTAATCGGAGTATGGGTGTGGTCCGTGGTGCTGACAACCACGGCGTCGATGTCCTTCTGGTCGAGCAGTTTGCGCCAGTCGACGTACTTCTTGGCCTTGGGATGCTCCTTGGCGGCCTGTTCCAGGTAACCCTCATGGACGTCGCAGAGGGCGACGATGTTCTCGCCGCTGACCCCTTTCAGGTTGGCGCCGCCGCGATGCGCGCTGCCGACAATGCCCACGTTGAGCTTCTCGTTGGGGGAGCGGCATTGACCGCTCTTGCCGCTGCCGGCCACCCAGACGGCGGCACCGGCAAGAACGGTGTTCTTCAGAAAGTGGCGACGATTCAGGTCACTTTTCATTGGAAAGCTCCTAATCTCTCGGTGCTGTTGGTAACGGTTGGTGTAGTATTTGCCGCCCTGGGAAGCCCCTCATGCTTGGCGGGGACTCCATGTCATCGGTTTTGCCGTCTCGCAGGAGAGCTTCGACGCCAAGGCGATTTCCAGCGCTTGGCGGGCCTGTGCGCCGGTGCCGATCTGGGGAGGTCTGCCGCTGGAGATGCACGTGACGAAGTAGTCGAGTTGGTCGCGCATGGCGACGCCGAAAGAGTCGGACCGAGGAGTATAGAGCGCCCGAGGCGCCTTCTTCCATTCGTACAGCAGCAGCGACGCTTCCGAACCGGATTGGCGCCGTGTATCGAGGTCGTGAAGCGCGAACGTCTCGGGGCTGAACGTGTATTCGAGGGAACGCCGGCTGCCGAGGACGCGGAAGAAGATGTCGATGGGGTTGCCTTGCATCATGAAGCTTGCCTCGACGAAGGCCTGGCGGTCGCGGGGAAACTCCAAGTGCGTAAAGACGTGGCTCAGCGCGCCGTCGGGCGAACGGAGACCACGCGAATAGACGGATGTTGGACGGTCGTCAAAGAACCAGCAGAAGGTGTCCAGATCGTGAACCTGCATGTCGAGCACGGCGCCGCCGCTCCGCCGGGCGTCGTGCCGCCAGCCACGGTCGCCTTGCGTACCGGCCAGGAGCGATACCATCCTTCTCGCCGATATCGCCAGCGGCTCTCCCACTTCCCCCGCGTCGATCGCCTCCTTGGCCTTGACGTACTCGGGCCAGAATCGCAGCACGTGCCCGATCATCAGGAATCGACCTGCCCGCCCGGAAGCCTCGATCATTGCGTCGGCTTCTTCCAGGGAAAGGGCTATCGGCTTCTCGCAGAAGACGTGCTTTCCTGCCTCGAATGCTTTCAAGGCGTACTGGCAGTGCAGATCGTTGGGAAGGCAAATGTCCACCGCTTCGACGGCTTCGTCGGCCAACAGCGTTTCCAGGCTGGGATAAAGCTTCGCGCCGTATTGCTCGGAGAACCGCTTCTCGGCGTCCGGCTGAATCAAGGCTGCAATGCTCAATTCGGTCCCATCAATCCGAGACCAGGCTTCGGCGTGAACCCGGCCGATTTCGCCCGTTCCGATCAATCCGATCTTGACTGTGCGTTTCATGCAGGTTTCCGTTTCATGATGCGGTCCATAGCCGTCGCGGTGTGAATCAAGACGGTATCGCCGTGTTGCGGGTAGGGGAAGACTTCGGCGGTCAGGAAACCGTCGTAGCCAATCTCATCCAATGCGAGGATCACCTCGCCCCAGTCAACATCGCCTTCCAAGAGCGAAACAAAACCGGAAACGGTTCCCACGGAGCGCCGAAAGTCCTTCAGATGCACTTCCCTGATCCGCAAACCAAGAATGCGAATCCACTGCTCGGGAAAGCCGAAGGGGACGATGTTTCCGGTGTCGAAGAGCACACCCACATTGGGGCTCTTTACCTCGTCGATCAAGGTCCGCATTTCCAGCGGGCTCAACAGGAACATGTTCCAGATGTTCTCAATCAGAATATCGAGGCCGAGTGTTTCGGCCTCGGGGGCGAGCGTCTTAAGACCATCCGCCAACCGGTTGTATGCCAGATCGTAGCGGACCGGCTTTGCGCTGGAGTCCCAAGGCAGGCCGACGTAACCGGGAATGACCAGCACGCCCGGCGCCTCCATAACGGCCGCCAATTGCATCGCGCGACGCACGGTAGCCTCGCCCTGCCGCCGAACCTCCTCGTTGTCATCGGTGAGCGAGAAGCTGAAAGGCTCGATTTCCAGGCTGGTCAAGGCAACGCCGCTTTCACGGGCCCGCCGGGCAATCGCTTTGGCCCGCTCCTCATCGCTCTCCAGCGACAGATAGCCCCGCGGCGACACGAACAGTTGCACGCCGTCAAAGCCGAGCCGGGCGGCCTCGTCGAAACAGCGGGCAAAGTCCTCCTCGGCAGCGAGGAAATCGGCTGCCCCAAGGAAGTCGGAACAGCCCGAGAAGGCGCGAATGACAATTGCCTTTTTCAGAGATGTGCGACGCGTCACAAGGGACTCCTCTTGTCTAGCGGGAAACGCGGCGCAAAGGGGTCGGGAGTCTTTTTCCGTATCGGCCCCACCGCCGTTCGGCAAGCCCGGCCCGGTCGGCGGCCGATACGGAAAAAGACTCCCGACCCCTTCTCGGTTGCGATACTTGTTTTTTCGCCGATATTCAGCAGTTCGGGAAGCATGGTTGCATCGTTAATAAAAGGTCCGGCCGCCATCGACCAGAATCTCCTGACCGCAGATGAAGTCGCCGTGGGAACTGGCCAGATAGGCCGCCAGGTTGCCAATGTCGGCCGGTTGTCCCAGGCGTCCTACCGGCACCCGGTCGACCAGCTTCTGTTTGTCTTGTGGATTGCCGTATCGCTCGTCGAGCAGATCGGTTTCGATCACGGCCGGATGAATCACGTTGGAGTTGATGCCGCGGCGGGCGTAGTTGCGTGTCAAGTAGCGCATCATGCCGACCATGCCCGCCTTGGCGGCGGCGTAGTCGATGGCGCCGCCGCCCCCGTCGAAGACCACGGAAGACCCGATGAAGAGGATGCGACCTCTCCCGGCGCCGAGCATCGCCGGCAGCGCGGCCCGCACGGCATGAAACGCGCTCGACAGATTCACGTCGATGAAATGCCGCCATGATTCCGCGGTGGTTTCCTCCGCCGGCCGAGCCAGATTCTGTCCCACGTTGGCCACCATCACGTCGAGCCGACCGTGGCTGTCGACGATCTGCCGGACCAGGCGATCGGCAGCGTCGGGACTGCAGGCGTCGGCAACCGCGGCCTCGACGTGACAGCCCTTGTCGCGAAGCTCTCCGAGCATGGCGCCCAACCGATCGGCGTACCGTGGATTGCCGGTATGCGTAAGCACCACCGTCGCTCCCGCCCGGGCGAACGCCTCGACAATGCCCGCCCCGATCCCGCGCGAGCCGCCGGTGACTAGGGCCACGCTCCCACTCAGATCAATCGTCAGCATCGTGCGCCTCTACCTCAGTACCGCCCGCAGCGACTCGCCGAGAAGCCGCAACACTTCATCGCATTCGTCTTGCCGGATGACCAGCGGCGGCTTGATTTTCAACAGATTGCCGCGGACGCCCGCCAGCCCAAAGATCACCCCCCGTCGGATTCCTTCATCCCGGATTCTCTTGGTTTCCGTTTCCAGAGGCTCCTTGCCCTCGGGATCCTTGACAAACTCCACGCCGATGTGCAGCCCCACCTGGCGGATATCGCCCATCTCGGGAAACTCCCTTTGCAAACGCAACAGCCCTTCGTTGAGATAGGCCCCCATTCGATTGACATTGTCGAGCACGCCGTCGCGCTCGATGATCTGCAGCAGTTTGAGCGAAGCGACTTGCGAGAGGGTATTGTTCGCGAAGGTATGCAGCTCCTCGGCGTCCGGATCGTAGCCCGTCAGCCCGTCTTTGACAATCGTCACGCCGAGCGGCAGGCCGCCGCCCACGGCTTTGCCCAGCGCAATGAACTCGGGCGTAACGCCGTAGAATTCAGCCGCCGTCCACTTGCCGATGCGGATAAAGGTCTGGATCTCGTCGAAAATCAGTGGAACTTCGTACCGGTCGCAGATCTCGCGAACGGCTTCCACGTATCGACGAGGAAAGATGATTTGTCCTCCACTGGCCTGCAAAGGTTCGAACAGCAGCCCGGCCGGCGGCCCGTTGACTGACTTCTGCATCGTCAAATCGAGCATCTTGGCGCACATCAGGTCGCAGCTCTCCGGCTTCTGGCCGAAGTAGCAGCGGTAACAGTAGGGATTGGGCGCCCGGACGCACTGTTTGGTCAGCGGCAGGAAACGGCTGCCGCCCACGTACCGGCCGTTGGACCGGGTGGCGATCCAACTGGCCCCCATCGTGCCCAGGGTCGTACCGTGGTAGCTGTCCCACAGGCAGACGAAATTCGCCGATCCGGGCCGGTTTTTCAGAGCCAACTTCATGGCGCCTTCCAAGGCCAGCGCGCTGGTCGGTACGAAGGAAACGCGATTCATCCCGGCCGGCGCGACGCCGGCGATCCGTTTCGCCAGGGCAAACCTGGGCAACGTGTCGAACCCCTGATGGACGTGAGTCAGGCGGCTCGCGTGTTGATCGACGGTCTCCCATATTTCTCGACTACAGTAGCCCAAGTACAGGGCCCAACTCTGGCTGGTGCAGTCGATATATTCCTTTCCGTCCACGTCCCACACGCGAACCCCCTCGCCATGATGCAGGACCGGTCCGCCGCGGGTTCCGCCGCCGATCATCAGATGCTCTTGGCATCGGCGAGCTTCCTCCGGGGTCATGCCGTAAAGGCTGTCAAGGGTCTCGTTGCTATCGGGTTGCACGGTCATCCAGTTCATTCGCCTTTTCAGCTTGATTGGGATGCATTCTCGCGGGAAACAGCATCCGCAAAGTTGAAGACCCGCGCTGCGTTGCCGCCGAGGATCATCCGTTTCGCATCGGTGGGTACGTCGGCATCGAGGATCATACCCAGTTGGGTTCTCGGGTCGATCCAGGTCATGTCCGACCCGAACATCAGCTTGTCCGCTCCCGCCCGTTCGACCAGATGCTCGATCAACCCCAGCGTGTAGCAGTCGCCCGACGTGTCGAGGAAGACATTTCGATAACGGCGAGCCATTTCGGCGGCCGCCATGTGTCCCCGGTAGCGCCCGCCGGCATGTCCCAGGATCAATGTCACTTCCGGATATCTGCTCACGTAGTTTTCGAAGCGGTTGGGGAACGACAGTCTCTGCACCGGGTTCTGCTCCGACATGTCCCAGGAGTGGGTCAAGATCGGAACCCGGCGTGCGGCGGCCAATTGCCATACGGCGTCGTACCGTTCGTCCTCCGCCGGGCAATTGTGGAGCGACGGGTGAATCTTTACACCGACGAATTCCTCTCGGTCGAGACAAGCTTGAACGAGGCGAAGGCTCTTCGAGTCGTTCGGATCAAACGCGGCAAGAAACACGAACCGGCCCGACGTTTCTCGAAACGCTTCAAGACTCTCGCGGTATCCCAATCCCCAAGCCCCCTGCAACATGCCCAAATGGCAGCAGACGGTCCGATCGATTCGCAGACGGTCCATCAGCCCGAGCATCCTGCCGACGGCAACATCGGCGAAATGAAACTGGGGCGAGCTTCCTAGATGGCAGTGCGCGTCAATGATCACCGGACTTGAACCTCCGCCAAGAGACGTTCCAGGTTGGCGTGGGCGACGTTCAGCCGGTCTTCTTCCTCCATCTCGCCGTCGCCGATCGGCATGAGCGAACTATTGGGATCGAGGTGCGGGAAATAGGATCCGAACAGAAACTGTCGCGACCCGAATCGCTTGACGAGATCGTCCAACCCCAGGTAATTCGTCACATTATGCGTCTCCAGAAAAAGGTTGCCGTACCGCTCCAGCAACGGATAGTAGCTGCGATTATCGTAGAACAGTTTGCGGCCGGTTCCTTCGACGATCACCGGCAGATCGGGGAACTTTCCCAGGAGCCGCGCGATCTCCGGCCACGCCGCCTCGGTGTGCCGGATCATCAGCGGCAATCGCAGATCTCGTACCGCTACCAGCATACGGCCGAGAAAATCGTCGGCGAGCAGGAAGTTGTGCGAACGCGGGAAAAGACGGACCACGCGAACGCCATCCGCCACCATCGCGCGCAGCAGTTTATCCCAGCCACCGCCGGACGCCATTTCCGGAACCAGCGTGGCGGCCGCCACCCAATCCCGCTGGCCGCCGATCGCTTCCAGCAACTCCCGGTTTCCCTCCATCGCCCCATAGCGAACGCACATGGTATGCGAAACAACGGCCCGGCGGATTCCGTAGCGATGGAGTGCCGCCTTGAGATCGGCGACGCCATCGAGCAACGTGAAGGCCGGCTCCAAGGGCGAGCCCAGCCAGCAGTTCACGTCAAACGCCTCCAGCGCTGTGCGCCGCTGCCGGTACTCGGTCACGCGTTGTTCCACGGCGCTGGTCATAAAGCCCGCAACACCTCGTGCATCCGAGGATAAAGCTGTTGATAGAGGCCATAAGCCCGCCGGTGGTCGTCGGCAAACCGTTGGTCCGGCGAAAAGCACCGCTCCACGCTCACGGTCCGGCCGAGTACTTCGGCAAGCGGGAAATCCGGATCCGCGCCGCGCGCCGCCAATAGCCCGGCGCCAAGGCAGCCCGTTTCCAGAACATTCAGCCGTTGCACTTCCAGGTCCAGAATGTTCGCCTTGATCTGAAGCAGCGCGTCGCACGAGGCGCCTTTCCCGTAGGCCCGCAGCCGATCGAAAAAAATCCCATGGTTACTCCAGATGTCGAGATTCTGTTTCATCTCGTAGTTGGTCGAATCGACCGCTCCGCGAAGAATGTCTTCAGCCGTCGTCTGCAGTGTCAGACCGACCAGCATCCCCTTCGATTGGGCGTCCAGATGCGGTGTGCCGCTCCCCGCAAAATGCGGCAACACCAGCACATCCGCGGGCTTCTCCGGAAGCCGGGCGAACATGCCCTCAAAGCTCGGCTGACCGCCGAAAAAGGCCGCTCGCACCCATTGAAACAAATCGCCGCAGGAAAAGTTGTATGCCAATGTCGCGATGCGGTCGCCGTGGACGTGCAGCAAGTTGCTGAAGTTGTTTTCCAACAAGTCGGCGGCGAAGACGGGGCGATCGAAGAGCGTCGTGATGCACTCCACCGTGCCCAGCGAATCGGTAGCCTCGTTCGTCTCCAACAGCCCGGCGCCCATCCCGCAAACCTGTTGATCGTGTCCGCCGGCTACCAGCACACAACCGCGCGCCAGCCCCAGTTCGTCGGCGATGCGTGAAGGGATACGATCGATCGGCTCACCCGGCGCCGCCAACTCGGGCAGCTTTTCCACCGGAATCTCGGCCGCCGCCATAATCTCCTCCGACCACCGCCGGCGCTGGATATCCAGGAGCATGGTCGTCGATGCCGTGGCCAGATCCATCTTCGGCCGAATCCCAAGGGCCGCCTGCACGAGTTCCGCCGCGGTGACGTAGCGATCGATACGCTCCGGCCGATCCAGATGTGCCGCGATCCACAAAACTTTCGGCAGCATCAGGCTCGCATGCGTCGTGATACCCGTTATGCCGTACGTTCGATCGCGGCCGAACCGCTCGGCCCAATCCTCGGCATGCGGTTGAGCCCGCTTATCCGTCGTACTGATCACGTTCAAGAGCGGGCGCGATTCCGCGTCGACGGCCGACGTCCCGCCGCCGAAGACCGAGAACGATATCCATCGGATCGGGTCGGCGGTGCATTGCCGACCGCACGCGCCGATCACGTGACGTACCGCCCTGCCGAGTTCCGCGGCATCGATCTCATACCATCCGGGGCGTGGAGCGAGCCGCGCATATTCCGTGCTGCTCTCCGCCAGCGGCCGAAAGTCCTCGTCGTAGGCCACTGCCTTGGTACGACTCGTTCCAACATCGATACCCAGATAGCTCATCGCGACAACGGCACTTTCTCTCCGGCAGGATGCAAGGCGCACGAAACGCACCGTCGCGCTATCGGAGCCTTGAATCTTCGTCCGTGACGGACCGTTACAAAACCTCGACGTCCCAAAGCCTGGCCAACGCCTCCAACTCCGCCACCCAATCGCCCGGAACAATACACATGTGATGCGCCCGCAGATTTCGCACGAATGCGTCCATATCCTGTTCAATCTTCACGTAGGCAAACGGCCAGACACCGCCGATCCCCAAAAGGCTCTTATCGTCGTGGGGATAGGCGAACGCCTCACCTCGGCAGGCGTGCAACACGTAGCGGCCCGCAATGCGCCCGAAGCGGGCCAGGGTGACTCGACCCGGCGGAAGCACGAAGTGCGAACAAGCCCCTCCCTTGCAGAGATGCTTGCCGGTCTTCTCGTCGTAAGTCCCTTGGATCTCGGGACAATCCCGCAGCACCACTCGGTCGCTGCCGCCCGCCAGACGCGCCGCTGCCGTGCCACAATTGAGAAACCGGGCCCACTTCTGCTTTCGGTCGATGTACTGAATGTCGGAGAACATCACCGGATGCCCGCTGAACAGCCGAAGCACATACATCGTCAGGGCCGCGTTCATGTCCGCCTCGCAGGCCACGACAAATCCCTCGTCGTTCCAAAGCGCGATCGGCAGACACGGCGCCAGGTAGTTGTCCAAGAGTTCGAACTGGCACTTGATGCCGGCCAGATCCCAGCCGTTGCGGGCGAACATCTCCTTGCCCGCCAGATAGATTCGTGCCGATCGAGCCAAAACGTCGTCGGAAACCTCAACCGCCTTGAATTCTCGCTTCCACCGTTGAACCAGCGGCTCGGTCTGGCCGTCCGGAACCTTTTCCGCCTCGTGGATCAGCGTCCACTGCTCCGCGTGATCCACGTCGATGCCAAACTGGCGACGCCATTGGTTGGCGTCGCCGTCGGCCGTCATCATGCTCAGACACTTCCCACCGACGTGCCCGTATCGCGACCGCGCCACAACCTGCTTCACTCGGCAGGCCTGAATCCAGGCTCGCATTCTAGACCGTGATTCGTCATTCCATGAATCGCAGACGATGTCGTGCGAATAGCCCACTTCGTCGAGCGAACCATGCGTAACCCCAAAGCCGATGAGCGAGGTGTCGTCCAGGTTGGGAATCGCCCAGACCAGCGCGGGCAAGTGGCTGTGCCGGCAAGCGCCCACGATCACATTGGCTCTCAAGAACCAGCAGGTGAAATAGATCACGCCGCAGGCCCCGCCTGCGCGCATGCGTTCGACCTCGGCCACCGCGTCTTCCTCGCGTGAAACGGCCCGACCTGGCCAGATCACTTCCACGTCCAACGAGGCGAGTCTGTCCTCCAGGTCGAGATATTCCAGGATCTTTCTTTCCAGATCCGGGTCGATGCGGGGATCCATCACCGGCAAGAGGCCGATGATGGCTCTTTGGCTCACCCCATTGGAACCCGCCGATGGTCTCTCATCCATGTTCGCGTCCTCGTGTTGTTTCAATCCGCAGCCGGCGCGCTGCCGGCCAGCCGGGCCGACATTCCTTTCCACGCTTCCATGGAAACAACCAGGTTGTTTCGCGGATCGCCCTTAAGTGTCACGCATTGCAATCCAATCGGCCCCCGATACCCCGCTTGCAGAAACGGCCTCAAGAACCTCTCCGCCGCCTCGCTTCCCTGGTCCAACGTCTGGTAGTTCCCTTCCGGCGACGTCCCGTTGACGGTTACCAGAAAGACGACGGGCAGGACCGATTTCGCCAAGACGGGAAGATCGCCTTCCGGGTCGGTCTTCAGCCAATGAAACAGATTGACACAAATGCCAAGATTATCCCGCCCGCATTGTTCGGCGATCCGCGCGGCATGGTCGGCTCGCTCGCACCAAATATGGACGTGATGATAGATGGCCAGGCGCACCTTGTAGCATTTGGCATAATCGGCCAGTTCGCGTCCCAATTCGACCGCTCGGGCGTCACCCTCCGGGGAAGATCGCTCGTAACGCTCGCTCACGAACTGAATCAACAGCAGGGTCTTGCGGCCTTCGAGTTTGCGGATCGCGTCTTTGAGTATCGCGGGATACGTCTTGCCCGGATCGACCGGAATGTTGTACGGCGTTACCGCCGCCGTGAAAACCTCAAGCCCGGCCCGCTCCATCGCCGTCAGCGTGCCCTCCAATTGCTCCAGGGTTCCGAGGAACTGTGTCCCCGCATACCCCGTCTCCTTCAGCAAACGAGCCTGGGCGTCCGGCCGGGTGGCAAGTTGGGGATCGTGCAGCGCGAAATTCATGGCAAACAGCGGGTTCTGTATCCCAGCTCTCCTTGTCGGTTCATCCGCCCTGGAGTCCTTCGGCGGCGCGACCAAGCAACCGGCGAGCAGTGCGCCCCAGATCGCAAATCCCACGAGTCTCACGTTCATGACCGGCTCCTGGCTGTCTCGATGTCGAATCGGGATCGACCCGCGCAGGTGGCCGCCAAACCGTACCGGCGGCCACAGCGGTGCGTCACGGTCCTATGATGGCGGAAATCCCCGAGAATTCAAGCGGCAACTATTGCACGGAATGACATAATCCTTGAACATTACGACGAGGGCAGAAGTCGCCTGGAATCCGCACCTTTTTCGGGCCAATGCGCCCGCAACGGTCGGATTGCGTCTTTTTCGCCAACACCTCGCTTATACAATGTGAATCCGTACGGAGCCGATCTCCCATGCCACCTGACTCAACCTCAAATCCTCGCGATGCCGCACGGCAGCAGCGAACCGTTGTGCTGCTCGTCGACACGTCGCGATCGTACGGGCGGGAGATCGTTCGCGGTGTCGGCCGCTTCCGGCGCGAGCAAGGAAACTGGGCGATTCACTTCAAGCCGCACGGCCTGAGCGAGCCGCCGCCTCCCTGGCTGCGCGAGGCCCGGCCGGACGGCGTGTTGGCCCGGATCGGAAACCCGGCGTTGGCCAAGGCAATCGTTGGATTGGGGGTGCCCGCCGTTGATCTCCGCGGCGTGCTCTCCGAAACGGGATTGCCGTCGATCGGAGTGGACCATCGCGAGGTAGCTCGGCTTGCGGCGCGGCATCTCCTCCAGCGCGGATTTGTCAGGTTCGGCTTCTGCGGCCTGCCCCGCGGCGTGCATCCGCACATGGACGAACTCTGCGACCATTTCGTGGCCGAGATTGAGGCCGCCGGCCATCGTTGCAGCGTGTTTTTGGCACGGCGTGGTCCGCAGCGCGGCGAGGCGTGGGAACGTCAACAGAGCCGGGTACACCAATGGAGAGACCAACAGCGCCGCATCTCGGAGTGGATCGACTCGCTCGTCAAACCGGCCGCCGTGATGGCCTGCCACGACGATCGGGCTTTGCAAGTGCTCGATGCTTGCCGCCGCGCCCGCGTCCGCGTACCGGAGGAACTGGCCGTGATCAGCGCCGACAACGACGAGTATCTTTGCGAGATGGCAATTCCGCCTCTGACGAGCATCGACGAAAACGCCGCCCAAATCGGCTATCAAGCCGCTCTTCTGCTGGAATCGTTGATGGCCGGATGCGAGCCGCCTCCGAAGCGGCTGCTCGTCGCCCCCCGTGGCGTTGTCACTCGACAATCGACCGATTTCGCGGCGATCGAGGACCGGCATGTGGCCCAGGCAATGCGATTCATCAGGGAACATGCCTGCGAAGGGATTCTACCGCGCGACGTTGTGGCCCAAATCCCTCTCTCGCGCGTGGCGCTGGCCTCGCGGTTCAAGAGCATCGTGGGGCGTACGATGGGCGCCGAAATCCAACGCGTGCGGATTCGGCTGGCGCGAGAGCTGCTTTCCGAAACGGAACTGCCGATCAAGAGAGTGGCTCACCGCGCCGGTTTTCGGTACGTCGAATATATGACTCGACTGTTTACGCGGATGACCGGCCAAACGCCGGCAGAATACCGCAAGGCGTCTCGCTTTCCCAGCGCAGCAAGTATACCGCCTGGCTCCCTCACAACCTGACCCCTATACGACTCAAACTGTACGGCGAGCCGCCGACTGTGGATTTATGGCGCACCAACGGTAATACTGAAAAGCAACCTGACACCACAACAACCAAGGGAATCGCCATGACCAGCAGCGCTCCGAATAATGATCCACAATCCTCGGGCGGGATCCGAAACGCACTTATCGGGATTTCTTGCATACTGATCCTATGGCTGTCGCTCACGCTGTCGGCACGCGCCGGCGAATCCGGTAACGCCACGCCGTTGCAGGAAGAATTTCTGCGATGGAAGTTCGGCCTGTTTCTGCATTTCAACGTCGCCACCTTCAACAACCGAGAATGGGCAAACGGCTATGAGGATCCGGCGACGTTTGCGGCGGATAAACTCGACTGCGGTCAGTGGGCCGACACGGCCAAAGCAGCCGGCATGAAATACGCCGTGCTGACGGTGAAGCACACCGGCGGCTGGTGCCTGTGGGACAGCCGGCATACAACTCACGACGTGACCGAATTCAAGAACTACCAGCAAGGCAAAGGCGACGTCGTGCGCGAGTTTCTCGACGCCTTTCGCGGGCGGGGGCTGAAAGTGGGATTCTACTACTGTGCGCCGGGCAACTATGACGGCAGGTTCGGCAACACGCTGCCCCCCGGCAGCCCCTCGCTGCACGGCCTGCCTCCCGAGGCGGCCGGGGATTACACCGGCTTCATGAAGAAACAATTCACCGAATTACTGACGAACTACGGCCCCATCGATTTTGTGTGGATTGACCAATGGGGCAACCCCTATACGCGCCAGGACTGGCCGCAACTCAAAGCTCATATCAAGTCTCTCCAGCCGCGGTGCCTCGTCGTCGCCAACAACTCGCACAGCGACAGCCAGACCGACATCCACAGCTATGAACTGCCCATCTTCCGGGGCAAAACATTGTCGGACGTGTTGCCGGCGAACAATCAACATCCCAGCGAAGTATGCGATATCCTCGGCCCCTCCTGGTTCTGGAATCAGAGCGGTGACCAAAGCAGACTTCTCCCCGCCGAGGAGGTCGTAAACCGGCTCAGGCTGTGCAACGAGCGGCAAGCGAATTACCTGCTCAATGTCGCTCCCGACATGACCGGACGACTGCCCGAGGCGTCCGTCAAGCGCCTGCGCGAAATTGGCCAACTGCGTGGCATCTCGCTCGATTGACTAACGCAGCGCGGAGGGCGTCGAAGCCTTGGGCCGCTGCCCGGTCGCGCGTGGCCTTGGCCTTGGCTGCCGCCTCGGCGACCGTGGAAGCCGACTCGACGGCCAGGAAGAAGTCTGATCCCGTCGCATTCCAGGCCATGGCATAGGCTGGGCCTTCGGGAATGCTCTGTAGCAGGATTCTCACATCGCCGTCCTTCTCCAACTGGGGCCAGGGATGGTTGAGCCTGGCCACCGCGGAAGGAAAGGGACCAGCGCTGGGAAACGGAGCAACGCAACCCGTCGGGAATTGACATACGTCGGCCAGAGCCCGTCCTGGGAATGGATGTCAATTACTTATTCCGCCGCACTCCACAATCTCAACCCCCAGCCTCTGGTCGGCGCTGATTCTGCGTGCGATTTCGCCGAACGACAGGCCCTGTTCGCGTGCGAGACGCGAATAGCTGCCGAACGGCTTGTGCTTCTCGATTAGATCGATCGGCTCGACGCGTTTTCTTTCCAGCGGGTTCGGACGGTTGACGACATAGTATTTCAGCCCCTGGTCCGACGCCGACTGCAGTGTCTGGCCGAGTACGTTGGTCGTGAACCAGAACGACTCGTCCGACGAGTCGTTCAAGACCGTCGGGGCGAAGACGACCGCCGCCGCGCCGTGGACCGTCGGGGGCAGAACGCGCGGGCAGTCTCGGGTAAGGGCATATACCGGCGCGCCGGTGTGGCCGTCGGTCTTGGCCGGCTTCGGCACCCGTTGGTATGTCATATCTTCGGACTCGGCCGCCGATTCGTCCGGATAGAACAGCGCCGCGATTTCGACCCCGTCCCGGCTCAGCCGCGCGGGCAGCCCGCCGGGACGGCCGATTTCCGATTCGTCGACAATCAAAGCGACTGGCGCCGCCTTCAAAGCGGCGAGCGGTTGCGACGCGGATTGCGGCGATTGCGGACATTCGCCTCGAATTGCGTTGACCGCAATCACCCCGACCCGCGCGGCGGTCGGATAGATGTTCGGCGTCTTTCCGAACGGGTGGCGGCGATTGCCCAGGACCACGACGAACAGGTCGAGGTCCGGGTCGATCCAGATGGAAGTTCCGGTCCAGCCGCCATGGCCGATCGCTCGCGGGGTCATGTTCCAAGGCCGGTTTTTGCTCCCTGATCGCTTATCCCAGACGAGTCCGCGGAGTCCGGCGGAAACCGTCTGCGGTGCGACCATCTTTTCGAACGTCGCTTCGCTGAAAAGAGTCACCTTCTTCCCGTCCTGTTTGACCAGCGTTCCTTTGCCCAACCAGAGGGCGGACAGGATGGCCAGATCCGGGGCGGTCGAAAACAGCCCGCAATGCCCCGCGACTCCCCCGAGATGGTACGCGCGGTAGTCATTGACGACGCCTTTGAACCAGACCTCGCCGCGCGTTTCGGTCGCCGCCGCGCGCCGGCGGCGCGGGGCATCGGGATTGTGCATCGTGTCGAACATGCCCAGCGGCCGGTAGACATGCTCCGTCGTGAACGTCCGCAAATCCTGCCCGGAGACTTTCTCCACGATATGCCCGAGCATCAGCGTGTTGTTGTCCTTGTAATCGAACCGCTCTCCGACCGGGTACTGCAGTCCCAGGCCGCAAAGGAGATCCCAGAGTTCCTTCTTCGTCCCCTTGGTCCGATTGTAGTAGTCCATGATTCCCGACGTATGGGTCATGCAGTGCCGGACGGTAATCCGGTCCTTGCCGTTGACTCCGAATTCCGGAAAGTACTTAACGACCGGATCGTTCGGCGATACCTTGCCCTGATCGATGACGACGGCCAGCGCCGTCGCGGTGCAGGCGACTTTCGTGACCGAGGCGAGGTCGAACAGGGTGTCGAGGGTTATCTTCTCCCTCTCGGGGTAGAACTGTCGGTAGCCGTAGCCCTTGAGAAAACAGAGCTTGTTTCCGCGGCCGATCGCGACGACCGCGCCGGGCGTGTGGCCGATGGCGATCGTCTGCTCGACCACCGGGTCGATCTCTTTCAAGACGGCCGGGTCCATGCCGAGGCTTTCCGGATCGACCCGCGGGAGCCAGTAGGGCGAATACTCTTCCGCGCCGGCCGTGGGAGCCAACAGCAGGCAGATTGCCAACAGGAGTTTCTTCATGTCGGGTTTTCAGTCCTTGGCCAGTCTTCCTCGAGGGAAGGAGTGGGACAGGCCCAAGTTTTCGCAGGCCGAAAAATGGACCAGCCTTCTTCCGCCCTCGTAAACGGTTACGTTATTCCGCGCCGCCGAAAAAGCCGTCTTCGATCCAGACCGGCCGGTATCCGCGGTCAAGGACGAAACGGAAGGCCGTGGCGTAGCGCTCGTAGATGTCCGGAACGAAGTTCTTGTAGAACGGCCACCAATACTGCTCGTGCCCCCCGATGTTGATCAAGTGGCTCTGGGCGGGAACCTCGATCCGGCGGAGAATGTTCGCGGCGATCTTGTCGACCGGCGTCCAGTCACAACCGCCGGTCGAGCCGCTGTAAAAGATCAGGCCGCTTTCGAAATGCATCCAGCCCTGATGGTCGTAGAGATACTCCAGAACGTCGTCCGGGAGATGATAATCGCAGATCTTTCGATCCTTGGAGTCGCGTTTTCTCCCTCGTGTCTGCAGCATCTTCACGCCGCGGTCGGCAAGGATCTGGTAGCAGTCCGGCGGGACGTCCGCCCAGTGGATCTGCAAGCCGGCAGTGTAAGCCGAACCCGCGATCCGTTTCAGTTCCCCGGCAACCAGGTCGAAATCGGCGGCGAGCTTCTCTGGGGTCGCGTTCAGGTACGGGATGTCCGGAAACTCGTTTTCCGAATGAAATGCCAACCGGAGCCAGTCCGCGTTGTCCTCGAATTCCGGCCTGTACTTGTCGGGAAACATGGAAAGGCGGAAATCCCGTTCCGGCGTCGTGTTGAAACAGTTCAAGTTGATCTTGGCGCCGAAATCCCGGTGCAGTTGGCGAAGCTTCTTGAGGTAGAAACAATCGAAGATGCTCTTGTAGTCGTTTTTGAGGATGTCGCGGAAGAAAAAGCTGTGGTCGTCGATGTAGCAGCGGAACCGCCGATACGAGTTTTTCGCCCAGACGACCCGAGTGCGGATTTCCCTGGGCTCGCCGTTGAGCGTCGTTCGGGCTTGGATCTCCGTGATCCGGTCTTTCAGCGTCGCGGTTCCGCGAAAGACGCCGTCCCGGACACTCACCGGAACCTCCCGTCCGTCGGCCGTGAACACCTCCAACTTCGCGCCGGGCGGCATGGAGCCGGTGACCTGGATTTTCAGCACGTGCTTGCCATCCGGTCCCGTTTCGGTTCCGAGAACGGGATAGCCGCACTCCTCGTGAATGACGCCGCCGTCAAACGGTTCGTTAAAGCAGAACTCTCTCGCGGTTCCCGCGACGCTCGCGGAGGCCCCATCGCCGCCCGCGCTTGCCGCATGGCCGACACTCCCGTAAGCGGCCGTGGCTGCGCCGAGAGAGACGGCTTTCAGAAAGGTCCGCCGCGATGTTCTCTGAAGGTCTCGATTTTTCATGAATCACCTCTTGATGTCGATCCGCCGGTCCAAAACATCCGACCATCCAGTTCCCGCCTGGCTGGCGGGCTACATCTCTGTTGAATTGCAGCCGTGTCAGAACGGCTTCCGCACGATTTCCGATTGCACCAGATCGGGCAGGCTCACGGCGGCGAAATTCAGGTACATCCACTGGCTCAGGTTCAGCTTCTCCTGAGCGAGCACGCCGTGCAATCCACAGACCGATTGCGGCGAGGCCACGTGCCAGGTGGCGCGCAGCAGGGCCGCCAGCACTTCCGGATCCTTCTCGATGCAGTCGTAGAAGTAGACGAGACCGTCCAGGGCCTGGACATGGCGGCCCTCGCCTCCGCGCCACCACGCCGAGTCCGCGGGCGTGACGTAGGGCAGAAACGTCTTGCGGAGAAACTGCCCGGTCTCGTCCTTGATGCCCGGCCCCTCGAGGAACTTGTTGGCCCAGACGAAGCTCTCGACGAAGGCCCCGGTGACCGTCCGGTCGCAACGGGCCATCAGCCAGCGGGCATCGCGAACCGCCGCGTCGTTGTCCTTCGCGTCGCCGGCAAGCTGGGCGTGCATCGTCGCCGCCGCCAGCGTGCAGCCGATCGTGTAGATGTTCGTCTCTGGAGCGAAAATCTTCGTGATCTGGTCAAGCCGCACGGTTGGCCGTTTTCCGTAATCCGTCTTGCACCAGCCGACGCCGATGCCTCCCCCTTCGCAGCGGAACGATTCGCGATATCCCATATACGCCTGGAGCGAGTCGAGAAACTGCTTCCGCCGGCTTTCGGGCGCGTAGGAGGCGAGCCTTGCGATCCCGCAGGCGATCTCGCCGCCGTCGGCCACGAAGCATTCGTTGCCATCTTCATGGTAACCGTAACCCATCAGGTAACCGCCGTCGGGCCGCTGCTCGGCGATGAGGGCTTCGCCCCAGCGGATCGCTGCGTCGAGGTATCGCTTGTCGCCGGTGATGTCGTACGCCGCCAGGAGCCCGCGCGCGCCACGGTTGTCGACGAATCCGACGCCGGAGAACTTGCCGTCGGCTCGCTCGGCCTCTGTCCGGACGAAACGGTCGCAAACGGCAACCAGCGTGCCGCGGACATCCACCGACGTGGAAAGGCCGTCGCAGCGCCCGTCCGCGGCAGCCAACTCGCACGCGACGCGGTACTCCTTGCTATCCAATTGCTCGGCATCGACCTCGAGAACGGCGATCCGGCGCGACTCGCCGGGGGCCAATTTGACGGTCGTTGCGCCGGCGGTGGTCGGTTCGGAACCCCCGCCCGTATCGAGTCGGGCACGCAACTCGACGTTTTGGGGAGCGGCATACGTGTTCATCACCCGGGCGTCCACCACCATGCGGACCTTGCGCCCGCTGACCTCGAACCTTGGTTCCAGACTGGCCAGCACGGGACCGTGGAGCACCCGATCGACAATCGCCGCCAGGGCGGCGCCGGCGGCGGGACTTTGGGGCGGAAACAGGTCTGGCGACGTCACACCGAACGATGCCCAACGGCTGCCTGCGTATTCTCCGCCGACGTGGAGGAACAAGGCCCCCGCCACTTCGCCGTCCGGCGTGACGAGCAGCGGTATCGTCCGCACTAGTCGCTTCGACGGAAGAAACGCGCGCCGGCCGGATTCGGTGGCCCGCAGCAACACCAGATCGTCTTCCAGGACCGTGGGGGTCGAACCCGAGATCAAGCCGCTCAGGGCAAACTCGCCGGGCACGATTGCCTGGCCCGGGGCCGCATGGACGGATTGGGAGCGAAACGATTCCGCGCCGTGGTAAAGCGTGACCCGGCCCGGCGGGGGAAGTCGCAGTTCGGAGCCGAAGGCACGGCGGAGATCGGCATGGGCGTTGAACAAGAGCGGCGGGTGCAACGGGCGCTCGCCTGCCATACCTGTCGATCGCCATTGGAGTTCAGCGATGGCGAATCGCCGCGGACCTTTGCCGACCAGGGATGCGGGGAATCCCACGGCGACACGGCGGACCTCGCCCGGACGGAGATAGTCGCCCGGGCCTCCGCGGGCATCGGTGGCGTAGGCGACGAAGGAGAAGGTCGGCACATCGTAGGCCCGCCACTGCGGCGAGAGGTCCGCCACGGCTTTCCAGCGCGAGCCATCCGTCGCGATCATCTCCAGACAGAGATGCGTGGTCTCGGAGTCTCCGCGGGCTTGGAAGTGAAGCACGTCGCAGGAGGGCGAGCCCTGCGCGGCGAACCAGAGATACTGGTACTGCTTCAGGTCCGGCAGGGCGGCTTCCAGGGCGGCTTCGTTTCCCGGTCCGTCGACAAGCGAAAGCTTCGCCGGGACTTCGCCCGACGCGGTGGAAGGTTTGAGTCCGGCCAGGAGTTCCGGCGAGATCGCCGCGATCGGCCGCGGAGCCGGAACGGCCGAGCTTGACCTGGGACCGGCGTAGACCGGATCGCGGAGACAGGGACCGCCGAGCGTCAGCAGCGCACCGCCGTCCCGGAGATAAGCGGCGAGCGCGTCGTGCGGACCGACGGGATAATGCGGACCGTAAGGCAGCACCACCAGGTCGCAGCGGTCGGCCCGCAGGAGCCGCCGATCGGCCATCTCGCGGCGATCGAGAAGCGTGACCCCGTATCCGGCACTCGCGAGGACCGCGGCCAGGTGCTCCGGGGCGGACGCGGGCGTGAGCGCTTCGTCTTTCCAGACCACGATGGCGCCTTTCTCCGACCGCGCCAGTTCGCGCGTAGGGCTCTGCCGGCCCTCCACCGGTCCAAAGAAGACGTCGTCGACGAGCACCGTTCCGCGGCAGTCGTTCGTCTCGTTCCAGAAAGAGAAACGGACGACAACGTGGTGGGTCTTGTCCGGAAAGGGAAACGGTGTGCCCGGGCCGACGACCGCTTCGACCCTCTGCCAGCCCTCTTGGGGTGAGCGCTCGTTCAGATTGCCAGCGGTTTTCATCCCGAGGTATTTGCCGGCGTCGTCGTAACAGTAAAACCGCAGGCCGAACGTCCCTCGCGCGATCCCGCGATTGGAGATGGTGGCGGCCACGAGGTGCCGCCGGCCGGGGTCGAAATCGAGCCCGGACTCGATCGGCCGGCTGTCGATCCCGATATTCTCACCCTCGGCGGACAGCCGGGCGGCGGATCGGCCCGAGTGGGCGTCGCCGGACTCGCGGACGGTGACGACGGCCCCGTCGGCAAACGCCGATCGCCACGCCCACCCCCCGCGCTCGAAACCGGGATTGGGGACGAGGTTGCAGTCGTCCGCCTGGATGTCGGTCAAAGTGAAAGCCAGCGCCAGAACTATCGAGAATTTGGCGAGCGCGGAGCGGAGCATGAGCAAGTTGGTCCCGTCGAGTGGTAGTGCAGTGGTGTGGCGGTTCTCTCAGGTTGACGCATCGGCCCCCTTGAATCAACCCCTCGACCTCGCGATGTCCTTTCGGAGCAGTTGGTCCTTGCCAGTAAGTCTGACCCTGATGCTCCGCTGGCGATGCTCGTAACAACGAGGAACAAGACGCAAATCCCGAAAGCTGGCGGCATCCCCGCGTTTTCATCTTCCCGGCCACCTCATGGCTTACAGAAGCGCTCGTTCACGGGCGGACCAACGCAGACTCCCACGGATCCAGGCTCAGGTCGATTGGCTTTCCGTGCCAGTGGATGCGGCCGGTTTGCGGTTTGTCGGTAATGTTCACCGCCACGACCGCTTCGCTGCCGTCGGGTGCTCGGTAGGCATTGTGCAGGATGGCGGGAAACTCGCGTTCCAGTCGGCTGGCGTCCTGGATCTTCATCCATAGACTGAGCCGGTAGTTCTTGCCTTTCTGAAGCGTATTTCCGTCGACGGTCAGGGTCTGGGAGAGATGGACGACGTCGTTCTCACCGTTGGTCAATCTGACGGCGAACTTGCCATCGTGTTTTTCCTGTTCATCGCGGGCGACTTTCCCCGTACACGGCACTTCCCCCCAACGTTTAGCCGCCGTCCAGCCGGACGGCTCGGCGGCCGGGTCGTGCCACTGCTCGAAGCCACCGTTGGACAGCACGTCGCGCCCCGTATCGAGTTCAGTCAGGCGAAGGTCGTCGAACCAGAAACGTCCTTTGACCTGGAGAAACAGGTGCATCGTGCAGTGCTCGGCCGACTCCGGAACGCTGAATTGGACTTCTTTCCGTACCCAGTCGGTGTCGCCTGTGATGTCGATCGGAGCCGTCTGGATGATCTTGTTGCCGCTTCCGTAAATGTGCAGCGGTACCCGCGCGTCGATCGGCCGCGATGTGGCGAAGGCCGTTTTTTCTACAACGAGACGCGGTGGATGGCTCATTCGTCCCAACAGAAGATAGGGGCGTCCCTCGCCGTGGTACAGCTTGATCCACTGCATGGCGAGCTTGTGCTCTGCCGGAAGGATCGACTGGTGCATGACGATCTGGTGCGCGCCGTCGCCATCGCGCTGCTTTAGGGCCACGTCATCCACCCACGCCTTGCAAGGCCCGGCCAACTCCAATGCGACCAGGAGACGGACGGTCCGCCTTGGGATCGTGAACGCGGCCTCGACTTGTTGCCAGTCGTTGCTGGGGGCGAGCGGAGCGTGCCAATTGCCCGTTGTGCCTCCCTCGGCGTCCAGCGCCTTGATGTCGAGTTTGCTCACCTCTCCCAGTTTGTCCGCCTTCAGCCAGAGGCTCAGGCGGCAGGATTGTCCAACTTCGGGGCCATGGCTGCCCACTTCGCGCTCGTGCTCGCCGACTCCGATGTTCTGCGCCAAGCGGAGTGTCTCGCCGTGGCGGGGGCTTTCCAGTCGCAAGCTGAAGCGGCCACCGCGCTTGATCGCCGGATCGCAACAGCACGCGCTGTCGGAAGGCGGAGCCCCCGTTCCTTGCGAGCAACTCCATCCATCGGGCATATCGGCGGTGTGCTGCTCGAAGCCGCCGTTCTCGAGCGCAGGCGCCGGGCGCAGCGGCCAGTGTGGCACCAGGTGGGGCATCTGCCCGTCGACGAGGCTATGTGCCATCAGGAGCATATTGCCGCCGGAGGGTTTGCCGCGGAAGCCCTCCGGATTGCTTTGGAAGAAAGGCACGAATTCATGATAGAGGTAGGCAAACACCGATGCCGGCTCGCGCCCCAGCGAACCCGGTTCCCAGTAGACTTCGAAGTCGCGATAGTCCTGGATGCCGATCTCTTGGAGGAAGAACTCTTGGGCTCCCTCGAAACCAAGAATCATATTGGGACTGAAGCGTCGCGACTCCTCGAGCATCGTCCGAAGTTGTTCGGTGAAGGCTTCGACGAACCACGGTCCCGGACCGGGCGGATGGCCGTGCCGGCGGCTGTAACAGCAGCCGCGATCCCGCGGGCCGCAGCCGTAGGTTACCTGGTCGACCTGGATGAGATCCGCACCCCGTCTGGCAAGTTCCGTGGCGGTGCGGTTTAGCCATTGCCGAGTCCAGGCGTCGCCCCGGCAGAGCACGCAGTTCGTTCCGCCGTCGAGCCAGAAGTCGTTCCCGGCAAAAACAGCGCCATCGCGCGTCAGCACCGAGTGCGGCTTGCCTACCTTCTCGAAGTCGTTACGATCGTCCACCTCGAAGGTTCCATCCTCGCGCCGGCCGAAAGTCACGGCCCAGTGGTACCCTGAGGGCCAGAAGAAAGGATGGACGCCGGCGTCTCGCACGGCCTTCACCCGCTGGCGGAGCCCTTCCTCCGATGGATACGGCGGGAAGTAGTGGGGTGAGATCCACGAAGCGACCTGTTCCCATCCCCAGAACGTGGCGATCAGCGGCACCTCCGGAAAATGCTTCTGCCAGTAGCCCTTCAGCCATCCCTCGATCTGATCCGAGCGGGAGTACCAATCGCGATGGTACTCCAGTCTCACGTTGGGTTGGTAGTAGGTGTGCCTGCGCCGGAACCGCACCATCGCCGGCCCTTCTTTGAGCCAGTCGGGCATGTCGTCGCGCTGGGCAAGGGTGCGGGCACACCAGGGCTGTTTGAGAGCCCATGCCTTGTAGATGTCGGCGGCGTCCCGCCAGTCGGTCGGCAAGGCTGGGTCTTGGGAGTGAAACGTCGTCATGGCCACGGCGTAGCCCAACTCAAAACGTTTCGCCAGGTCGTGGTAGCAGTGCCGCTCCCAGCCGAATTCCAGGCCCGTCGCGGTACGCCGAAACCGGAGTCGCTTCGGACACCCCCGGCTGTCTTGCGTGGCGGAGTAAAAGCCGCAGTCTGCGTCGTAGTAGCATCCGAATTGCGCCGCCAGTGGGCCCGGTTGGCCGAAAGCGACGCCCCTGCCCACAGGCCACCGGCCTGGACGCGGATAGACACCTCCCCGAACCTCGCCGGCCACGAACGCATCGTTCACCTCGTCCTTGCGCGCAGCAGCACGAAGGCCCACTAGCGGATACTCCACGCTTTCCAAAATCAGGGCTTCCGGGCCCTCCAACGCGAATTGCCAGAGGATATCTCCATCGTCCGTTCCGACGGAGACCATGCATTCGGCCTTCAGCCGCCGCCCCCCCAGATTCTGGAACGTCAGCTTGGCACGTTTGCCAGACGCGTTCGCTTCCACGGCGTAGGCGACCGCCTTGGCGTCACGGCTTGTGAGCCAGATTCGTTCGCCGGATGGATCGCCGGGCTTGGAAAACCCCAATCGGAACAGGGCTGCCGCAGGAACCTCTGCGACGAGTTCCCGCTGCTTTGCGTTGTCGATCAGCGAGACCATCGCGCCGAAGGCTTGCTTGTCGATCACCATCGTCGATTGCCTGTTGCGCAGAACGAGCCTGGTCGATTCATCGCCCGCCAAATGACCCGCCAGGCCCAGGAGCGGCACCAGCCAAAGCCATCGTTTCACGTCTGTTGTCATGTTTGTTCCTTCACAACGTTCAGCCCTGCTTGCCAGTATAACCGGTTCGTATGCTCCGAACAGGCAAACGACCATAATTCGTTCGTGCCCCAGAATTATTGCTTGGGCCGGAGCGGGGAGGGCACCTCGGGGCGGAAAGGGACCGCGATCCCTTTCGCCCGCCGCCGGGAGAACTCGAATCCTAACCAAATTGCCAATGAGCAGCGGAGCAGTGGTGCGAAAGCGACTGGCCCCGGAATTCTGCAGCTAATCCGACTCTGCGCAAGACTCTTGATCCGGCCCGCCTCGTGCGTCATATTGACTGCGAGACTTGCCCGCCTGCAAGCGGAATCCTCGGTACCTTGTCAGGAGTCACTCGTATGGACCAGAAGCGAGCCCGTGTGGCAATCGTCGGGTTGGGCTTTGGAGCGGAGTTCATCCCGATCTATCAGAAGCATCCCCAGACGGCCATGTACGCCGTTTGTCAGCGGAATGCCCAGCGACTTGAGAAGATCGGCGAGACGTTCGCCGTCGAGCGGCGGTACACGCGGTACGAAGAGGTGCTGGCCGACCCCAACGTGGACTTCGTGCATATCAACTCGCCGATTCCCGACCACGCCTGGATGTCGATCGCGGCTTTGAAGGCGGGCAAGCACGTGTTATGTACCGTACCGATGGCCACGACGGTCGAAGAGTGCCGCGAAATCGTCGATCTGGTCCGGCAAACCGGATTGAAATACATGATGGCCGAAACGGTCGTCTACTCGCGAGAGTTTCTCTTCCTTAAGGAGACGTATCAACGAGGCGAATTGGGGAAGATCCAGTACTTGCAGGCTTCGCATCCCCAAGACATGGACGGCTGGCCGGAATACTGGGAGCGAATGATCCCCATGCACTACGCCACCCACGTGGTGAGCCCCTGCCTCGGATTGATGAACAGCCGCGCCGAGTACGTCTCCTGTTTCGGTTCGGGAGCGGTTCGGGACGACATTCGCGAGAAGTCGGGCAATCGGTTCGCCGTCGAGTCGTGCCACATCCAACTCAAGGATTCCGACGTCGTGGCCCATATCTGGCGGTTCCTCTACGACACGGCCCGGCAGTACCGGGAAAGCTTCGACGTCTACGGCACGAAAAAGAGCTTCGAGTGGGCGCTGGTCGAGGGCCGGCCGCACGTGCTGCACACGGCGAAGAAGCCCGAGTCGGAAATCCCTTCCGACTTCCGCGTGCCGGACTACGCCCACCTCCTGCCCGAGCCGATTCGACCCTTCACACAGACGATTCAAGATGCCGAGCATCTCTCGTTCATCCAGGGCGCGGGACACGGCGGATCGCATCCGCACATGGTCCATGAGTTCGTCACCGCGCTGGTCGAAGATCGCGACCCCTGGCCGAACGCCGTGCAGGCGGCCAATTGGACCTGCGTGGGCATCTGCGCCCACCAGTCGGCCATGCAGGGCGGCAAGGCGGTCGATCTGCCGGAATTCACGCTGGGCTAAGGATCAGGATCAAGGGTAAGAGCCAATGAAAAGCCTGCTACAAGCAATTCTGTTGATGCTGTGGTTTGGAACGATCGCGGCCACACATGCGGCAATCACGCCGACGGCGCTTCGATGTGAATACCGCCAAGATCCTTTGGGGATCGATGAGGCCGTGCCGAGAATGAGTTGGATCGTGGCATCCAACCAACGCGGCCAGAAGCAGACGGCATACCAGA
>JAAYEH010000092.1 GCA_012728855.1 Rhodopirellula sp. | reverse complement strand
TCGACATCGGGATGACTTGCCGAAAAGTGACGCGGGCGTTTGCCGGGCTGACGAATATGGCCTTCACGCCCGCAGCGCTGTTGGGATTCGAGAAACAAGCAGCGGAGTTGGCCAAGCCGTTGGCCGCGGATGTGGCCAAGAAACTGCGCTCCCTGCGAGAACACGCATGCCGACGAGACCTATTGGCGCATCGGCGGGGTCGAATTGGGGTCGAGTCTTGAATTCTAACTTATTTCCGAGCATAAGGGCGCATCATGCCACGCGCCTTGCGGATCGTCATTGAGAACGGCTTGTGCCACGTGACCAGCCGCGGCTGGGAACAACGGATTATTTTGTACGCGACGACCGGAACCGCCAACGATGGCTCGAGCTGCTGGATCACGTTGCGTTGGGGGTAGCACGCCTGCGCGTGGTCGATCTTGCCGAATCACTTTCACCTTGACCTCCGCACGCCCACGCCAAACCTCTCCGTGGGGATGCACGGCATCAACTCCGCGTTTTGCCAGTTTCTTTAACCGCCGCCACCGGCGGTGCGATGCACTGTTCCAGGGGCGGTTCAAAGCGGTTCTCGTCGAGGACGAGTCGCACGCGATTCAATTGACGCGCTACGTTCACCTGAACCCCGTGCGGGCGAAGATCGTTGCGCGGCCGGAGGAGTACCACTGGAGCAGCTACCAAGACTATCTCGGCGTCCGAAAGGCCCCAGCATGGCTCAACGGGGAGACGGTGCTGGCCGAGTTGGCGTTGCTCAAGAGTCGACGTCACGGAAACGACGGGGGGGCGGCCGCGATCTACTTGGCGCGGCACTCCCTTCTCTTGACTGATCAACAGGAAGAGAGATAATAAGGATATGAGCACCGAATTGAAAGACACTGGCGTTCTCCCCGAAGTCTTGGCTGATCTGGAGCAGGTGCTCCGCCAGTCCGAGCAAGGCATCGTCTGCGACTCCGAACTTGTACGGCGAGTGACGGAGCGGTCCCGGAGCGTCCAGGAGGCGTTGCGCAGCAAGTACGGCGAGTTGAATATCGCCGTTGATCTTCTCCGCGAAATCCGTGACGAGGAATGAACTACATTTTGGATGCTTCCTCGGCTTTGAAGTGGGTGCTTCCAGAGCTGCTTGCGGACAAGGCCAGGCAGCTGCGCGACGACTACCGCAACGCCGTCCACACGCTTCTCGCGCCGGACATGTTTCCCGCCGAGGTGGCGCACGCGCTGGCTCGAGCTGAGCGACGGAACATCATCCCTACCGGCGATGCGGCGACGTTGCTGGCCGATCTCATGACCACCGTCCCGCAGTTCTATTCTTACCGCCCGCTGCTGCCCCGCGCTCTTGCCATCGCTTCCCAAATGAGAATCGGCGTCTACGACTGACTCTACGTCGCTCTTTCTGAGCGGGAAGGATGCCAACTGGTGACGGCCGATGTCCGGCTCGTGAACTCCTTGCAGAAGCGGTATTCTTTCATCGTCGAACTCTCGTCGCTCCCCTAGGTCAGACGCCATGGAGGGGCCAATTGGGATCAGAGGCCGGGCAAATCCGCACATCACAGTCGCGCAAATCCCTTTCATCGCCGTGGCCTAAGGCGAGCGGCAGGAATCCATTTGCCCGTAGGATGGACATTCCTGTCCGGCTTTGGTTGACGGACAGGAATGTCCATCCTACATCCTGGTAAGCCGCTGTCCGCCACTCGCCTAGGAACTCGCTTGACAATCCGCGCCGCACCCATCATGCTGCGATGGGAAACTGGACGCATGTCCATCATCGAGGCCGGCAGCCTGATCCTCCTCGCGCATTTTCGGCTCCAAAGCTCCTTGACAATTCGCGCTTGGTTCCAAAACCCCGGCTTGGCTCCGAGCCAAAAATCGGCGGCCCTCCCACTCGGAAGCGCGTGGTGCCCAAACGTGCTCCGATTGGAGAAATCGCCAACTTGGGCACCACAGGTGCCCTGCGTGCGTCGAGTCTATCTGGCACCTATGGCACGGCCGCTTCCGCTCAGTCATACTCAGTTGGTTACGATTCTTGTAACCGTTCACGGGGCGGGCGGGGACTGGTCCATTTTTCGGCGAGTCAACATATTTTGGCGACAAAGACGCTAGCCGAAAACATGGACCTGTCCCCTTCCCTTCCGCCCCGTGAACGGTTACCGATTCCTTTTGAAACCAATAATCCAGGCGGCTGCGATGAATCGAAGAACCTCCCCGAACATGGCGATAATCTTGCGCGCTGCAATTCTCGGGTCGCTGGCGGTCACGCTGCTCGCCGCGGCCCCATCTCCCGCCGACCCGCTGGCAGACGGATTCCGCGATCCGCCGCCGGCAACGAAACCATGGTGTTACTGGTACTGGATCAGCGACAACCTCTCCAAAGACGGCCTCACGCGCGATCTCGAAGCGATGGCCCGGGTCGGCATCGGGGAGGCATTCATCGGCAATATCTTCCTCGACGACATCCCCGCCGGCAACGTCAAGGTTCTCAGTGAGCCCTGGTGGGATCTCGTCGAACATGCCATCCGCGAAGGCGGGCGTGTGGGCGTGGACATCGGGATGTTCAATTGCCCCGGATGGAGCCAGTCGGGCGGTCCCTGGATCAAGCCCGAGCAGGCCATGCGTTATCTCGTCTGCTCCGAAACACGAGTGCGAGGGCCCGCGCATTTCGCAGAAAAACTCGCACAGCCCGCCGAACCGTTTCAGGATGTAGCCGTGCTGGCACTGCCGTCGGTCCGGCACAATTCCACGCCGTTCGCGTCTCGCGCGGCGACGATATCGAGCACGCCTGCGGCGCCAAACCTGGAGCGGTTGACCGACGGCAACCTCGATACCGCAACGGCTCTGCCGCCCGGAGCCGGGCAGGGTAATCGCACCTTTGCCATCGACTTCAACTTGCCGGAACCAGCCACGATTCGCAGCCTCTCGATGATCCCGTCCGATTCACCTTGGGCGGCCCGGTGTGCGGTGCAGTCGGCGGGCGACGACGGCACATTCCAAACCGTGCGAGAATTCCAGTTCGACCGCTCCAACATGAGGATCAACGTCGGTCCGATGCCCCGCGGCCCCGTGACCATCGCTCTGCCGCCGACCACCGCCAAGCAATTTCGACTTGTGCTGACCGGCGTGACCGGCAAAGCGGCGTTGGCCGAAGTGGAACTTTCGGCCGATGCGCGGGTTGAGTTCTTCATCGAGAAGCAATTAGCGAAGGTCCATCCCACGCCGTCGCCCAAGTGGGACACTTATCTTTGGCCCGAGCAACCGGAACCGGATGCCGCGGGATTGGCCATGCCGCCGGCCGACGTGCGAAATCTCACCCCGCTGCTCGGCCCGGACGGAACGCTCCGCTGGGATGTGCCGCCCGGCGACTGGACCGTGTTGCGGATCGGCATGACGCCGACCGGCACCCAAAACGCTCCCGCCTCCGCCGAGGGCCAGGGATTGGAAGTCGACAAGATGAACCGCAACGCCGCCAAAGCCCACTTCGACGCCTTTATCGGCCGCCTGCTGCGGCGGATGCCGGCGTCGGACCGCAAGGCATTCCGGCACGTCGTTGCCGATAGTTACGAGATGGGGCCGCAGAACTGGACCGACGGCTTCGCGGACACTTTTCGCAGCCGCTACGGCTACGACCCCGAGCCTTGGCTGCCGGTGCTCAGCGGGCGGATCGTCGCCGGCGCCGACGAGTCGAACCGTTTCCTCTGGGATCTGCGGCGGCTGGTAGCGGACCATGTGGCCAAGGATTATGTGGGCGGGCTGCGGGATCTCTGCCACGAGCACGGGCTGCAATTGTGGCTGGAAAACTATGGCCACTGGGGCTTTCCCGCCGAGTTCCTTCAGTACGGCGGGCAATCGGACCGGATCGGCGGCGAATTCTGGCTCACCGGCCTAGGGGCGATCGAGTGCCGCGCCGCCTCATCCGCTGCCAATATCTATGGGATGCCGATCGTCTCGGCCGAGGCATTCACCGGCGGACCGCCCTTTCAGACGATGCCTTCCGGGTTAAAGACCCGTGGCGACTGGGCCTTCTGCGAAGGCGCCAACCATTTCGTCCTGCACGTCTATATTCATCAACCCTGGGAAGACCGCAAACCCGGAATGAATGCCTGGTTTGGCACCGAATTCAACCGGCACAACACCTGGTTCAACGCCTCCCGCGCCTGGATCGACTACCTGCGGCGATCGTGCTTTCTGCTGCAACAGGGCAATCGCGTTGCCGACGTCGCCTACTTCATCGGGGAGGACACACCGAAGATGACCGGGCCTCGGCAGCCCGAGTTGCCGCCCGGCTGCGATTTCGACGACATCAACGCGGAGGTGATCCAACAGCGTCTGGGCGTGGAAAACGGCATGCTGAAACTGCCGCACGGCACGACCTACCGTGTGCTGGTGCTGCCGGACCTGCCGACGATGCGCCCGGAACTGCTCGCCAAGATCCGCGAATTGGTCGAGGCCGGCGCCACGGTACTCGGCCCGCCGCCGTCGCGCTCGCCTAGCCTGGAGGACTATCCCCGCTGCGACGACGAGGTGCGGCGACTGGCGGCCGAACTGTGGGGCGACGCGCGATCGGCGCCGTCGGGACAACGGCGACTCGGAAAAGGGCAGATCCTCTGGGGAAAAGATCTCCGAGAGCTGCTCCACTCCACCGGCGCGCCGCCTGACTTCACCAGTGGAGTACCGCTGCGATTTACGCATCGAAAGGCCGGCGACACGGATCTCTATTTCCTCGCCAATCCGCAGGCCGAAGAGATCGCCACGACCGTGGCTTTCCGTATCCACGGCAAGTCGCCCGAATTATGGTGGCCCCATTCGGGACGGATCGAGCGGGCGGCCGTGTACGACCAGCGCAACGGCACGGTTTGCATGCCGATCCATCTGGGACCGCGCGGTTCGGTCTTCGTCGTCTTTCGCCAAGACGCGGCGCGGTTCGATCCGATCCTTTCCGTGACACGAAACGGCCAACCGTTACTCGAAACGAACCCGCCGCCAGACCCCCGACTTGAATTCCCCGGCGCCAAGAAGGGTTCCGACGGCGACTTCACCCTTGCCGTCTGGGCAAAACCCTCGGCCGATACGCATCTGTTGGAAGAAACCAACGCAGGGGTCCACGGCATGAACAGCCCTCGCAACGATGCGATGTTTCCTGCCCACGGAGAGACGCTCGGTCAGCCAGGCTCCGCCGGCGCCGGCCTTGCCGTGGGGCGCAACGGCGTTTGCGTGTTCGAGCACGGCGCGAGCTACTTCGCCCCGGTTCTCGTTCATGCCGCGAAGCTGAGCGACTGGACCCATATTGCCGTGGTTTATCGCAATAACCGGCCGACCCTCTATCTCGACGGGGTGTTGGCTCGCGAAGGTTTGAAAAGCAACCATACCGTGCTTCCCAGCAACAGCGCCAACGGCGGAGGTTCGCCGTTCCGCGGAGAAATCGGCGTCTGGGAACGAATTCCCCAAGCGTTCGATGCCGCCGAGGTTTCCCGAATGATGCAGTCCATGCCCCGCCCCGGTACTCGACGGGCAGCCGGGGCGATACGATTTAGTCGAACCGCCGACGGCCGCACGGTCGCCACGGCCGAGCAAAACGGCACTTACGTCGTCCGCACGGCAGGCGGCAGCCAGCAGACCATCGTCGTGGACGACCTTCCCGCCGCGATCGAAATCAACGGACCGTGGGATGTGCGGTTCGCGCCCGAGTGGGGAGCCCCGCAAAACGTGACGTTCGAACGGCTGGAGGACTGGACGCAGCGCAGCGAGGAAGGCATCCGCAACTGCTCCGGCGCAGCAGTCTACCGCAAGGAGTTCGAACTGCCGGAAGGCTTCCTGGGCAGATCGCTCAGGCTCGATTTGGGAAACGTCCGAGATCTGGCCACGGTGCGACTCAACGGCCGGGAACTCGGCACGGTTTGGAACGCACCTTGGCGCATCGATATTTCGACTGCCGCGCGTCGTGGCAAAAACGTGCTGGAGATCGAGGTGGTGAATCCCTGGAACAACCGCCTCATCGCCGACGCCAAACTCCCGCCGGAGAAGCGGCTCACCTTCCTGGCCACGGACACTCTGCCGAACAGCGCGGCGCCGCTGCCGGCCGGACTACTCGGGCCGGTGATTCTTGAATCTTCCGCCACCGTTGAACTCAAACAGTAGGGCTCGAGCGAAACCATGAGGCCGCCTGCGATTCATTGCACCGATCTTCGAAAGACCTATCACGGCAAGCCGCCGGTCGACGCGGTGCGCGGGGTTGACCTGGAGGTACGGGAAGGGGAGTGTTTTGGCGTGCTGGGGCCGAACGGCGCGGGAAAAACGACGACGATCGAGATGCTGGAAGGATTGATCGCGCCGACGAGTGGCACGATCGAAATCCTCGGGATGCGATGGAGCGATCAGGCCAACGCGATCCAACAGCGGATCGGCATCTCGCTGCAGGAGACCCGCTTCTCCGACAAGCTCACGGTCCGCGAGACGGTGACACTTTTTCGCAGCTTCTACCAGACGGGAATTGAGCACACCGAGGCCATCGCCCGCGTCGAACTCCAGGAAAAAACCGATACTTGGGTCAAGAACCTTTCCGGCGGTCAGCGGCAGCGTTTGGCGGTGGCGGTCGCACTGGTCGGCGATCCGAAAATTCTGTTTCTCGATGAGCCGACCACGGGACTCGACCCGCACTCGCGGCGACAAGTGTGGGAAATCGTCGCCGCTTGGCGCCGGCAGGGCCGCACGACGGTGCTGACCACGCACTACATGGAGGAAGCCGAACGGCTCTGCGATCGGGTTGCCATCATCGATCATGGCCGGCTTTTCGCCCTCGGGTCTCCCAAAGAACTGATCGCGCAACTCGGCGGTGAGCACGTCATCGAGTTTTCACTGCAATCATCGGAGGCCATGACCTTGCCGGCCGACTCGTGGCTGGAATTGCCCGCGGTCACCGGCTGCCGTTACGAGAACGACGCGATTCATCTGTCGGTCGCGGAACCGCACGTTGCGCTGCCCGCGCTGCTGGCGAAGCTCGCTGAGCGCAACTGGCACCTGGCGAGTCTCACGACGCGCCATGCAAGCCTCGACGACGTATTCGTCGTGCTGACGGGGCGGCAATTCGAACCCGAGGGGGAAACGCGATCATGAGCAATCAGACAGGCAGTTCACGGCCGCGCAGCCGCCACCCGGTGCTCCAGTTGATCCTGGCGCGGATGCGCGAATTCCTGCGAGAACCGGAAGCAGTTTTCTGGGTCTATGTCTTTCCGCTGGTCTTGGTGGTGGCTCTGGGGATTGCCTTTCGGGATCGATCCGCCGAAGCATACCGGGTCGCCGTCGAAGAAGGCAGTGGAGGGGAGGCCGTGGCAGCCCGACTCAATCGCGACCCCCGATTCCAAACAGCAATCTGCTCACCAGAAGACTGCCGAGCCCAACTGCGAACCGGGCGCCGAGACCTGGTGATCGTCGCATTGGGCGGCTCGCCTGTACGATACGAGTATTACTTTGATCCGACACGCGCGGAGAGCGTTGCCGCACGCAACGCCGCCGACGATCGGCTGCAGCGGGCTGCCGGGCGACAAGACACGATAGCGGTTTCCGACCACAAGATCGAGGAGCCGGGCGGACGCTACATCGAATTTCTCGTTCCGGGTCTGCTGGGCATGGGTCTGATGGGCGGGGGGCTGTGGGGCGTCGGCTACGTCATCGTCGACATGCGGATTCGGAAACTGCTGAAACGCTACCTTGCTACCCCCATGCGGCGCAGCCACTTCCTTGCCTCAGTCCTCATCAGCCGGCTGGCCTTTACGGTGCCCGAAGTCGTGTTGGTGCTCGTCTTCGCGAGAGTTTTTTTCGGTGTGACCTCGCTGGGCGGCTACGGGTCGATCGGGCTATTGATCTTCTTGGGTGCTTTCGAGTTCGCCGGAATCGGACTTTTGGTTGCCAGCCGGGCCCAGACGATCGAAACCGTCTCCGGACTAATGAACGCCGTGATGTTGCCCATGTGGATCGGCTCGGGGATCTTCTTCTCGATCGAGCGTTTTCCGGAAGCGGTGCAGCCGGCGCTGTTCCTGCTGCCGCTGACCCCGCTGATCCACGCACTGCGCGGCGTGATGCTGGAAGGGGCAACACTGGTGGCCATTAGTACCGACGTGCTGCTCATCGCGGCCTGGGGAGTGGGAACATTTGCCCTCGCCCTGCGCTGGTTCCGCTGGACATAATATACTCCATGTACTTCGGGCTCACTTCAAGAACCGGATCGCCAGCCAATAGCGAAACCTCACTCCCCGGCTCGCTCTGGCGGCGGCGATGATCGTTGCCACAATGTCCCACGCGCCCAGGCTTACCAGTAGCGGGAAACCGACGCCGCTGCGTAGCAGCAGAAAGCCGCCACAGAAGTAGAGGGTCATAGTGAGTTGGAAATTGAGCGCCTCGCGGCCCTGATCGTCGACCAGCGGAAATTCATCCCGCTTCAAGAGCCAGGCCAACAGCGGCCCCAGCACATGCCCGACCGGCGGGCAAACGGCCAGCGCAAAGCCGCTGAGATGGCAGATCATCGCCCACGTGCATTCCTCCGTATCGAGTTGCCGGTCGGTCGTAGAATTCACTTTATCCTGCCAAGTTGCGTCTATTGCGAATGGCCGTCCTGCCCCATCGACGACCGGTGTACCCTCAACATTCTGTGAAATCTCGGCCTTCATTTCCAGTGGGAATTGAACCTATACCCAGCCGCGGAGCGGCGAGAGAAAATAGCCAGGGGTGTGAACCCCTGGTGAGTGAGCAATGCCGACCACCAGATCCAAGCCCCGGTAGGGGCGGCAGAAGGGACCGGTTGGGCGGTCCATCTCCCGTACCATCCGTGGGTTGGCAAGATTGGCGAAGCAACAAGGTTTGAGCTATGCTAATCGCGTGCCAGGGGTTCACGCCCCTGCGACTTCACTCGCGTCGCTTCGCGGCTGAAATGCTCACCGCTGGACCACCTGGGAGACCAAGCCATGACGATTCAATCCAAGTTCCGGACGGCGCTATGCCTGATCGCCGTCGCAACTTTCTGCGGGGCGGCCGTTTCCCTCGCAGCGGCCGAGGACGATCTTCGCGCCAAATTGCAGACCCTGCCGCAGCCTTGGAAGGAAAAGGTCCATCGCCTCACGCAGCAAGAGTATGAACAGACGCTGAAGTTCTGGAGCGAACGGCACCCAAAGATCCTCTCGGTCGAAAGAGTCGGCGCGTCGGTCCAGGGGCTGGGAATCCACCTTTTGACGATCACCGACAAGTCGGTCCACGACGGCGACAAGCAGATCGCTCTGATCCCTTGCCTGCACGGCGGCCCCGAGCGTTCCGGTACGAGTACGGCGATGCATCTGGTCGAGTGGCTGCTGGGCGATTCGCCCGAGGCGGCCGGGACTCGCCGCAAACAGATCGTGCTGGTCATGCCGATCGTCAACCCCGAAGCTTATTTTCAGACCGACCGCTTCGGCAACGCCAACGGCATCGACCCTTACACCGGCGGCGGCGCCGCCAACTGGGATCTGACCACTCTGACCTACAAGCTCCTGGATAAGGCGCCGGAGATCGAGGCGTTTCTGCGAGTCGTCGATCGCTACCGCCCCGAGGTCATCGCCGATCTGCACGGCATCGGCCTGCAGGAATACGCCCCCGATCGCTTGGGCGACCGGCGGATGTACCAGGGGCAGACCATGTTTGAGATCACCGGTTCGGCCTACTCGAACTACACCCTCCGGCCATGGGACTGGCGCGTGATCGAAGCGATGATCGCGGCGGGCTGCGAAGCGGGGTATCCCTCCGATCGCTTCGAGGCCGACGCCCAGCAGTCGTTCGGCGGTCCGGGGCTGCATCCGGTGGCCGATCGACTTTGGCGCGGCGCGCCCAACTTCTACACGGCCCAATACGCCTACGTCAAGTACCATACCATGCCCAGCGCCTACGAGATCGGTTGGGAAGAGAGCGGCGTGGCCCGAATTCGCGGGCTGCTGGAGATCGGCAACAACGTCTGGGACAGCGAAGGTGTGCCGGGCTATCCGGTCAACCGCGTCGACGCCTTCGTGGGGCATTTTCTCACCTCCTACGGCGCGACGGCCGAGCAGCGCCGACAAAGCCGGATCGAACTCTGGCAGCGGCAAGGTCAATTCTCCCAGGCGATGCTCTATCCGCAGACCGACGGCCGCGAAAGCTACCTGCTGGCCGTCGACGAAAGCGCCGCCAAGCTGCTCGACGCCGACAAGGGGAAATTCCTCGCCAACATTGAAGGACGCGAGGGATTCAATGTCGACGCGATTCGGGCCTTCTTTGAAATCGGGCCGGAGGACAAACTGTACGTCGAGCGCGGCCCCAGCGCCGCCACGCCGGCAGCGATCGAGCACGGCCTGGGCATGCGGCTGCGGCTGCCTTATCGCAACCCGGAGTTGATTGATCTGCGACTCAACGGCCGCCCGTTGCCGGAAAGCGAGTCCGACGGCTACCAGCGCTGGTTTGCCAATGGATACACCCAGGTGCAAATCAACATTCTGCCGCAAAAGGCCGCTGGCACCGGGCTGTTCGTCGTCACCTGCGCCTATCGGCCGGACGTCCGTCGATCCTACGGATGGACGCCGCCGCCGGAAGCGCTGAAGGTGGCGGAATAAGACCACATCTACTTGTCGTCGAGCAGCTCGACGGCTTCGAACTTCTGGCCTTCGAGCATTGCCAGACTGGCGCCGCCGCCGGTGCTGACGTGGCTGACCTGGTCCGCGAAGCCGAGTTGTTGGATCGCCGCGGCGCTGTCGCCGCCGCCGATGATGCTGGTCGAGCGGCTCTCGGCAATCGCCTTGGCAACGGCCTTGGTTCCCTCGTCGAAAGGCGGCATTTCGAACACGCCCATCGGGCCGTTCCAAACCACGGTCTTCGCGCCGCGGACCACCTCGGCATACTGGCCGGCGGTCCGAGGGCCGATGTCCAGGCCTTGCCAGCCGTCCGGAATCTTGCCGGCATCGACGACCTGCTTTTTGGCGTCGGCCTGGAAGGCGTCGCCGCAATGGGTGTCGACGGGAAGCATGAGTTTGTCGCCGCCGGCGGCCAGCAGTTCCTTGGCCAGTTCAAGCTTGTCCTTTTCGACAAGGCTATCGCCGACCTGTCCGCCCTGGGCGAGCGAGAAGGTGTAGGCCATGGCGCCGCCGATGAGCACCTTGTCACAGATCCCCAAGAGGTTCTTGATCACGGGGATCTTGTCCGAGACCTTCGCCCCGCCGAGGATCGCCACAAAGGGCCGCTGGGGCTCGGCAATCGCGTCGGAAAGGTACTGGATCTCCTTGGCGACAAGAAAGCCGACGACTTTCGGCTTGCTGCCCATCGCTTTCGGCACGGCGACCATGGAGGCATCGCGGCGGTGGCAGGTTCCGAAGGCGTCGTTGCAGTAGATGTCGGCCATGCCGGCCAGCGTGGCGGCGAATTGGGCGTCGCCCTTCTTCTCGCCGGGGTGAAAGCGGAGGTTTTCGATCACCAACACCTGCCCGGGCTTGAGCGAGGAAGCCTTCTGCCGGGCATCGTCGCCAACGACGTCGGTTGCGAAGATCACCTCCTTGCCCAGCAGCTCGGCGAGCTTGTCGGCCGCCGGCTTCATGCTGAACTTGGGATCGGGGGCGTCCTTGGGACGGCCCAAGTGGCTCATCAGAATCAGCGATCCGCCGCGATTCAGCACCGAATTGATCGACGGCAGCGCCATGCGGACCCGCCGATCGTCGGTCACCGCTTGATTCTCGTCCAGCGGCACATTGAAATCGACCCGCATCAGAACCTTCTTGCCTTGAACATCCACGTCTTGAATAGACTTTTTGGCCATTTCCGTATCGTCTCCTGCGCAGTAGAAAGCGTCCGACCGTAGGGAATCCGGGCTGGATTAACGGTGCGTCAGGCTCGCCGCTGTCGGGTGAGCCAAACCGATCAGTGTATCGCCAGTTGGGCGAGACGGGAAGGACCGGAGCAACCCGGCCACAAGAGGGCCCCTGCAGACCGGCTGGCAAGCTGCCAACACCGATGATTCCCGCAAACGGCAACGTGATCGGAATACTCGACTCGTCGAAACATCGCATCGATGTGATTACACCGGTTCCTGGGCAGAATTCGTGAATGGAATTAAGAGCCTATCCCAAAACCTTGGCGGAGAGGGGGACAGGCACGTTTTGCTCCGAAGACTCCGCAAAACGAGCCAGTCCCCGGCGGTTTTGGGATAGGCTCTAAGTCGGCCGGAAGTTCCAACTGCGGTATTCGGGGCCTGGCAATTGCAATATCTTGGAAGTTAATGACTTATGGACACGCAGTCTGTTAGGCCCAAGAAGGAAACGGGCGCCTTTGTTGAAAAAGCACGGCTGCCGCCCGATACTGGTGGCAGAACGCGTGAAGCAGAAGGAGAGAAGATGAGATAGAAAGAAAGCGACGACAAGTCGTCCGCACTCCAAAGTGACCACCGCCCCACAACCAATGACCAATGACCAATGACAAATGACAAATGACAAATGACATATTCCCAAAATCCGCATTACTTCTCCCGATAACTGTCCTCTGGATCACGACGGCCAGTGCCGCCGACTGGCCTAACTGGCGCTACGATGCCGGCCGAACCGCCAACTCGCCCGAGCGGCTCGCCGATCCGCTCCATCTCGCTTGGCGGCGGCAACTTCCGCCGCCGGAGCCGGCCTTCAACCAGGTGCGGCAGCACCGGCAGCAATTCGACGCCGGTTACGAACCGGTTGTATCCGGAAACACCCTCTTGGTTGGCTCATCTCGCAACGACAGTCTCATTGCCCTCAATGCGGTGACCGGCGAAGAGCGGTGGCAGTTCTTCACCGACGGCCCGGTCCGTCTCGCCCCGGCGATTTTCGCGGGCAAAG
Source organism: Rhodopirellula sp. (assembly GCA_012728855.1). Classification (GTDB taxonomy): domain Bacteria; phylum Planctomycetota; class Planctomycetia; order Pirellulales; family Thermoguttaceae; genus JABWBD01. The sequence goes on along the minus strand of JAAYEH010000092.1, from coordinate 19,567 downwards.
CCTATGCGGCTTCCGACGACGGACATCTCTACTGCCTCGACCTCGTCGATGGCCGCCTGCTCTGGAAACTGCGGGCTACGCCCTCGCCTCGCAAACTGCTGGGGAATAGTCGGCTGATTTCCGCCTGGCCGATCCGAGGCGGACCGGTGGTGGCCGACGGCGTCGTCTATTTCGCCGCCGGAGTCTGGCCCTCGGAAGGGGTCTTTCTCTATGCGGTCGACGCGGCATCCGGAAAAGTGCGATGGGTGAACGACCGCACCGGCAGCCTCTACATCGAGCATCCCCACGGAGCGATGGCCTTTGGTGGTCCGTCGCCGATGGGATACCTGCTCGTCCGTGGCGATGAACTGCTCGTGCCCAGCGGCCGCGCGTTTCCCGCCTGCTTCGATCGCAGCGACGGCCGGCTCATCGAGTTCGCATTCGGTCACGGAGGACACGGCAGCCGGCCCGGCGGATGGTTTCTCGCCTCGGGTGACGACGGCCAACTGCTTATCGACCCCCGCATCAATACCGAGATCCACGATGCCGGTCAGCAGGTCATCGGCCAGCGCGACGTCCGGCCACAAAAGGACGAAGTTCTCCCGGAGCAGATCCAAATCGGCACGAAAAGCTACCGAATTGTGGACGGCATCCGTCGCTCGATCACCCTCGGCGGCAAAGTCTATTCGTTCGACGATCCGCCCGTGGCCGTCGAGGGCGAAATCCACACCATGCTCGCCGCCGGGGGCAGGCTCTTCGTCGTCACCCGCGACGGGGCTCTGTCTTGTTTCGGACCGCAGTCGGTTGCACCACGCATTCACGAAGCCCATGCCGGCTCGCTCCCGCCCCTTTCTGATGATGCGACGATCGAAGCCGGATCGATTCTCAATTATCCGCGGCGTAAAGCCGGCTTCGCGCTGGTCTGGGGGCTGGCCGACGGCCGACTCGTCGAGGAATTGCTCCGCCGGACCGACTACCACGTCATCGCCGTCGATGCGGACGGCCAGCAAGTCGAACGCCTTCGCCGCCGGCTGGACGAAGCAGGGCTCTACGGAACTCGCGCGACGGTCCACGTGGGCGATCCGATCGGATTCGGATTTCCCGCCTACCTGGCGGAGTTGGTCGTCTCCGAAGAGCCGAACGCTTGGGGCGTCTCGCCCAGCGAAGCGTTGGTCCAAGCGATCGTTCACGTCCTGCATCCTTTCGGCGGCATCGCCTGTTTGAAAGCCACCGAAGCGCAGTACCAGGCTCTCCAGACCGCCCGCCGCGACCTTGCCGATGCCGGCGTCGAACTGTCGCGCGACGGCGATCGTGCCCTCTTTTCCCGTCGCGGGGCGCTTCCCGGAGCGAAGGATTATGCGGGGCAAGAGAATTTCGACGAACGGATCGCCGCTCCTTTGGGGTTGTTGTGGTTCGGCGATACCTTCCACCATCACAAATTGTTCTACAAGACCTTCCAGCACGAGGCCGGCCGCGGTCTACCTCAAGAGATTACCGTCCAAGACGGCGTGATGCGCTACGCCATTACGGAGAGTCCGTACGGCCCCAACCCGCCGGGCATCGGCTATCACGACTACCTGCGACAGCTCGAACGCGAGAAGACCTACCGGCAGTCGTATACCGACGTCTACACGGGCCGGTTGTTGTCGCCCCGGGAAGTTGCCGCGATCAACTTCCCCGAGACGCCGCCGGCCGGTCCGCCTCAGCCCCGGCCTCCCGCCTCGCCGTCGCCGCGCAAGAATCCGCTCACCGGCATCGTGGAGGGCCGCACGATGCTCAAAACCTACGGCTGCGACCGCGACCCGGTCGATTACGGCCGCACGATCACCTACCGCTCAGGAACCGCGGCCTTCTACGACAAACGATTGGAGAGCGGAACCATCAATATCGGCGGGGTCCGCTCGGGATGCCGCAACAGCATCGTGCCGGCCGGCGGGGTGCTCTCGCTCCCTTCCTGGACAGGCAATTGCACCTGCAATTACCCCCTGCACACTTCTCTTGCGCTGGTCTCCATGCCGCCGGACGTTGAACAGTGGTCGGCCTGGGGCGATGTGGCCGAGGAATCGCCGCTGCTTCGCGCTGGAATCAACTTCGGCGCGCCGGGCGATCGGGTGTCGCGGGAAGGCACGCTCTGGCTCGATTGGCCGAGCGTCGGCGGACCATCGCCCTCCATTCCGGTTCAGGTCGAACCGAGCGATGCCAAGCCGTTCTATCGGCACTCTCTCTGGATGGAAGGCGGGGAAGGTCCGCCTTGGATCGCGGGTTCCGGCATCGTCGGTGTTCGCACGATCAACATCGAACCCGTCGTCCGCCGCTCGGAACCGCCCAGTCCCGCGGTCAGTATACGCTGGCACGGCGCCGTGCGGCCGGCGTTCGGCGAGACCTATACCTTCTGGCTCCAGAGCGACTGCGGGGCCCGCCTCTGGATCGGCGACCGCCTGCTGTTGGATAACAGCAAGAGTCTCCGTCGCGGCGAAACGGCGGAGATCTCCGGCACCGTCGAACTCAAGCAAGGCGAGCCCTGCGCGTTGGTTTTGGAACATTTTCAGACGCCCGCCGGGCCGTCGCCTGCCGGATTGCGGCTTTCCTGGAGCAGCCCTTCGCTGAAGAAGGCGGTGATCCCTTCGGCCGCGTTCTTCACTGCCGACGGCGCCCCCGGCGGGCTGACCGGCGTCTACTACGACCATCCGGACTTTTCCGGGCCGGCGGTCCTCCGCACGGACGCGACCATCGATTTCCGCTGGGACCGCGGCCGCCCGGAGGCGCTCAACCGGCCAGAAGAAATTGCTCCGCCGCAGCGACCGTTTACAGTCAGGCTCTACTTTGCCGAGCCGGAAGATCTCGCTCCCGGTAGGCGGGTCTTCTCAGTCAGTCTGCAAGGCAAGATGGTTCTCGACCGGCTCGACGTGGCCGGGGAAGCCGGAGGTCCGCGCCGCTGCCTGGTTCGACAGTTTGAGAACATCGCCATCGAGCGTTCGCTCAGAATCGAGTTCGCCGCGGCAACGTCGCAGCCGCCGTTGATTTCCGGAATTGAAATGATCGCTCGATAAGACCTTCACCAACGAGAGGAATGGCATGTCGACAAGAGGTGCGTTGTTCGTGTTGCTTGCCGCTATGGTTCTCAGCGCCGGCGCCGAGTCGGCGCGCGCCGAGGAGAAGAACTGCGCAAAGCCGGGAGGCCGCTTTGTGGGCGTCTCATGTATTTGCCTTGCGCCAAGGGCAAACATGGAGGAGATGGAGAAACGGATCGACATGGCCGCTCTCGACAAACCCGATATCATCCTGTTGACCGAGGGCTGCATGCACAACTCGGGAGTTTCCGCCCCGCGCGAGGAGAAAGACGCACGTTCGGAGCCTCTGCCCGCCTACGGTCCGATCACGACCTTCCTGGCTCGCAAGGCGAAAGAACACCATGCCTACATCATCGGCAGTTACTGGCGGAAAGACGACCAAGGCCGGGGCCGGTACAACAGTGCCGTCCTGCTCGACCGCGAAGGCAAGCTCGTCGGCTACTACGACAAAATGTTTCCCACGATCGGGGAGATGGAGAGCGGCGTGCTGCCCGGCCGCGGCGCGGTGGTGTTCGATACCGACTTCGGCCGCATTGGTGCGCTGATCTGCTTCGATCTGAATTTCGAGGAACTGCTCGCCGAGTACAAGAAGCAAGGGGTTGAATTGCTCTGTTTTCTCTCGAATTTCCGAGGCGGATTCCGGGTGCCCTCCGCCGCATTTGGAAACCAGTGCTTCATCGCATCGTCCGTGCCCAATGAAAACGGCGTGATCGTCGATCCCCTGGGCCGGACTCTGGCCGAATCGAGCCAGTACGGCCGGATCATTTTCGCGCGGATCAACCTCGACAGCCAAATCGTCCATATCGACTTCAACGCCGAGCGCGTCGCCCGGTTGAAACAGAAGTACGGGCCCCTGGTGCTCATCGAGGCGGCCAGTCCGGAAGCCGTCTACTTTCTCTCCTCGCTCCATCCCGACCAATCCATCGACGAGATGATCGAGGAGTTTGAGATCGAGATTCTCGATCCCTATCTCGATCGGTCTCGCGCCGTCCGCACGCAACATCTGCCGAAAGAGGAATAGCGGGCTGCGTGTTGCCGTGCCGATTGCATTTCAGGGCGTCCATACGTACCATTAGAAGGGGTGACGAGGTGGGTACCGCCAAGTCACCGCTTTTTTTGAACCCGTGCTGGAATATCGAGGGGCCTATTTGCTATGAGAATAGTCAGGCTGATCGTAAGTCTGTGTTTACCGATTCTTGTGGTCGGATGCGACCGCGCTCAGCCCGTCGCCCGGTTCACGGAGCCGCCCGGTCACAGCGAGGTGCTCCCGGAATCGCAGTCGTCGGTCCAGGCGGCCCACGGCGAACCGATTGCGGAAGGAACGGTGACCGAGACGATGGATACGGCCGGCTACACCTACGTCCAGGTCGAAACGAACGGGGAAAAGATCTGGGCGGCGGCGCCGCAGTTCAAAGTGAGCGTCGGTGACCGGGTTACCGTACCCGCCGGGATGGCGATGCATGACTATCACAGCCAGACGCTCGATCGAGACTTCGACGTCGTTTACTTCGTCAGTACGGTTCGCAATCACAGTTCGCCGGAAGCCGCCGCTGCGGGCGGGTCGGCGATGCACTCCGCCCATCCGCCTGCTGGCGCCGCCGCGACGCCCGAGACGATTGACCTCGGCGGGATCGAGAGGCCCGAAGGCGGCAAGACGATCGCTGAAATCTATGCGGACAAGGCGCAACTGGCCGGCAAGAAGATCACGGTGCGCGGCAAGGTAGTGAAGTTCAACGCTCAGATCATGGGCAAGAACTGGCTGCACGTGCGCGATGGAAGCGGCGACGCCGACGAAAAGAACAACGACCTGACCGTGACCACCGCCGCAACCGCCCGGCCGGGCGATACCGTGCTGGTGAAAGGTGAACTTCATTTGGACCGCGATTTCGGCTTCGGCTACAAGTACGACGTGATCGTCGAAGACGCCGAAGTCAAGGTCGAGTAGAGTTTCCGTCTGCGGTCTCGACGCATGGTCAGCGCTCATCGATGCGTGTGGTATCGCCGTTCAAGACAAACCACTCAAGCAAAGCCGATGTTCCGACGACAACGGGCCGGAACCTTGTCGCGGATGATCGCGGCTCTGGAAGATTGGCAGCGGCAGACGCGCGATCCAATTCTCGATCCGAGGAACGTCGACGCCTTTGTCGAGGAGCAGCTCGCTTATTGGGATCTGCGTTATCGCGGGCAAGCCGACTTTCGCTGGTCGTACCTGGAGAGTTTTCCCAGATGGCGGGATTCGTTTTCACGACGAGAAGCGGCTCCCCGCTGATTCGGTTGGGGGCTATTGGGTGATCATGGCCGAGCCACTCCTGCCCCCCTTGATTCACAAACTCATCCTGGTAAACTCAGCCTCGCCGGCGGGAATCGTATTTCCCACCAGTTCGTGGCTCAGAACTCACTTCGTCACCATTGCAAGGAGAATCCCATGTCTAGACTTCTGGTATCGAGGTGTGTCCGGTGCGTTTGTGCTTTGGTGGTGGTGAGCTGTTCTTCTCTTGCCGCAGGACAGCCCGCGAGCAAGCAATCGGAACGTAGTCTGTCCGAGCCGATCGACATCGGTTCGGGACTGGAGTTGATGGTCGACGACCACCTGATCGCCGAGTTGAAAGGCGGCGCCGCACTGAAGCTGCACCACCCCGTCGCGCGAGAAGTGTCGCTGACGCACGATCAGCCATGGGAAGGCAACGCCTCGTGCTACCATACGGTCTTCCGCGACGGCGATCTCTATCGCATGTATTACCGCGGCTCCCACCTGATCCTCGGTGAGAACACCCTGCGCATTGCGCACCAGGTCGTTTGTTACGCCGAGAGCAAGGATGGCATTCACTGGACCAAGCCGGACCTGGGGCTGGTGGAGTTTGAAGGCTCGAAGAAGAACAACATCCTTATCGGCAACGGTCCGGCGGTGCATAACTTCGCCCCCTTTCTGGATGCCAACCCGGCGTGCAAGCCCGACGAGCGTTACAAGGCCCTCGGAGGAGGCGGCGGGGGACTAATGGTCTACAAGTCGGCCGACGGCATCCACTGGTCGGTGATGCATGACAAACCGGTGATTACCGAAGGGGCCTTCGACTCACAGAACCTTGCCTTTTGGGATCCGATCCGCGAGGAATATCGCGAGTACCATCGGGCGTTCCGCGACGGGCGCGATATCATGACCACGACGTCGGCGGACTTCGTCCAGTGGACGAAGCCGGTCTTCCTGGAGTACACGCCCGCGCGGCTTACGGAACTGTATACGAATCAGATCAACCCTTACCACCGCGCCCCGCATCTCTTCCTGGGGCTCCCCGCGCGTTACATCGCCGGCCGTGGGCTTCTCAGCCTGCTGAATGAAACGATCGCCCGCTCCTGCCAGCGTTGCGGAAGCGACTACACCGACACGGGTTTCATCGCCAGCCGCGACGCGACGCGTTTCCATGTCTGGGGCGAGGCGTTCATCCGCCCCGGCCCCGAGACCGGAACCAATTGGGCCTACGGCAACAAGTACACGGCGTGTGGTATCGTCGAGACCCCGTCGAACATCCCCGGGGCGTCCAACGAACTCTCGTTGTACAGCTCCGACGACGGTTATTGGCGCGACCATGTGATCCTGCGGCGCTACGCCCTGCGGATCGACGGGTTCGCGTCGGTGGCGGCTGGGATGTCGGGCGGCGAATTGCTGAGCCGGCCGCTGGTGTTCGCGGGCAGCCAGCTCACGATCAACTTCGCCACTTCGGCGGCCGGCAGCGTTCGCGTCGAGATTCAAGACGCCGCCGGCAATGCAATGGACGGATTTGCCTTGGCCGACAGCGCCGACTTGTTCGGCGATTGCATCAGCCGCCAAGTGAGTTGGAAGGGGGGAGCCGACGTGAGCAAGCTGGCCGGCAAGCCAATCCGGCTGCGGGTGGTGCTCAAAGATGCAGATCTCTACTCATTGCAGTTCATGCCCTGACACGTCGCCTCGATCATCCTCTCCGGCTGGGCGCTGGCCGTTCGTGATCCGCGTGAGCTTCGACTGGCTGACGGAGGGGCGGATGGGAAGAGTGCGACCGGAGTGAGCAGTTCCAAGGCCGGACTCAAACGCTAAGCCGAACCGTTGTCAGGTCGAGGGTTCTGGAATTGGACAACCCGGTGCTTCGGATCGACTCCCCTCCGCGGTGACTTTTGCCACGAGCTGCAGCATTTCCTCTCGGTTTACCGGCTTTGTCAGGTAATCGTCGCATCCGGCGTCCAGGCACTTCTGCCGATCTTCCCTCATGGCGTGAGCGGTCAAGGCGATGATCGGTCCCTGGTAACCCATCCCGCGCAACTTGCGGGTCGCTCCGTAGCCGTCCAGCACCGGCATCTGCATATCCATCAAGATCACATCGAACGATCGGCCGGCTTCCTCTTCGCGAAAGATATGCTCGATAGCCTGTTTTCCATCTTCAACCACAGTCACTTCTGCGCCCGCTTTGCGGAGTAGGAACCCGATCAACCGCTGGTTGTCCGGACCGTCCTCCACCAGAAGAATGCGGCAGTTCAGCGCCGTTGGACCGGCCGCCGGCGATCCGTTTCGTTCGGCTGTCACGGCGCGGGGCCGCGGGCTGTCGGCGTCACTCAGAGTCCCCGCTTCAATGGTTACGGTGAACGTCGTCCCTTCCCCAAGAACGCTGGAGACTCTGATGTCGCCGCCGAGCATCTGGGCCAGCCGCTTGCTGATCGCCAATCCCAGCCCGGTCCCGCCAAATCGGCGGCCCGCAGAGCCGTCGATTTGAGAGAACGGCTGAAACAGCATGGCGACGTGGTCTTCGGCGATGCCGATGCCGGTATCAACGATGTCGAATCGGATTCTTCGCGACTCGCTCGGCGTGGCGTCGTTCTGAACCACGACCCGAACGCTTCCCGTCTCGGTGAACTTGACGGCATTGCCGATCAGGTTGATCAAGATCTGCCGCAATCGAATGGGCGCTGTCTGGATTCGGTCCGGGAAAATGCCTCGAAACTCGACCGACAGCGGCAGCCCCTTGGCGTCGGCTCTCACCTGCATCGTCGACAGGACATCCGACACGAGTTGTTGGAGCGAGCACGATTGGAACTCCATGTCGTGCTTGCCGGCCTCGATCTTCGAGAGATCGAGGATATCGTTGATGACATGAAGGAGGTGTTCACCGTTGCGTTTGATGATTTGGCAGGCTTCGCTTGTCTCTTCGTCAGCCGCCGCTGCCAGCAGGAGATCGCTGAATCCGAGAATCGCCGTCATCGGCGTGCGAATCTCGTGGCTCATGTTGGCGAGGAACTCGCTCTTCGCACGGCTGGCGGCCTCGGCGGCCGTTTTGGCATGGAGCAGCTCGCGCTCCGTTCGTTTGCGGTCGGTAATGTCTCGGGCAATTGCCGATGCGCCGATGATGTGTCCGTTGTTGTCTTTGATCGGAGAATACGTCACGGACACGTCAAAAGGAGTTCCATCTTTCCGGCGGCGGACCGTATCGAAATGCTCGATGCGCCCACCTCGCTTCACTCTTTCCAGGAGTCTTGACGTCTCATCGAATCGCTCGAGAGGAAGGAGCATCGAGACCGGTTCTCCGATCGTTTCGGCTGCCGTGTATCCGTAAAGCTGTTCCGCACCGTGATTCCAGGAAGTAATGAAGCCGTCGAGACTCACTCCGATGATCCCGTCTTGGGAGGAACTGACGATCGCCGAGAAATGAGCCAATTGCTTTTCCGTCTCTTTCCGTTCACTGATATCACGGACGAATGCGCAGTTGTACTCTCTTCCGTCAAACGTCATGGCGTTGACGCTGACTTCCACAGGGAAAACGTTGCCGCTCTTCGTGCGGTGACGGCTTTCGATAACAAACGACTTCTTTTCGCGGATCTCTTCCCAGTGGGGCGCCCACTGCTCTCGGGTCATCGAGGGATCGATATCGAATACCGTACCGGCCATGAGTTCCTCGCGGGAATACTCGAGCACTTCGCACGCCTTCTGGTTGGCGAAGACGATCTGCCCCCCGGGATCGATCCAGAAGATGCATTCGCTCGCCTGCTCAACGCAGAAGTTGGCTCGCCGCAGAGCGTCCTGTTCCATCTTGCGGTCGGTGATATCCTCGACGACCTCAATGAATCCGTCCACCCCGCCCTGCCCGGAGTAGACGGGAAACGCCTGCACTCTGGCGGCGTAGGTCGTCCCATCGTCTCGTACCCCTACGATCTCGACCTCCTCCGGCTTTCTCGTTTCCATTGCCCGAGTTCCGGGGCAATGGGGACATACCGCTTCGCCTTTCTCAAACACTCGATAGCATTCGTGGCCGATGCATTTCTCCAACGGCCTGCCCATCCTTCTCGCGTGGGCGCCGTTGACGGCGAGAATCTTATGGTTGCGGTCCATGAGCGTGATGCCCAAGGCGACGTTTTCAACCAACGTTTGATAGCGAGTCTCACTCTCTTGCCGCCGGGCTTCGGCCTCCCGGCGAGCGGTAAGATCGAAGCATGAGGCAACCGTCCCGATGGGCCGTCCACGATCATCGAAGGTCATGCGCCCCAGGACTTCGACCTGAAACATGGAGCCATCCTTACGCCTGGCCATCAGTTCGCCGACGAAGCTGCCGTTGTCTCGCACCTGTTCCAGGTAGGCCGTCAGACCTTTTGCCAGGTACTGGTTGAGGTCGGCAACGGCGGCACGCAACGCATTGCTCGCCTCCTCGACGGAAATCGGGTTCGAAGTAATCCAGAGACAGGATTCGCCGGCAGCGATTCCTTCCCGGAAATAGGGAACCAGGATTTCCAGCAGGTCGTCCTTCGTCTCGTAGAACTGACAAAGATGCGTGCCCCAGGGAACACGATCGGGAATAACCAGCCCCGTCTTGCTCAACCGCTCCATCCCATAGTCCTTGTGTTGACTCAATCAAACAGACCGTCGGCGATCGATGGCCTGATTCGAGACGCGAGTGCGCCATGGGGGGGCATCGCCGCCCACACAATCGCGCGATTTAGTCAAGAATAGGTTATCTGAGAGGAGGACAGCGTGGCGGTACAGCGCCAGACTCGCAACCCGCCGCGTAACGCTCTTAACGATTGTCGGGGATCCGAGTAGAAGGCCGGTTAGTCCGTTTGCTTGGCGTAGCTTTCAAACGCCTCGGCGACCTTGGCTTGTTTCGTATCGCCCTTGTGGAGCAGGATGCGGTAGCGCAACGTGACCGACTCGCCCGCCGGGATCGTCAAAGCGCCGTTTTCGGCCTTCGACTGCGTGAAGTCGCTCACACCGAACGGATTCGCGGCGAATAGCCCGTAGGTCCGCACGTGCCAATAAGTGGGGAAACGGGTGCTGGACGGATGGTTCATGAAGGCGATGCCGACGGTCTGGCCATCCACCGGACCGACGTAATCGACCCACGCCGATCGCTTGCCCCAAGCCTCCTTGTCGGTCAAACCCTCGGCATTGACGATGTGACCGCCTTTTTTTGCGTCGACCTTCATCGATGCGGCGGTCCGAACCCCCATGGCTCCTTCCTTGGTGTCGCCAAACGTGACGGGGCCTTCGGTCGCCTTCAGAACGATATCGTAGTCGATCCAGCGACTGTCGCCATCGACGCCGAAGGTCAGACGCCGCTCGTCTTCAAGCACTTTCTTGCCGTCCGGGCCCAGCCAGTCGTTCTGCGCAACGACCTTTGCCTGCGGACCGCTTTCAACGGCGACGAACTTGCGATGCTTCGTGGTGCCGGGCTTTGCGATCTTGGGGTTGTTGGGATCCGCGCCCCAGAAATCGATGCCGTTGACATCGCCGTGCGTAAACCAGACCGACCGCTGGTGGGGGTGGTCCTGGCGCTCGTCGGCATTGTCACTATGCATCGGGTAGGCGCGGGTGAGGGGTTTTCCGGTCGGGCCGATCACCGGCCAAAGGATCGGCTTGCTTCCCGAACAGGTGAGGTAATACGTAAACAACTCACCATCGATTTTCACGGCCACGCCCTGGTCGGTCTTTTCGGCGGTAATCTCCGCGGCGTGCGAGGAAGAAAGAGCGGCCGAGAAGAGGCAGCCTAGCAGCATTGGGACAATCAAGCGGTGCGTCATCAGAGGCTCCCAAGAAGATACGAGTCGTGTGGCGGAACACCATGCCGGCGGGCGGCGGAAAACGGCTCGCCCGACGGCGAACAAGTGACTTTCCAGTTCACAACGGTAGCGGCCGCGGGCATGCCCCTATCGTACCGCGCCGGAAGATGAGATGCCAGCGCGTTGCCGTTTTGCGAAAACAGCCGCCCGCTGGAGTATCAGACACCGTGGGGGCGTAAGGGGACTCTTAACTCTCAGCGGCTCACTGGAGAATTTTTTTTTGATATTCTTCGAAGCTGACCGGCGTGAAGATCGCCAAGTATTGATCCGTCTGCCTCACGCGGCCACGATCCGACTCGACAAGGCGACGGACCAACTGGTGTTCGCTGCGGACGGTGATTCGCTTCGGCGGAAAGCCGCCCAACCGCAACGCCAATTCAACTTGTTGAGGGAATCGCTCGTAGCGGTCGACGGCCGCGTTCAGGGCCATTCTGGCAAAAGGCGGTCGGGATCCGGGGTTCAGGAGGGTATTGAGTTGGCAGTACCAGTCGCAGAATTCGCGGTAGTCCCGCGAGATCTCCGAACTGCCGGCGTTTTCGGTGGTCAGTTGGTAATTCACCGCTTCGCTGGATAACGAAAGTTTGCCGGTCGATGGGTCGAACTCTTCCTCGAACCGGGGATTGGCCAGGAAAGCCAACAGGGGGTCTTTATGGCCGATCGCCCAGGTTTTCAGATGCTCGCAGAGCGTCGAGACCTTGTCCGTCGGCATCTCGGTCTTCACGCGACGGGCAACGTCGAGGAGGACGAAGCGGCCGTTGTTTTTATCGAACACCGTGATCTCCGCCGGCGACTTCAGATAATCATACACGACCCCGGAATGAAAAATCGTGGTGCTCTCGACACAAGGTTTCTTTTCGTCGCCCATGTAAACGGCATTCTCGACCCGGAAATCCTCAGCAACGTTCGCCGTGCCGGTCGCTCCCACCAGCGCAAGTGCCAGTAAAACCGCGTTGGATTGTCTGCGCATTGCCGCCGCCTGCCAAAGGGAAGTGTTGCGTTGTCAAGACCCCGGTTCCGGGACTTGGCGGAGGATACGCAACCAGGGCGTGCCTGTAAAGTCGAGAAGTCGCGAAAATCCGCTCTGGCAGCGCGTCGGCTGATTTGATACATTCCCGCCCGCCTGGACCAGGAATTCTGGGGGGCAAACGTCTGTCCTCACCGAAGTCGGTTTTTCTGCAGGGAGTTGGCGATGACTACAAACCGCGGATACTGGCCGCTGTGGCTGGGTATCGGACTTGCCGGATGGATTTCGGGGATCGCCGCCGCCGCCCCCTGGGAGCGATTGCTGACCATCAATCGCATCGAGGCAAACCCGGATAAGGAGTATCGCCTGGAGGAAATCCACGGTCCGTGGATGATTCTGGCATGCAGCTTTTCCGGCGAAGGAGCCGATGAGCAGGCGCGCGGACTTGTCCTCGAACTCCGCAAGCGTTACAAGCTGCCCGCGTATCTGTACGAAAAGTCCTTCGATTTGACTAAGGATGCGACCCGCGGCGGAGTCGACCGGTACGGCGAACCGCAGAAAACACGGTATCGCCGCGGCGACAGTTATGAAGAAATCGCGGTATTGGTGGGCGACTACCCGGCGGTCGACGATCCAGAAGCCCAGGAAACCCTGCGGAAACTCAAGTACTACGATCCCGATTGTCTGAAACTGGAAAAAGACCAACCGACGGCAATGAACCTTGCTGGGCTGCGGCTGATCCAGAAATACGTTCTCGCGCCCGGAAGCGCCAAGAAAAAGAAAGGCCCGATGGGGCACGCGTTCATTACCACCAACCCCCTGTTGCCCGACGAATACTTCGTGCCCAAGGGGCTCGACCCGCTCGTGCTTAAGGCCAACGAGGGGGTCGAGCACTGCCTGCTGGACTGCCCTGGCAAGTACACGGTGCAGGTGGCCCATTTCACCGGCAAGGTGATCATCAAGCAAGAAGACATTGCCGCGATCGAAAGCGGAAGGAAGCGGTTCCAAGACGACGGAGGCGGTCTGGCCGCGGCTGCGGAGAAGGCCCACAAGCTGACCGAAGCGCTGCGGAAGGAGGGGAAAGAGGCGTATGAATTCCACGATCGCTACGCCAGTATCGTTACCGTCGGCAGCTTCGATTCGGTGGGTACACCGCGGCCGGACGGCAAGATCGAGATCAATCCGCAGATCGCCAGGATTATCGAGGAGTTTAAAGGGAAGCCAAGTTCCCAAGCATTGCCGGGTCAACCTGCCGGCGCCATGGCCCCGCGGATCTTGGCCGGAGTGCCTTTCGACGTGCAGCCGATCCCGGTACAAGTTCCCAAACGATCGATCAGCGGGACATACGCTCGCCAGGCCACCGCGGCAGTCCGGGAAAAACGATAGGTCGCGATGAGTCTTCGACCGCTGCTTGTACTCGGGACCGGAAATCGCAAGAAGGGCATGGAACTGGCCGATTTGTTCCAACCGGTCGGATTGGAGGTACGCACGCTTGCCGATTGCCCCCAGGCGATCCAAGTGGCGGAAACCGGCGACACGTTTGCCGCCAACGCGGCATTGAAGGCCGTCGAGCAGGCGCGGCATCTGGGCCGCTGGGTTCTTGCCGAAGACAGCGGACTGATGGTCGACGCGCTGGGAGGAGCGCCGGGCGTATGGTCGGCTCGGTTCTCGGGGCCCGAGGCAACCGACGAAACGAACAATCGCCTGCTCTTGGAGCGATTGCGCGATATTCCCCTCGATCAGCGAACCGCCCGATATGTCTGTCACATGACCCTCTCCGACCCTTCCGGCGTTATCCGAGCGGAGAGCGAAGATTACTGCCGCGGCCGAATTCTCCACACCCAGCACGGCGCCCACGGGTTCGGCTACGACCCGCTCTTCGAGGTCGTCGAGTACCACAAGACTTTCGGCCAATTGGGGCCGGTGGTCAAGACGATCTTGAGCCATCGCGCCCGCGCGGCGAGAAATCTCCTGCCGGCTCTGGTCGAACTGGTTGACGCAGGCGAGTGGGAAGCAGCGTGAGAAATGCCTCACGCAAAGGCGCGAAGAAGATCGGACCAAAGGAAACGTCTACTCCGAACCCCGGGATTCTTGATCGGGACAACGCGACCGCCTCATTACCCGAGGCCGAGCACGCTACCGATGCCGGTCTTGAGCAGTTGCTCCGATTCCGGGCCAACCGACGAGGCCGAGGGCTCGTAGCCGCCTTCCTTGAATGCCTGCGCGGTGCAAATGTAGTTCGTGCAGCCCTCTCCATAACCTGCCACGGCCACGAAGCTGTCCGGCCGCCGTCGCTGCGCGTCGAGTTGAAACTCGATCATCGGCTCGCCCGGCAGATGGACGATGTAAATTCCGCCGAGTTGAAGCCCGGAAAGCACTATCGGGCGCTCGGCCCGGTTGAGAAAGGCAATCCGCCGCGCCGCGCCGATGCGCGAGTTCGGGCTTTCCGTCGGGTTTGCCATGACGGAGCGCAGTTGCTCCGGATGGAGCCCGCGGAGGGAAAACAGACCGGCTTCCTTCGGGTCCGACGCCAACTTCGGCGGCAGCGACACGGAGGCCGTGCGCCACTCGACCGGCCCGACCGGCACGAACCGCGTGGCGGCCCCGGCGGCCTTCATGCCCGCCAACAGGCGCTCGGCCAATTGCCGGCGCGCCTCCGGCGTGCCGTCGTTGTACTTGCCCGCCGCGATATCGCCCGCACAGCCGGTGAAGTACACCTGGAATACTCCCTCCGCCTGCTCCAACGCTTCGCGGGCTATGCCCGGAAAATCGTAGCTCACGCGTGGATCGCCGTAGAAGCTCTGCGGATGTGTGGCGTAATAGTGCAGTCGGGCCAGCGGTTTGTCGCCGGCGGCCAGCGTGACCGTCTTGAGCATGGGGTCAATCAGGCCCTCGGGCAGTTCGCGGAGATTCGGCCTGCCCCGGGTGGAACTCATGCGCCCATGGAACTCGCCGTCGTCGGTGAAGATGCGGCGGTTGGAGGCCACCCGCTCCACCTTGGCCTGCCCCGTGCCGATGCGGTCGACCACCTGCAAGTCGGCAATCGCCTCCTTCACGGCATCCGCCAGGCGGTCGGCCGCGTCGTCCAGAAAGGCCAAGTCGAGATACGGCGGGGCGCCGTCCACAGCGTCGAGGATTCTTTGCGCGTCGGCATCGATGATGGGCGCCGTGTGCTGATGCACCATGTGGACGGCGACCGCGTCAACGTCGGTCGCGGCCGCCTCGGCGATCTTCCGTTGAAACAGCAGCCGCGACGAGTTGGAGCAAACACACCAGTCGAAAGCACAGAGCACGTACCGCCGGCGGCCGTCGTCGAACACGACACCCTTGGCTAGTAGCGGATGCTCGACCGTCGCGAGCGGCTTGAAGCTCGGATAGCTGGGAAAGCCCAGCGGCGGCGTGACATCGCTTCGGAACGGAGCCGCGCGAAGCGACGGGCTGTCTGCCGCTGCCGACCACCGCGGGCGGCCCACGGCGCCGGCGAACAACATCCCGGATGTACTTGCAACAAACTGTCGCCGACTGATGGAAGTGCTCTTGGGCATGGCTTCAATCCTCCCGTTCCCGGTGTCGCATGGCAAAAACCGATTCGGATGCTGTTGACACCTTAATGCTTCTACTGTTGCGCGGCAAGCGGGGAACGACTTTGCGTGATGCTTGCTCGCCGGATTTCCCGATGTCCGGGATGCTTCGCTATCCCAAGCCGTGCTTCCCCAGCTTGTCGCGGAAGGTGGAGGCCTTCATCCCCAGCGATGCCGCCGCCGCCGTCTTGTTGCCCGCGCAGGCCCGCAGCGCATTTTCCAGGAGTTGACGTTCCGCTTCATCCATCACGGCTTGAAAACTGCCAATGGGCGTTGCGCCGTTTTCGGCCGGCATGGCCGAACCGCCGGTTGCTTCGATCTCGGCCGCCAGCAACTCGGCGGTCAGGCAGCCCGAACCGACGAGGTAGGCGCGTTCCAAGGTGTGAAGAAGTTCCCGCACGTTGCCCGGCCAGTTGTGTTGCTGGAGCACATCGAGCGCCGCCGGTTCGATTTCGTACTGCCCTTCTTTGGCGATCCGCTGCAACAGCCGCTCGGTGAGCGCGGGCAGGTCTTCCAGTCGTTCGCGCAGTGGCGGAACATTGATCCGCAGCACGTCGAGCCGGTAGTAGAGGTCTTGGCGAAACGTCCCCTCGCCGATTTTTTCCAACAGATTTCGCTTGGTGGAGGCGATGATCCGCACGTCGGCCTGGTTCAGGTCGGTTCCGCCGACCCGCTCGAAAACCTTCTCCTCGATGGCGCGGAGGAGTTTGGACTGTTGTTCGAAGGGGATGTCGTCGACGTCGTCGAGGTAGAGGGTTCCCCCTTCGGCCAACTCGAACCGCCCTTTGCGCTTCTGCTCGGCGCCGGTGAACGATCCCTTCTCGTGCCCGTACAACTCGCTTTCGATCAACTGCGGCGGGAAAAGCGTGCAGCCGACTTTGACAAAAGGGAAGTCGTAGCGGTGCGAGTGCCGGTGGATCACCGACGCGATCCAATCCTTGCCGGCGCCGGTCTCGCCGCAAAGCAAGACGTTGGCATCGGTGCGGGCGCAGATTTCGATCATCCTTCGTACCCGGCTCATCGCCTGCGACTGCCCGACGACGGCTTCGTCGATGCTCGGAGCCGGCACCGCTTCGGCCCGCTCGGGGTCGGCCTGCTTTTCGCGCTCGATGCGTGCGATCAACGGGAAGATGTCCTCGTTGCGAAAGGGCTTGGTGACGAAGTCGAAGGCGCCGAGCTTCATCGCTTCGACGGCCACGGGGATGCTCCCATAGGCCGTCATCACGATCACCTCCATGTCGGCCAAGGGCCCCTGCTTGATCCACTTGAGAAGCTCGATGCCGTCCAGCTTCGGCATCTTCATGTCGGTGACGACAACGTCGAACCGATCGCCGCCGAGACGTTCCAGCGCTTCTTTGCCGTCGCCTGCGGCGACGACCTCGTGCCCCTGCATCGCCAGATCGTCGGCCAAGGTGACGCGTTTGATCTTTTCGTCGTCGACGACAAGGATTTTCATTCGGTTTTCGCCGCGACTGCCAAAGACTCGTTGATCGGATTGAGGACGACGGTGAAGGTCGTTCCCTGACCCAGGGCGCTGCGAACCTCGATCCGCCCGCCCATCTCCGAAATGAGCATGCGGCACAACCCCAGCCCCAAACCGGTGCCGCCGGATTCGGCGCGGGTGGTAAAGAACGGCTCGAAGATCTTCTCGAGCTGCACGCGTGGGATACCGACACCCGTGTCCGATACTTCGATCGCCACCGAGCCCATCTGGTCTTCGTCCATGTGCCCCAGAGCCGTGGTGCGAATCGTGAGGGTGCCGCCTTCGGGCATGGCAGCCAGGGCATTGGTGCAGAGGTTGAACAGGACTTCTTGCAGCGTGTAGGGATCGCCCTGCACACGCGGCACTTCCCCCAATTCCGTCTCGATGCGGACGCGGGCCATCCCCCCGCCGAGGAACTGGAGTGTTCCATCGACGGCGGCATTCACGTCCGTGCTCTGTAGCTCAATACCGCGTGGCCGCGCGAAGGCCTGCACCCGTTTGGCCGTACGCTCGATGCGATCCAACGCCTCCGCCATGAGTTGAACGTATTCGGTAAGGTGGCTGTTGTCCTTCACTCCTTCGCCAATCCGTTGGAGACAATTCTGCACACCGTCGAGGGGGTTGGCGATTTGGTGGGCGATTCCCGCCACGAGTTGCCCGATCCCCAGCAGCTTCTCCTTCTGCCGGATCTCGGCGTGCGCCCGGTCGACATAGCGTCGGATCGAGGTGGTACAATAAACAGCTATCCAGAGGGTGCTGGAAAACGCCGAAAAGACGGCCAACAGATAGAGCCCATCGGGTGGCCGCGGCCCGATCGGGTCTGAGTGAAAATGCAGCGGAAACGACGGGATCCACCCCAGGTACTCAAGCAGCATCACCGCCCCGACCATCGCGGAAACCAGCGCCGCGAAGAGGTAGGGCAGTCGGCCTCGCAGATACATCCCAGCGATGATCATATGAAAGACGAAATAGAACAGAAATGGGTTGCGAGGAAGATCGGCGAAGTAGAGCAGCAGGGTCAGCGCGATCAGATCCAAGAACACCTGAAGAAAGATGTTTCGCTCCACGTTCCGCTCGCCCCCCGAATCTCGCTGGGCAAGTTGGAAGAGGGCATTATAGCCGGCCACGGCAAATCCTACCGCATAGAGTGGCAGGGGGTTCGCGACGGCATCGAGAACCGCGGAGGAAAACCAGATCGTCGCAAACATCAGCAGGATCGCCAGCCAACGCAAGGAAACCAGCCAACGTGCGCCTTCGGGTGGGAGCTTCATATCGACTATCGTAACCGGATCGTTCCCTGCCGACAATTACAGGCATGGTTCAAAATTCTGCCGGTCGCCCGGCGGCCAAGGAGGCGGTAGCCCGATGGGAAAGACCTATTTCGTCTCGGATCTGCATCTCTTCGCGCGTCGCTCGCAGGCCGACCGCCATTTGGAGAGGCTCTTCGAGGCGGCTGCCGGGGCTGAGCATTTCATCCTCGGCGGCGACATCTTTGATTTTCGCTGGTCGCAGGCCCACACCATCCATCATGCCGTGGACGACGCAATCCGCTGGCTCGCCGAAATGGCTGCCCCACACCGTGAATGCCACTTTCATTTACTTCTGGGCAACCACGACTTCCACCAGGAATTCATCGATCGACTCGTAAACTTGGAGAATGCCATCCCCAATCTCTCGTGGTATCCCTACTATTTTCGGCTGGGCAGCAACCTGTTTTTGCACGGCGACGTGGCTGACCGAGTGATGAGTGAGGAGATGCTCACCCACGCGCGTTCCCGCTGGCTCCACCGTAAGCAGCGGGGCCTGCTTTTGACCCGGCTCTATGATCTGGTGGTGGCTACGCACCTGCACCGTCCTTTTCCCTACCTACGTTACCGCAAGAGGGTCGTAGCGAAGCGGATTCTCGCCTACCTGGAGTGCATCGGGCAGGGGCCGGACGACGGTGTGAAGAACGTCTACTTCGGTCATACGCACCAGAGTCTACTCGGCTACGAGCAGGGGGGCCTCATATTTCACAATAGCGGGGCGCCGATGCGGGGCGTGAAGTTTCAGATCCTCGAAGTGGCGACATAGTGCCTGTCGGCCCGCTTTTTGTCCGCCGATTCCGTCATGGTTCAAAAAACGGGGACAGGCACTTCGCCGAACGGTGTTTTTCACCGGCAGAAGCTATTTGGCTCGGAGCCAGTCCCCGTTTTTTGAACCATGCCCCGATTCCGCCGTCGTCGTATTGAAAGAGGCCGCCATGCCTTTTCTGTAACCGTTCACGGGGCGACCGGGGACTGGTCCATTTTTCGGCCAGTTGACGCGGTTTCATGGTACAGACGATGCCCGAAAACACTAACTATGCCAATACTGAGCAATACTCAAGTCACAAACTTAATTTGGAGAAACACTTAGTGAAATACACCCCAATGGGTTG
>JAAYEH010000091.1 GCA_012728855.1 Rhodopirellula sp. | reverse complement strand
TCGCGGGAGAAGAAGGGGACAGGCACATTTTGCTCCGAAAACTCCGCAAAACGAGCCAGTCCCCGACGGTTTTGGGATAGGCTCTTAAGGCGATCTACGGCGGCCAAGCGTGGAGCGACGGCGAGTCTTTAGTTCGACCCTTGATAGCGACGTCCGCGGCTGCCGCGGAGGATTTGATTCAAGGCCTCTTGGACGCGGTCGGAGTTGGTCTGCTTCAGCGGGACGAGGGTCACGGCGCGGGCCGGATCGCTGCCCGCGGCTTCGTCCAGGGATTGCGCCAACTCGCTGATGTCGTCGACCAGCGGCGCCGGGGCCATCACCACCAGCGAATTGGTGATCCGATCGACGGTGACCTGGGGAGTCCAGACGCCGGATCTGCCGTTGCTCCGCGAACTGCGGCGCGTGCCCTGGGTGAGATGGGAGCGGAAAACGTCTTGCACCACATCGAGCACCCGTTCGGCATCGGCGTTGCGAATGGGGATGATCCGCGGGCGTTGGGCATCGGGCGAGGCGGGGACTTCATCCGTGTCGATCACCTTGAGGAGGTTTTCGATCGTGGCGCGGTCGGTGCGGTTGGCCTGGACGAGAATGGCGTTCATCCTCTCGTCGGGGACGACGACCACCGGACTCATGCCGCGACGCCAACCCGTGCGGCTCTGGTTCTCGCGAAAGAGGTCTTCCACTGTCTCCGCCACGTCGAAGGCGTTGGTATGCTTCAGCGGAAAAATGTGGAAGTTGCGGCCGATCTCGCCCGACGCCTCGGACAACGAACGGAGCAAATTCTCCAATTGGTCCAGCGCTTCCGGATCGTCGGAAGCGATGGTGATCTGCCCGTCGCCCGGCATGATGACCACGGGCGGGGCCTTGGCGTCGGCGGGAGCGTCTTGGGCCTCAGCGTAAGAAACCAGGCGGAAAATGCCTCGCCCGGCAGAACCTGTCCGCGTGGATTGGTCTTTGGCCGGTGCGGCCGGCTTTTCCGCCGGCGCCGCGGGCTTCTTCGGCGGCGATTTTTCTTCCACAAAGGGATCCTCAGCCTCCTTCGGCTGCGGTTTCTTACTTTCCGTCGCCGCCGCGGCCGCTTCGCTTTTCGGGCTCTTGGCGGGCGTCGCCGGCGATGTTGCGGCGGAGGGATCGAAGACTTGCAGATCGTTCTGCCGCAGTTGCGGCCAGACCCGCCGGATCTCGGCGATGGTGGCTTGCACGTCGCCGCGGACGCGGATCGTCCGCAAGTTGCCGCCGCCCGCGCTGCCGGGCGCGGCCGTCAGGTTTGTTTCGCCCATCTTGATCAATAGCTGGCGTATCTTCTCAAGTTGGTCCGGCTTGCCGCGGATGAATAATTGCTGCGTGACCGGATCCAGATCCACCATGGGCGCCGTCCAATAATCGTCGCTGAACAAGCGGCTGATGGCCAGCTCGGCGGTCATCGGATCGACGAAATCGAGTTGGTAGATTTCGAACTGGTCCTCTTCGCTCCGCAACTGTTCGAGGGTCGATTCGATCAGCTTGTGCTGTTCGGGGCGGGCGAAGGCGACAAGCTGCTCGCTGCGAGGCTCCACCGACAACCGCACCTTCGCCCCTTGCTTACGCATCAGGCCGGTGAGCACTTCCAGGGCGGCGTCGGAGTCGACGTTTTCCAGCGAATAGAGCTTGAGGCTCGCCGCCGATTCGCCGGTGGCGAGTTTTTCGATCTGGTTGATCAACTCGCGGATCTTCTTCTGCTCCAGCGGCGAGGCGATGGCGATGAGACTACCATTGTCCTCGTCGAGAGAAAGCTGTACGTCGTTGCGACGGCGGTAGATTCCCGTCAGAGCGCTGAGAAGGTTCGTCGGGTCGGCGGCGGTAAGCCGGTACACCTCCGCCCGCGGCGCCTGGCTCTGATCCTCGCGGTCCATCTCCTTGACGGTGGCCTGGATTTTCTCGTGGTCTTCGGGCATGGCGCTGACCACCAGGCTATTGTTCATCGAATCCAAGGCGATCCGCGCGTCGGGCACGAGCGTCGAAAGCACCGAATAGGCGGCCTGCGGGTCGGCCGTCTCGAAGCGGTAGACCCGCGAGGTCGTCTGCTCGATGCCCGAGATCTGCTGGCTGAACTCGTCGATCGTCTTCTTGATCGACTCGTGATACGATTTGTCGGCCCAGACGATCAGGCTATTGCGGTTCGGATCGACGGCGATCTGGGCATGGTCGCGGATCACCGGTTGCAGAACCTGCAACAGCGCCGTGGCATCGCGACCCTTGAGCGGATAGACGGCCATCGTCCGCCCTTCGACCAGCGAAGGAGTCTCTTGGGCAAGCTGCGCGACGGCGGCCTCGATCTTCTTGTGATCGTCCGGTTTCGCCCAGGCGATCACCGTGCGGGGGTCGTCGCCGTTGCTGAACTCGGCCCCGGGGAAAGCCGAGCGGAGGATGGTCATGGCGTTCTGGGCCGGGGTGGCCTCCAGGCGATAGACCGCCATCGTCGGCGTCTCCTCCGGCGGCAGGTCCGCGGTCAGTTCGTCGACCAGTTGCTTGACCTTTTCGTGTACCGCGGGAGTGGCCCAGACGACCAGTTGATTGGCATCGGCGCCGCGGGTGAAATTGGCCTCCGGAACGGCCTCGTTGAGAAACTGATAGAAGTAGTACGAGCTGCGAGAACCGTCGCGACCTTTCAGTGTGTAGACCACCGCCGTTGCCTTCTGATCCTCCTTGTCGATCTCGGCGAGCGACTGCTTGATAACCGCATGATCGGCTGGTCGGGCGTAGGCCACCAACTGCTTGGGATCCGAACCCGTATTGAGCTTGGCCTGGGGGACGATGGGGCTGAGTACTCGGATGGCGCTCTGGGCTTCCACGTTGGTCAACGGATAGACGGTCATCGTCGGCGCCGTGTCGGCGGGCTCTTCCGCCGATAATTTCTCGACCGCCTGCTCGATGATCTTGTGATCGGCCGGCTTGGCAAAGGCGATCAGTGTCTGGGGGTCGGCGCCGATGCTGAGCCCTGCCTCGGGGACCGCGGTGCGAAGCATCTGCGTGGCGGCAGCGGCGGTGACGTTGGAGCCGAGCGTGTAAACGACGGTCGTCGGCGTCTCCTCGGGCGGGAGTTCCTTGGAAAACTCCTCGACAAGCTGCTTGATCTTTTCGTGTTGCTCGGGCTTCGCCCAGACGACCAGTTGCGAGGAGTCGGCGCCGACGGTGAAGGTTGCCTCCGGAACGGCGGAGCGGAGGAAGGCGAGCGTGTAGTAGGAATTGGCGTAGGTCGCCTTGCCTTTCAAGGTATACATGGCCGCCGTCGCCGCGTTGTCCTCCGCGTCGATCTTTTCCAGCGACGCCTTGATGACCGCGTGGTCGGCAGGGCGGGCATAAGCGACCAACTGCTTCGAGTCGGAGCCTGTATTGAGCTTCGCCTGGGGGACAATTGTGCCAAGCATGCGGATGGCGTCCTGCGCCTGGACGTTCCTGAGCGGATAGACGACCACCGTCGGGGCCGTCTCCGCCGGCTCCACCGCCGAGAGCTTGTCGACCATTTCCTGGATCACTGCATGGTCGGCAGGCTTGGCAAAGGCGACAAGCTGCTGCGGGTCGGCGCCGACGCTCAGCTTCGCATCCGGTACGGCCGAAGTGACCATCGAGACAAGACTGCTGGCCGTGGCGCCGCCGGCAACTGTGTAAACGACGGTCGTTGGCGTCTCTTCCGGCGGCAGATCCGCCGTCAGTTCGTCGACCAGTTGCTTGACCTTTTCATGCACGGCGGGTGTAGCCCAGACGACGAGTTGATTGGGATCGGCGCCGCGGGTGAAATTGGCTTCCGGGATGGCCTCGTTGAGAAACTGAAAGAAGTAGTAGGAACTCCGCGAACCGTCGCGCCCTTTCAGTGTGTAGACGACCGCCGTTGACTTCTGGTCCTCCTTGTCGATCTCAGCGAGCGACTGCTTGACGACCGCATGTTCGCCCGGTCGGGCGTAGGCCACCAACTGCTTGGGATCCGACCCCGTGTTGAGCTTGGCTTGGGGGACGATGGGGCTGAGAACCCGGATGGCGTCCTGGGCTTCCACGTTCGTCAGCGTATAGACGGCCATTGTCGGCGCCGTGTCGGCGGGCTCTTCCGCCGATAATTTCTCGACCGCCTGCTCGATGATCTTGTGATCGGCCGGCTTGGCGAAGGCGATCAGTGTCTGGGGGTCGGCGCCGATGCTGAGCCCTGCCTCGGGGACCGCGGTGCGGAGCATCTGCGTCGCGGCGGCGGCGGTGACGTTGGAGCCGAGCGTGTAAACGACGGTCGTCGGCGTCTCCTCGGGGGGGAGATCCTTGGAGAATTCTTCGACAAGCTGCTTGATCTTATCGTGCTGCTCCGTCTTCGCCCACACGATCAGTTGCGAGGCGTCGGCGCCGACCGTAAAGGTTGCCTCCGGAACGGCGGAGCGAAGGAAGGCCAGCGTGTAGTAGGAGCTGGCGTAGGTCGCCTGGCCCTTCAACTTGTACATTGCTACGGTCGCCGCGTTGTCCTCCGCGTCGATCTTTTCCAGCGATGTTTTAATGACCTCGTGGTCGGCGGGGCGGGCATAAGCGACCAATTGTTTCGGGTCCGAACCCTGATTGAGCTTCGCCTGCGGAGCGATCGTGCTGAGCATACGGATGGCGTCCTGCGCTTGCACGTTCTTGA
>JAAYEH010000090.1 GCA_012728855.1 Rhodopirellula sp. | reverse complement strand
CGAACAAGTGCTACGCCGTTTACCTTCGCTGCATCGCCTACGCGGCAGCGATAGACGCAAAGAAGGCGTTGGAGTCCATTCAGGAATGCGACCTGCTGGAGGGGCGAAGAGACAGCCGTGAACGGCCCTTCGGTTTTCTGGCCACCGGATACGCTCGGGCGGCACTGACTGCGGCGAGTTCGGATGTCGGCGATGTGAACGCGCGCATGTGTTTCGAGCCGAGTTACCTGGGCGCTTGCCATTTCCTGGCGGACCCCTGGTACGAGAAGGAGTCGTGCCGGAGTTTCTTAGTCGAAGCGGATGCCGGGGTACGGGCAACCGATCGCGCGTGGGTTGGAGCGATCAACATCCCGGCTCCCGAAGTCCGAGCAACGGCGATGGCTACTGTGATACGTCGGGAACTCCGGTCGGGCTCGGTCGAGAGGGTGGCGGCGATGCTCCGCTTCCTTCCTGAAGACTCGTCGGCCCTTAACTCGCTTCGCTGGGTGGGCGAGGCCCAGACACAACTCAACTGGGAGCCCCAGCGCTGGCAGGAGTGGATCGATCGTCTCCGCTCGCCAGCAGAAAAGGCGCTGGGGCTTGCTGGATTGGCCGCGGGGGTGGCGCGGGGAAAGAGGCAGGATGCCGCGTCAATGGAGGATGGGACGAACAAGACCGCAACACCCCCTTCGATTGACGATGCTCGGCATCTGGCCGACGCTGGTAGATACTTCGAGGCCACGGATGTCGCGGCCAAGGTCTTGGCGAGTGACAGCGACAAGGAACTGGCGAAGGAAGTCTTCCAGTCGAATTCCCCGCGCGCTCCGAAATGGTGGCTGTCTGGTGCCCTCGGGCACGCTGCGCAGGTGAAGGATCCCCGCGCGAAGGCGCTGCTGTGCGTCGAGATCGCACGAAGCTGTGCTAAGGCTTCGCAGGACGAACTCTATCGAAAGGCGATTGCGCAGACAACACAAGCCGTGCTCGATATGTGGGCCGAAGTGGCTGCCATTCGGCAGGTCAAACGCACCTACGACGGCGGGTACGACTGGGACAGCGATTTCCGGAAAGACAAAGCGTTTGCGGCTGGCGTCGAAGCGATCTTGGAACTGCTCCTCCAGGTCGAAGCGGTTCAGAGGCAGTGCGACGACAAGGACGGGGCGTTCCGAACATTGCTGCTGGCCATTAAGTCCGCTGATCTGCTTCCCCGCAGTACCGGGTCATTGCGCGAGGCCGCGCCCGGTTCGGTGCAAATATGGTATGCCGTCTTGGCTGGCCGCCTGCGGTCGCTGAGTCAGGCCGAGGCGGCCAGACACATGCTGGATGCGGCGTATCTCGCGCTGGGTAGGGAATACGGCCGCGGAAACGTCTTACTAACCGCGATCGAGGCGGCGGAAAACGGAGAACTAGAGACGGTCGAGACGCTCGCTGGACAAATCCGCAAGGAAGGTGACAAGGAATATGCCATTCGCATCCACGGGAGAATGGCGAGGTTGGCGGCCTCGCAGAACAACAAGGAGAAATTCCGCTCGGCCGTGTTTGTCGTTGGCGGATTGATCCGCGACGCAGCCCATCCCACTCGCATCGATATCGCGCACGGAGCGATTCTCCTCGGGGACACTTCGTTCGCGGAGGAAACGTTGCAGGCATGCGGAAACCGAAGTCCGGAGGTGGAAGTGGTTTGGTCTCTCCTGGTTCGGAAGCTCATCGAACAAGACCGGCTTGACGACGCCCGGCAGGCTGCATCGAAAATCAACGATCCGGCCGGGAAGGCCCTTGCGGACCTGTGGCTAACGAAGGCTGAGGCGCAGAAGGCGACCAGCAACCTCCACCCGTTTTGGTCGCAGACGCAATCGGACGTGGACGAATCGAGGAACGCTGCGATCTTCGCAGGCGTAGCCGCCGCGCTGGTGGACTCTCGATAGAGGTTTCTCGACGACCCTGGACGATACGGCAGAGCCTGTAGGATGACGCCGGCTTCCGCGTTGCCAGGCGAGATGTGCGTCTCGTAGCAAAAAGGACGTTTTGATACACGGTCCAGGTCCAGGGCAGAATCACGCGTAATAGAAGACAAGCGTGTGTTTCCGTGGGCTCAGTTCGCACAAGAGGGTGGCTCGTCGTCTAATCCGGCAGCACCGTAGTGAGGACCGGGATGGGCCTTGCTGCGCAAGAAGCTTGGCCATGTCCACCATGTCCACCAATCCGGCAGCCGCTGCAATCACGCGACGATCGGCATGCCAACCAGGTAGTTCCGGGTAATGGCTGCGTAAGGACTATTCATGCGGGCGAGCACGGCATCGACTCGGGGGCACAGCGAAGGTACCCGTTCGGACACGACCGACGACACGTCCGAGAGGAGGCATGTCTGGCCGGGGACACAACCTTGACTGTGAGCGAACGCCCCCAAGACCGCTTTACGCCGCCGGGGCGGCCGCCGCCACGGCCAATTCACGATGGTCGTTTGTCGGTGCGGTTGGGCGAGGCCGGTGGGCGGCCGGACTGTGGGCCGCGCGGGCTTGTTGCGGCTGGGAATTCCGCCTAGTCGTTTCGGGCCGGGCGGCCTTGCCGAGCCATTGCAGCATGTCCTTACCCAATTCGAGATTGGCAAAGATGTCAGTGTTCTGGCTGGCATCGAGTCTGGCAGAGGTCGAACCGACAAGGCTGAGTGTGAGCACGGGGCGAGGAGTTGCAGAGCGGGCGAAGAATCGGGCGATGTCGCAGACCAAGGTGCCGTCGCCGCTTGCCACGACGATCATGTCCGCATCACTGGACGCCGCGAGCAGACCGGACCACAGGAGGATCTGGTTGTCGCTGTTCGAGAGCCGTTCACGTCCACGGCACGTCTGAAAGGTCTGGACCTCGTTGGCATGCGTCTTCCAACCGCGCTTGCGGAAATAGTCGATCCGGCCCTTCTGCTTTGCGTTGACGGGAAAGAAGGCGTGCAGTTCGCAGCTTTCGGAATTCTCTCGGAGGAGTTGGCCGAGCTTGGCGTAGGAGACGGTGTAGCCGGCGTCTTTCGCACCAACCGACAGGTTGTCGACATCACAGATCACGAGCACTTTGCGACCGCGGAACAGATCCACGGGGCCGGTGGTTGCCGGAAAATCCCCGTGGCGTCGGAGGCGGCAGTGAGCGCGAGCCGGCAATGGGACCGAAACCGGCTTGGGCGTGGACTCAGATCGGGGTTGGGCCGGAGCCACGGGGAGATCCTGAGGGCGCGGTGTCGTGGGCAGGTCCCAGCCGAACCAAGGAGCCAGCAATCCCCCCAGACCACTGCTACCGTTCACGCGGGCGTTTAGAACCACGGTGGAACTCGACATGTCATTTCTCCTGGTGCTTGTCTGCTACCGCTCCGGATCAGCGATTCGCGGGGCGGTTTCGGTCGCCAGCAGCCGCGAATGAGGAGTTGAGCGGACCTGTCCTCCTCCGGCGTTTGGTGTGATTTGCGGTCGGATTGCGCAAACAGCGGCTGGAAAAGGGCAAAGCGGGACGTATCCGCGTCTTTGGTCTTTGGCCGGCAGCAGAAGAGGCGAATCGCCGAGCGAGGCAATCTGCCGGAAACAGGCATAAGATCCCTTCTGCTGGG
>JAAYEH010000010.1 GCA_012728855.1 Rhodopirellula sp. | reverse complement strand
GCACGGGTGGTCAACCGGTAGTAGACACGGCGAGCGTCTAGCGGCTCGGATTTCAGGAAATAGCCCGCGGAGCCACGTCCGCAGAGCCGGCGAAGGGTCGACTTGACCGCATCGCGCTGCTGTCCCGTGAAGAACCGGGCGTGCAAGGCGTCTTGCGTCGTCATGCGGAACTTGGCCACATGGCGCAGGATCTTCAGGTCTCGGTCGGACAGTCGCACCGCCTTCTTGGCGGAGGGTTTCTGAGTTTCGTGTTCGGTGTCGTCTTTCATGGTAATCACCAAATCTCGTAGGGGATTCGTCGGGAAGCCCAGTGGCGGTGGAACCCCTTCAGCCGCCGCGGGCTGTACAAGCCGCCTAGCTCGATGACTCGCCGGGTCTGATAATCCGGGTCGACGATCAGGGCGTCCGGGACCTTGACGCGAGCCTTGGGTTGCAGGAACAAGCGATAGGCATCCTCGCCGATCCAGTTTTCACCGGGGACGCAAACCGCTTGACGGACGAGATACACGCCGGTCACGGCCAGATCGTGCTGCAACTGCATGGGCTGCCGCAAGCGCCCGCCGACTCCGCCGACCAGGGCAGCCGCCTGCCGAGTTGCCACATTGATCCAAACCCGCGTGGCGCTGAGTTCGTTCCAGCGGTGCTGAAGCTTCCAAGCCACGGCCTGCCAGTCCGCTTCGGACAGATCGGGCAACCAGTTGACCAGCGGAGCCTCCGGAACCAATAATGCGACAGATACGCGATACCGGGACAGGAATCCTCGGTGGGCCAATTGCTTCAAGCGGCGAACGAATGCGGGCCGCTCAGAATCGGTGACGCCCACGACGCGGGCCAGTTGAACGTCTGCCGCCACGCGCGTTTTCCACGTCAGCAGGCTGAGCAGCCGCAATTCGGCATCGGTGAAATTCGGCATCGTTTATCCTTGTGGGGCTTCGAGTGACCGGTATTGACCTCGTTTGTTCGCTCTATCCGAAGTCTACGAGCGGCGACGGGCCAGAACCTAGGCAGAACCGCGCATTACCAAACAAAACCAGAGGATACGCGACGTGGATGGACCGATCCGAAGAAGGCGAGGTTACGTGAAGCTGGATGCAGCCAAAGTCCGTCGGCGGATGCACGAGTTTGGTTGGGACGACAACGACGTTGTGGACCACATCAGTTTGGATGACAGAACAACAAGAAGGATTATCGCGGGAGAGCAGGTCCAAAAGGCGAAAGCGGCGAAGCTCGCGGAGGCACTCAAAACGACCGTCGCAGCCCTCTTGGTTGAGCAAGCTACCAACGTACACGCCGATCAAGATAGCGAGCACTTTGGCACATTCGGTGAGTGGAATATCGTCGACGTACTGTCAGACCACTGCAAGACTTCGAACGGATTGGAGTACGAGATCTGCCGGCTCGAACGTCGGCTAGTACCTGGGTCATTCGGGCGTGGCAAGCACTACAACCTTCGTTATCTTCGTACCGAAGACAGGGCTGTGATAGAAAACCGACTCGCTCGCCACCCTACGGTTTGTGATCGCCTCGGACGTCATCCTTCGTTTCCTGAGAACAAGGCAGCGGAAGGTGACGGGCGTGATTCTTTCTGGGTAATCGACCGATGGGAAGATGGGCGAACGCTGGCAGAAATGATTGCTTCCGGCCCGCTGAACAAGACGGTGTTGTGTAAGACCATTCGGGAGATTGCCGAAGCGCTCCACGCCCTGCATGAGCACAAGATCATTCGTCGCGAGTTGACGCCGGCGTTTATCATGCTGCGGGATGCAGATTTGTCAGTATTGCTGACTGACCTTGAATTGGCGAAAATCCTGGAAGGCAGCAGGACTGTGTCAACCGAATGGAAAGAGAACCCGTTCTTGGCACCGGAGGTCTTCCGGGACAAATGCGACGAGAGGAGCGACGTGTTCAGTTGGGCACAGATTCTGTACTACGCGGCCACGGGCAAAAAACCGGACAAGTTACCGGAGCCGACTGCTTTCTTAGCCGTAGAACTGCCCACTGCGGTCAAAGAGATCGCAAGGCGGTGTGTGGCCCCGATGCCGGACAGTCGCCCAGGCAGCATGAAGGACGTGCTCAAGGCGATTCGAGACTGGAAGTGACGGTCCCGAGAATAGAAGAGGAAGTGCAAAGTGGAGAATCGCGTCCAAAGTCACAGGTTCACAACGACGCAGCAAGAACGCGGCCTGCCGGTGCTGGGCATTCACGTGATGACGGAACTCGAGTACTGTCCTCGGGCCGGAGTGGTGGCCTACGGAGAAGGCAGAGACGACCCGGGAGAGGATCCGCCGGTCGAGAATCTGGACTATCTGCCGCTATACGACCTTTCGGAGATCAACCGCGAACTGAACCAGCGCTGCCCCGTGGTCTATCGTTGGTTGGTTCTGGCGGCGGCGGTGATCGTCCTGACCTTGATCCTGACGCTGTTGGTCCGCTGGTATTTCATTTTCTGCGGTGCTATCGGTCTGGTCGTCGTCATTGCAGCCCTGATCGATCTGATACCGCCCATCATCACCCTTGTCCGATGCCGAGCCAACGCGATGAGCGCGCAGCCCCGCACGCCCGATCCGGACTCGCCGGAAGACGAAGTGGTCAACTGGTGGGAAATGCGGCGTTCGGGCTTCGAAATCGGCGCTTACAAGGAGGCGTTATTCGATGCGGAGTTGGGTCTGAAAGGCAAGCCGTGGAAGATCCTGCGAGACTATGACGTTGTGATCCCCGTGTTCAAACGCAACAGTTCCAAGCCGCTGCATCGTCAGGACTACGCCCGCATCGCCGCTTACTGCCAGTTGATCGAGCGTTGCGAGGGAGTGACTTCCCCCTACGGCTTAGTCCTGCAAGCGGGCACCCACCGCGCGATCGCGATCAAGCATACCGCCGCCGCGCAGGAGACGCTACGTGTGGTACTGGAGCAAGCCCGTTCCATCATCCGCGATATGGTAACCAGCGGCCAAGATCCCCTGCCGCCACATTCCACTGGCCTCTGCCGCAACTGCCCGATCGGATACCCCAGGGTCTATCGGCCCGGTGAGACGGAACTGATCAGCAACAAACAGCAACTACCCATCGTCCCCGCCTACCAAACTGTTCGCGGTGTCTTCCACAGCAAATGCGGAGATCGGTTTCGTTGGGTTCCCCGGCATGCACGAGTCGAGCGAAGGACGACACCGCAGCGCCGGTAGCCCGGTGCCGGCTATCTGCGAAATAGCCGCTGGGTGGCTTCGATCAGGCGGACCAGGAGCCTGTTCTCAGTCTTCAGTTCGGTTTCGGTCCGCATTTCCAGGTCCAATTGGTCCAGCCGGTCTCGCCATTCCTTGCCGTTTCGGAACCGCTTGCGCGGAGGGAACTCCAGACCTCGCAAGGCGATCTCGTCGATAATCTGCCAGACGCGTTGTGGTGTTTTCTCCGCCAGAGGAGCGATCTCGCTGGGCGGCTTCAATGAGTCGGCCGGCAGAGTACCGGCCGGCGCATTGCCCGCCTGGCCGCCGATCGGATGGTAGGGCATTCGGTTGGTCAGCATCTCGTAGTAGACCATACTCGCCGAGAACTGGTCGCTGGCGAACGTCAGACGGCCGCCGTTCAGCACTTCGGGCGCTGCATACAAGGGCGACTCGCCATCGCCCCGGTCTCGCCGCGCCATCTGTTCCAGTACCCAGGCGCTCCCAAAATCGACCAGGACCAGTTGATGTGGCTTGGACGTTAAGATGACGTTCTCGGGCTTGATGTCGCCATGTGCAACGGCCTTGATCGAATGCAATTGACAGAGGCCATGGGCGAACTTTCGGAACAGTTGGCTAGCTTTGAAAGAACTGAACGCCGGCCGTCTTCGCTTCTCGACCGCGTTCAGGTAGTCGCGTACCGAGATCCCGTGAACCCACTTGCAAACCGCAGCAAGCTGATCGCCATAGCGGTAATAGCCGGCCAGCGTCGGGACGTTATGGTTAAACTCGGAGATCCGACGCAGGGCTTCCAAGCGAGTCCGTGTCGCCTTCGAGTCGGGCAGCAGATGGATGGTCCACATCAGGCCGTCCCGACTGCCAGATCGCGTGTACGCCCAGAAGCGTTCAGGAAACCCACCGCTCAGGCGACCCAAGATCAGATAGGTCTGACCGCCCAGTCGCATCGAGTCAAGGACCGGATAGTCCTTGTTCCGATACCGGATTTTCGCGGGTGTCCCCATGCCGATTTCCCAATTTTTTTCCGCCGGCGAACAACCCGGTTTTTCCGGGCAAAATGGTCCGAGCTTCTTTGGGTTGCGGTTTACCGCGTGTCAGATCAGCGAGAAGCCATTATACGAAGCGGAGTTAGGTCGGCAACAGCACGGCACTTCCGATGGCACTCCGCTGACGGACCCAAGTGCCATCGCCGAAAAGACGGAAAAATCCTACCCATCGTCCCTGGCCAGCTTCCATGCGTTGATCGTCGTGGGCGAGCTGCGTATAAAAGACGTACTGACCGTTCGCAGACGCGAGCGGCGCGGGGCAGGCGGTGTGGCGTGGTGGTCGCCAAGCACGATACGGCGACGCGTCCAGTGTGCAGGCTTGGAGGTTTGGTCGATGGTGGCAACGAAGCAGTCAAGACGTGCCAGAAGCAAGGACGACTTTGGCGTTCGGATAGCGGACCGATCGTATCCGGTCCACCAGCGGGGCGAACAAAGGCCGCCTTCGCGAATCAGCCCGGACGGCACTCACGCTGAAGCCGGCCAGCAGACCGTCGTAGCGGATCGGACCAAGCGGGAGCCCAGGCCGACCGAGAAGGTCGCGATCGACTTGTTCGACAAGATCTGGGGCAAACTGGCGCTGGCGGGCAAGTCGGCGGCAGACTTCCAGGAGTCGGAGGAGGTTGCCCGCTGCTTCGTCACCTCCCACGAGCAGTTGTCCAAGCTGGCGGAGGAAGCGAGATCGTTCCTCGAATCCCTTTGCCGCTATCATGTACAAACCGTCCACGACAGTCGGGTCAGTAGCGAACGGAGACAGCAAGCCGAAGAAGCCAAGGTCCGCGAGTGCATGGACGTCGCGATGCCCAAAGTCTGGCTGG
>JAAYEH010000089.1 GCA_012728855.1 Rhodopirellula sp. | reverse complement strand
TAAGGCCTTGCGTGACAACGAGTTACGTGAGGCCTTGTTTTTGGATGCTGCCCGATTCACCCCAGTGTTGCCAGAAGTGTTGCCAGCCCCTTTTTCCGCACCCCACGACGCCCAAAGTTCATCGGCCATGTCATCTATGTCCAGGTCGACGTAGTGCTTCATGGTGGTCTGAATGTCAGCGTGTCGCATCAGTTTCTGTAGGACGACGGGCTTGACCCGGGGTGCCCATCGATTGGCGAACGCCCGTCGGAGGTCGTGCGCGGAAGCGTACTTCGGCATCTCCTTATGGACGCGCCGCCGTTCACCCGTCGGTTCCCCTGTCTTCGGGTCAATGACCTTCTCATTGACCCACCGAACCTCTCGATCGACTACCACACCCGCTTTTGCACCGATTCGTCGGATGATTTCGCCTGCCCGCGTGGCCTGGACCGGCATCCCGTCGACCAAACCAGGAAGTTGGAACACGGGCCCCACCCGATCCGCCTCGGGGGTGTGCAAGAGCCATTCGGCAAAGTCCGGCGTCATCGGCAAGAGCTGATCTCGGTTGCTTTTCTGGGCTTCGCTGTAGATGCGAAAGACGGGGCGACGGCCGGACAGTTGAACACAAAACGCGGCGTCCTGGTCCCAAGAGAGTAAAACGGCCTCGCCCAACCGCAAACCGGATAACCAAAGCCCGGTCAGCAACCGTTTCCACGGTTCGGGGTCGCGCGGTCTCGCCTTCGGCACGGCCGCCAGCATTCGCTCGTACTCTTCCGCAGTAACGGGGCGACCGCGCATGAACCGCTCGCCTTTCGTTCGCTTCGGTCTTTCGATCCGCGGCACCTTGGGAATCAGCCCGACGGACGCCGCCCACGACAGCGCAGACTTGATGGCCCGCAGGTGGCACGCGATTGTCGTGTCTTTCATTCCCTCGGCCCGGAGTTTCGCTTGGAATTGGCTCATGGTCGCGGCCGTGAGCTTGGACAGTCGATCCGGGTTAACCACGCGTTCAAGATGATTCAGTGCTGAGGTGGCTGACAAGAATGTTTTGTCGGCGAGGGTGGCGAGTTTTTCCTCCGCGTATCGCTCGCGGAAGTCCTTCCACGTCAGTCTGCTCGGCGGCCGATAGCGGCCCGTGTTCAATTCGTCTTCCCATCTGCCAGCTTCTTTGGCGGCCTTCGTCGGATCGGACGTGCCGGCCGATCGGGCGACGCGTTTCCCCGTGATGGGGTCGGTGTAGCGCAAGACGAGGTGGCGTCCGGAACCGTAACGTGACACCGTTACTTTGATTTCTGACATCTTTTCTTGTCCTTTCTCAAATAATTCGAAAGCCGGAATTTCGAGCTTCGATTTGTCGGCGGGCTGGCCAAGATCGGGCCAACCTCCCGTAAGCCCCTCTCTGAGGTTATGGTCAGGTCTATGTGTACCATTATATCCTTACAGTCCCTGTGTGTCATATTAACAACTTGATCCCCGTTGTCCATATTGATATACTTATCTTCGAGGGGCACGCCAGGCCAATGTAAGATTGGAAACTCTATGCCCGCCAAACGCCGAATCACCGCACCGAACGCCGCACACGACGGCGAGCGTGCCCTGAAATTTCGTGTAACTGACGACGAACTGCGCGACATCAAAGTTGCTGCAGCGCTCCGTGGCACGAATGTGTCACGCTTCGTCCGCCGGGCGGCAGTCGATGCGGCTCGCGACGTGATTTCAAAGACATACGGAACCTCCATACCCGACAAATAGCGGCGCGTTCACCGCCACAAATACTGGGCCGGACAGCTTGTCCGGACGCGAGTTTGAAAAAACGTTTTTGCAATCTTTTGATGCCTGCACGCAAAC
Organism: Rhodopirellula sp.; assembly: GCA_012728855.1. GTDB lineage: Bacteria > Planctomycetota > Planctomycetia > Pirellulales > Thermoguttaceae > JABWBD01. Next base: position 689 of record JAAYEH010000089.1, on the reverse strand, counting down.
AACCACACAAAATCGACATCATAACGGCCGCGCACGTCGCGATCATTCCGGCCGCCGTGGCGGAGCTTGTCGCGCGACTTCTCACGGCCGACGCGCCGGGAATCACTGACACACAACTCCTTAAGGCCAGCGTGTCGAATGGGTTCTTCGAGCGCGACGACCGGGATCGCCTTTGCACATGGGCGGGCCTCGTCCCACGAATCAGAAAACACCTTGAGCGTCTTGGACATCAAGTCACAGTTGACGATCTAACAACTTGGTTGCAGTACGAGCAGATGGATTCAAGCTGTCTGCACTCCGACGTGGCGGGTGCCGAGGAAGAAAGCCTCTTCGCCGCTTTGGCTGCGAACCCCCGCGGGCAAATCGTTGTGAACAACGAGCGTCAAGTTGCCAGGACGATCGCGCTGGTCACAGTCGCTTTTCCTGAGTTGAACGTACTCGCCGTTGCACGAAACCGCAAGGAGCGGGACCGGCTTCACCGTGCAGTGTGTGAGCTCGTGGACGGCAACGTCTGCCGTTGTGATGACTTCAACTGGCACAGCCCGCGGCTGTTGATTGCCACTCCATTCACTTTCGGCGTCTGCTTTCAACGCGATTGGGACATCGTGATTTTCACGGACGCAACGGTCGCGCTGACCGAGTGGGCATCGCAAAGATTCAACTTGATGCAGAAATGTTTCTTTTTTGCG
>JAAYEH010000088.1 GCA_012728855.1 Rhodopirellula sp. | reverse complement strand
CGTTTTTTGATCGACGGCATCGTCTTTCCCTACGCCGATCTCGACTCGACGAAGCAACTCCCCGAGCAATTGGCCGCCTGCCGCGCGTGGCTCGGGCCGGACAAGCTTCTCATGATGAACGTCTACGTGAAATCGCCTAGCGCGCTCTCGAATTCCCGCAGTGCCACGCTGGAGCCGGCCTCCCACGCCCGCCGTAGATATGCGGGAATCAACTGGCAAACGGGAATCCCGGGAAAGGTCGGGCTCTGGAGGACTTCGCGGTAGTGCTGGCCATCGAACAAGTAGATGTCCAGCGAGTCCTCCCGGTAGATCCACAACTCAGGGACGCGCAGCGGCTCGTAATCCTCGCCGCCGGTTGTGGACGTCGCGTCCACTTCGATGGCCAGGTCCGGCGGAGGATCGCTCGCCAGGTCGATCCGCTCCTTGCCCAGGATCCCCTCGCGGCGTTCGATGTAGAAGCACTTGTCCGGTTCCATGCCTGCCTCGCCGAAACGCTTCAACGTGACTGGATCGAAACCCTGCCAGTCTCGTCCCGCGTGCCGCAGCAGCGCCTCCACCAGATTGGAAAGTGTATGGGACTGGTTGCCATGTTTTTGTAAAGGCGCCATGAGGCGAATTTCCTGCGTTCGCCCGTCGTATCGAACCTTGATGGCCGCCTTGTCTTGCCGATGTTCAAGCACCTCCTCGTAGTCCGCCCAAGTCTGGTGGCGCAGAACCACCTCGATTCCAGGAGAAAGGTCAACTCCGGCACTGGTAATCGTCAAATGGACCATGGCCAACTCACACCAACACCTGCCGCGCAAAGGGTTCTTAGAGCCCAACCGAAAACCGCTGGGGACTGGCTCATTTTGCGGAGTCTTCGGAGCAAAATGTGCCTGTCCCCTTCTCCCGACGCGGCTTTCGGATAGGTTCCTACCATCCCTATATTATAGCGGCCTCGATATTCCCCGCCAAGATGGGCGGAGCGGGGAGCACGGAGCGGGAAGGGATGGTTCGACCGCTCAGTCAATTCTCTCCACCTGGCAGTCGTCGAGAACCACCGACGCCCCTTGTTCCATGAAGCGAACGGTAACCAACAGGCGTCTTTCGTTGTCGCGGCGAAGGATCGTTCCCTCGAAGTCTGCGAACGGGCCGGTGTGTACGCGTACTGTTGCACCAGTAGATCCCGCTTGCCGAGCGGGATCGGGGATGGGGGTGCCGTAGATCAGGCTCCCGCTCGGCAAGCGGAAGCTACATGTGTTTGAGCACACACCCGATCGCGGCACGGATCGAGGTCTCGATCAACTGCTGCTGGACCACCGCCGAAGTCTTCGGGCTGTTGTTCTGCACTTCAACCGTGACATAAGGCACCTTGGGAAAGATGTCGCCGTAACACTGGCGAAAATAGCGAAGCTGGTCCTCACCGTACCCCAGCGGGTTGGCCTCCGGAATCGGCCGTGCCCCCATCTCTCGCCATGCCTGGAGTATCGCTCTGGCGGCCCGGCGGTTGGCAGTTTGGATCGGTTCGGGCAGATTGTTCTGCATGAAAGGCAATATAATCATCGCATTGTAGGGGGAGCCGGTAAACTCCGTTTGGTGGAGATCGACGACCAGCTTGCAACCGGGCTCGGCCAGCGCAGCGGTGAACAGCTTGAAGTAGGTCGATTCGCGATCGCGGTTGGGCTCGACGTACTCGTGATCGTTGATCCGCTCGTAGACAAAACCGAGCGTTGCTGGTTGCTGCTGGCGGATGTCCCAGCGGCCTTGGCGTGGAAACCGCCGTCCCTCCTGCGTGCGGCCGAAAGCGAGGTCGATGAATTCGTCGTTGGTGTACTTACTGCCGTCCCACCAGGCTTCCGGCGACTTGGCACGCCCGTCGGGATTGCCGTCGGGGATGAAGGTCAGCACCGCGGAGGTAAGGATGCGGTCGTGGTCGAGGTCGCTCGCCCGCCCGTCGAGGTGCTTGCCTTCGAGGATCTGGCAGAGGAAGTCCATCATTCCGGCAGTGGCGGCGGGCTCGTGAGCGTGGGGCTGGGCGAAGATGAGCCGGGGCAATGTGGCGTTGGCCAACTTGGACTGCCCGACCGTGACGGCGTAAGCAGTGTGGCCTCCGAGCGTCGGCCGCTTGTCGAGGGCAACCAGGTCGGGGAATCGCTGGGCCCATTGCAGGATTCTCGGCTCGGTTTGCTCAGGTCGAACCAGCCAGGCTCCGGCAGGCGGGTTGGAGTCTCCGGGGTGTTCGTTTTCGGCCAGAGCGGCGCCGCAGAACACCAAGGCGAAAGTCACGTGCAGCGGCAGTCGAATGTGATGTCTCACGGCAGGTTCTCCTTGTGCGGGTGAGCAGGAAGCAGGGAGCAGGGAGTAGCGGCGCGCGGATGCTGTCTTTTGGTGTTCATGGACAATGCCCAGTCTACCACCCGTCCGCGAACGATACCACGCCGGACGTTTCCGCCGCACGGATATCGCCGAACTTGCAGAACTGGGACCGAGCGGAGATAATCGGCGGCGGCGAGCCACGCTAAGCCCTAAGCCCTAAGTTCTAAGCCCCAAGCACTACCGCAACCCAGGAGAACCAGCGATGTCCGATACTCCCGACCCCAAGCAACCCGCCGCGAAGCCCCCCGGGCCCGCCGGCTCGCGTTCGAAGCGCCGTCCCGACCTGCCCTCGAAGGTGCTCTTGATTTCCTACCCGAAGATCGTGTTCCTCTACCCGACCTTTCTCGTCGCGGTGGCGGCTGCGACGTTTCTTAGCTTTTCTCACCAACCGCTGGAGGCGAGCAACGCCGTGGCGGCGGGGCTGTCGGTGGCGTTTCTCGGCGTGCTGGCGGCGAATTTCGTCATCCTGGGTTTCGACTTCCCGCGAACGAGTTCGTTGACTTTGTTCTTCATGGTGGTCGCCATCGCCGTCGGATGCGCACTGGTGTGTGTCCTCAACCCGGGACTTCTGCCTACCGTGACCGGCACACTGAAGCAATTCCGACCCCTAGCCAATGCGCCGTTCTATTGGACTTTTGCGGGCATTCTGGGAGTGATCATGGTGGTTGCCGTCATCAGCGCCCGCTTCGACCGCTGGGAGGCCAGGCCGAACGAATTGCTCCACCGTGAGGGGATTTGGGGAAATCTGCGGCGATTTCCCGTGCTCGGACTTCGGATCGAGAAGGAGATGAACGACGTGTTCGAGTATCTCCTGCTCCGCTCCGGACGGTTGATTCTGCGACCGAGCAACGAACCGCGAGCCATCATTTTGGAGAATGTCCCGTTCATTCGGACCAAGGAAGAAACGCTCACTCGGCTGCTGGGGGCGTTGGAGGTCGAGATCCGCACCGAAACGAACGAGGTGGAGTGAGCGGTATGCCATCAGAAATCACCCGCCGGCGATTCGTCGGCTCCGCTGTTGCCTCCGGCGTCGTCACCATAGTACCTCGCCACGTTCTGGGAGGATCCGGACATGTGGCCCCGAACGACAAGATCACGGTGGCCCACATCGGCATGGGCACCCAGGGATTCCGCGAACTCGGGAGCCTGCTGGAGAAACCGCAGATCCAGATCATCGCCGTCTGCGATCCCAATACCGACAGCAACGACTACGTCGAGTGGGGCAAGGGCGGCATCCTTCGAACGATCCGCAGCTACCTGGGCAAGCCTTCGTGGCGCGACGGTGAGACCGGCTGCCCCGGTGGCCGCGAGGTGGGCCGGGAGGTCGTCGACGCCTACTACGCCAACCAGCGCAAATCGGAAAGCTTCCGATCGTGCGCCGCCTACGCAGACTACCGTGAATTGCTCGAAAAGGAAAAAGGTCTCGACGCCGTCAAGATCATGACGCCGGACCATCTTCATGCCGCCATTGCGCTGGCGGCGATGAAGCGCGGCAAGAACGTGGTGACGCACAAGCCGATCGCCAACCGCCTCTCCGAAGGCCGGTTGGTAATCGACACCGCTCGCAAGACCCATGCGGGCACGCATCTGCTGGCTTACGGCAGTGGCGCGGCGAATGGGAAGATCGCACGGCAGATCCGCCGTGGCGCCATCGGAACGCTGCGAGAAATTCACAACTGGACAAACCGGCCGGTCTGGCCGCAGTATACGGAAATCCCGAGCGACGCCCCGCCGGTTCCGAAAGGGTTCGACTGGAGCCTGTGGCTCGGCCCGGCGTTGGACCGCCCCTATCATCCGCATTATACCCATACCGTGTTTCGCGGCTGGTACGATTTCGGGGGCGGTTCCATTGCCGACATGGGAATCTACAGCCTCTGGCCGGTCTTCACCGAACTCTCGCTCGCCGCGCCGCGAAGCGCCGAGGCTTGGGCCACCCATACCTGTTCGATTGTCGACGGCGTTAGCCGTCCGGTGAAGAACGACTTCTCCTTTCCGACGGCCTGCACCATCCGCTTCGAGTTTGCTGCCCGTGAGAGCATGCCCGCCGTGGATCTGTTCTGGTACGACGGCGGGATGAAGCCGCGTTTGCCCAAGGATGTCGAGGCGCAGGGCGTTGAAATTCCCCGAGAGGGAATCCTTTTCGTCGGCGACCAAGGAACCATCATGGCCGAGTTCCGCGGCGAAAGCCCGCAGCTATTCGCCAACGGCAAACGTGAGCCGTTTTCCTTGGAAGGCCAACCGGACGAGCCAATCTCGAAAGATGGTTGGCTATCGGCCCTGAAAGGAGAACCGTCGCCGGGAAGCTTCCTCAATGCCGGTCCGATTACCGATGCGGTCAATCTGGCGAGCGTGGCGTTGCGCGCTGGGAAAAAAGTCGTTTTCGACTCGGACAAAATGACCGTCACCAACGCCGCCGACGCCAACAAGTATCTCTATCGGGAATACCGCGCGGGCTGGGAACTGTAGCCCAACCTGAAGCAATACCCCCGGGCTCGACCGCGCCGAGGTTGGCCATGGTTCCAATCTCGACGTCGGCAGGCAACAAAAGGTAGATCCCGCTTGCCGAGCGGGATCTGGGCGCGGAGTTGGCATCCCATCGCCCTACCGAGTGGAAACTTCACTTAGCCGCTCAGATCCCGCTCGGCAAGCGGGATCTACTGGCTGCAACCCGTTTCTGAACTCTGTCCTAAGAGCCTATCCCAAAACCGCCGGGGACTGGCTCATTTTGCGGAGTCTTCGGAGCAAAATGTGCCTGTCCCCCTCTCCTCCAAGGTTTTGGGATAGGCTCTAAGTCGAATTGCAGAAATACCAAGAGCCTGCTCCACGATGAAAAGACTGCCGACCCTACTGACTCTGCCGGCGGAATGTCGTTTCAAGTTCCTGCCAGCGGGCGGCCATCTTGCCGGCGCGGTCCGGCTGCTGCGACACTAGGTTGTTCATCTCGCAGCGGTCGCCGCGTAAGTCGAAAAGCTCCCAGGCGTTGTCGTCTTCGCGGGCGGAGACGAGCTTCCAGTCGCCCATCCGGAGCGCGCGGTTTCCTTCGTGGTGGAAAAACAGGAATTCCCGCTCAATCGCAACGTCGGCGGCCAGGGCCGGCACGAGGCTCCGGCCCGGCAACGGCGGGGCTTGCGGTCGGCGTGCCATCTCGGCGGATTGGCCGGCCAGTTCCAGGATCGTGGGCGCGAAATCAATGATATGGCCGGGAGTGTGGCGAAGTTCCCCGCGAGCGGAGATGCCGTTGGGCCAATGGACGACCAGCGGCGTCGAAATGCCGCCCTCGTGCGTCCAGACTTTGTGCCGCCGAAAGGGACCATTGCTCGCGCTGGCCCAGCCGGGCCCCAGGCACAAAAACGACTCTCGCGATCCCGGCGGGGCCGCTGAGTTGTGGCCGTCGCCGCGGACCATCAGCGTCGCGTCGGCGCCGTTGTCGGAGAGGAAGAGGATCAAGGTGTCGTCGAGCGCCTTCATGACGCGGAGTTGATCCACGACACGGCCGATCTCGCGGTCCATGCGATGCACCATAGCGGCATGGATTGCCATTTTGGTCGCCTGAAATCGTTTCTGCTCATCCGTCAGGCTCGCCCACGGCACTGCGTATCGGCTCTCGCCCGGCCCGACCTTTTCTAATACGTCCGGCTTGAAATATCGGGGCGAAAGTTCCGTATCCAAAGGCGGCAAGTCGCAGCCGACGATTCCCATCTCCTTCAGCCGCTTCCAACGCCGATGCCGAACCGCGTCCCAGCCTTCCAGATACCGGTTGCGATAACGGTCGATGTCCTCCTGCAAGGCGTGCAAGGGGAAGTGCGGCGAAATGAAAGCCAGGTACTGAAAGAATGGTTGCTGCGGATATTTCTTCGCGTGCTCCCTCAGGCATTGGATGGCGTAGTCGGCGAAGGCGGTGGTGGCATAGTAGCCGCTGCCCGGCTCGACGGGCGGGAGCAGAACATCGTTCTCAAAGTGCTTGGCGGGCGTGAAGTAGCGGTCCCAGTCTTCAAACCAATACGAGCGGTCGAAGCCGCCGTCGGCCACGGGTTTGGGGGCGCCGAGGACGTGCCATTTCCCGGCATGATAACAGCGGTAGCCGAGCGGTTTGAGATCGTGCGGCAGCAGCCGCGCCCAGTCGGGCAAGCGCCCCTTGGGCGGGTCCATTCGAATCTGCTGGGCATAATAGCCAGAGAGAATGCAAGACCGAGTGGGCCAGCAGCGGGCGGTGTTGTAGAACTGGGTGAATCGTAGGCCGTCGGCGGCCAGACGGTCGAGTTGGGGTGTTTCAATCTCGCCGCCGTAGCAGCCAAGATCGGAGAATCCCATGTCGTCCGCAAGGATGATGAGAAAATTGGGCTTCTTGCCGGCGCCATCCGCCGCCAGAACCGATCGACCTTGCGAAGCGACCCCCGCGACGGCGAGAATGATCGTAAGTAGGAACGCACGTCTATCCATCGTTTCTCTCCTAACTCGGCGAATCGGCCCTCCCGCCGGCGCCATTTTGAATCACCAGTTCGCCTGGAGCAAGCCATGACGGAAGAACTGAGAACCGCCATCGACCTGGCTGCCGAGGGACAATGGGATGCGGCCCATCGAATTGTGCAGCAGTTTGACGATGACCCCACCGCTGCCTGGATTCATGCCGTGCTCCATAAGATCGAAGGCGATCTCGGCAACAGCCGGTATTGGTATCGACGGGCCGGCAAGGGAGATTGCACCGACCTGCAGCCAATGGCGGAATTGCAGTGCATCCGGGAGGCGTTGCCGCCATGACCTTTACTGGGGGCAAACTGCGTCAAGGAATGCCGTCGCCGAGTCCGAGGGCATCATAGCCTTCGATCGAAAACGGCGACATCCGCCAATAGTCGGCCAGCACGTCGTAGTACGGTTCCGTCACTGCCCGCTTGATCGCTGCCGCATCGGTTTGGGCAGCGTCGTAGGTGACGCGGACATCGGCCGTTCCCGGGTCCGGCCAAGCCTCAACCTTCAAGTAGCCCGGAACGAGAAACGAATCGTCCCGTTCAAGAAAATAGAACAGCAAGTTCGCCCGTCCCCGACATGTGACGTCTCCGATGGCGAGTTCTACCGTGGCCACTTCAGCGGGCCGGACACCGCGGGCTCTGGAAAACGAGGGCATCGGAAATAGATACGAGGCGGCCACAGCGCCGCTGGTGCAGGCCAGCAGCAAGCCGATCAACGCCGCCTGAGACCACTGCCGGCCTGGCCGGGAAGACGGCCCCCAGGTCAGAGCTTTTGCTCCCTGTGCCGGGCAGGAATCGACACAGTTCAGGCACGAGGTACAGCGCGCCGCGGTAACGACTGTCAACCGGTCGACTGGAATCTGCGCAGGGCAGCTTCTAGCGCAGCGGCCGCAGTCGTGACAGGTCTCGGTGTTGCGATGCACACGGGCCAGACCGAAGCGCGAGAAGGGGTCGAGCACCGCCGCCAGCGGACAAAACCATCGGCAGAAAGGGAGCATCAATGCCAGCGAAACGACGGAAATCGCCGCCGATACGACATAGGCCCAATAGGTGATGTCGGTCCCGTGGCGGCTGATCAGGGCGTAGCAGGGATCGAAGCCGCGGAAGATCAGTTCGCCGGCCTGCCAGGTCAACGCCAGGATGACCGCCAGTACGACGTACTTGCCCAGCGACAGCACTCGGTCCACAGCCGGCGGCACGTGAATGGCCGGGATTCGCAGTCGGCGTCCGGCAGCGTACAACCCCTCGGCGATCGTGCCCAGCGGGCACATATAGCTGCAAAACGCCCGGCGCAACAGCAAGGTCGCCGCCAGCACGCCGCCGAGGATGAAGAAATTCGACGTGGCCAGCGAGCAAAGCATGTTGCCCTCGGTGGCGTAGCCATAGAGGGCTTCCACACCGCCGAACGGGCACCAACGCTCGCAGTTCGCCCCGAAAACGAACACTCCGACGAGAACCAATGCCAGAAAGGCAAGCTGGACAACGCGCCTTTTCAACTTCATGCCGGTTACTGCGCCCCTTCTCATGCGATGGCTTGTCAGCCGCCGCCGCCTTTGCCGCAATTGCCCCGCATCGGGCAGCCCGAGCATCCGCTGCCGCCGCTGCATTTCGACTCCGGCACTTTCGACTCGGTCTGCAACACCCGCGAGAACTCGGGCTTGGAAGCCAGCTTGCCGAACTCCGGGTTTCTTTGCGCATGGTCTTTGAATGCCGCCAGTTGGCTGGGCGCGACAGATTCGAAGCACCGCGTGAGCAAGGCAAGGGATCGCTCATTGTCGCCGACGGCCGCCGTAAGGCGGGCGACGCGATAGAGCATTGCCGGCCCTGCCTCGCCGTTCAGCTCAACGCCCGCCGCGATTTGTTTCGCCTCATCGACCTTTCCCTGGCGGGCCAGCGCGAGACCGTGCAGCGCGCGCGTGGCTTCCGTCTGCTTTTCGGCGGGAAGTCCGGCCAGCGTTCGGGCCGCCTCCGAGTTCATGTCCAGGGCTAGTTCGGTTTCGGCCAGCAGGACCGCCGTGGAGGCGGTGCTCAGCCGCTGGTGCATCTTTCGGTCCAAGGCGAGCGCCTCGCGGTACAGCCCGCGGCTGATGTAGAATGAGTGCAGCGCTCGAGCCTGGTACTCCCACCGCGCATCGTCCTGTTCCGTATCGAGTTGCTCCCGCAGCAGGAGGATGCGGCGAACCATCGCATAGTGCTGCAAATACTGCTGGTTTTCACGGTCGGCCCGGGCCGCGCGGGCGAAGGCGGCCAATGCCCCGTCGAAATCGGCGCCGGCCAAGAGACGTTCACCGTCGGCGAAAGCCTGGGCAGGTGTTTCCGGTCCAGCCGAAAGCGGCAGCGCGAACGCCGACACGAGAAGGATGGCGAACACGAGGAAAGTTGGCTTCATGATGGGAACCCTCCAAAGGATCGAAGCATTGCTGGCAACTTCTACGCTCCGTGCGCGCAGGTTTGGCTCGTTTAACCGCAACGGCCAACGCGGGATGTGCCGTGGCAGGTTTTTTGCCGCCCCTGCGCAGGCCGTTGCCCGTTGCGGTTAAACGAGTTGGCCGCGTTAGAGCCAAGTGGTCGAGCGACTATGGAAGAGTGTATCGCGGCTGGCGAAAGAACGCCAGACGATTCGTCGGATTCGGAGCCATCAGCCGGCCGCGTTGTGCTTATTCGTCGCCGAGCAGTCGTTTCAAAACCGGAAGTCGGCTCGCCAACGGGCGTGCGAGTTGCGGCAACGGAACGACGCCGACGTCGGACCGCGAACGGTTCCTCGCGAATTGCCCCTGCCGAGGCGCCACCACCACCGAAGCGGGAACGGAAATCGTGCCGCTCTGCAGGCTGGTCTCGATGCGAATAGTCTGCTGGAGTTTCCCCGGCCGCTCTCCTGCCTCGAATCGGACCGGGATCAGGTGCAGCGGTTTCGACTCCTCGTTCTCGACGAGGCCGATTTCGAGGCCGGCGCCTTCGGCCAGCACGTTCTTGATGACAAACGGCTTCTTCGCTCGCACCACGAGTTGCCGGAGCACTTCTTCTCCCGGCTGGACTACGCCGAGAAACAGCGTGGCGGGGCTTACGGACACGTCGGCCAGAACGTGCGCCTCGACCGGTACCCGGATCTCCCGATGCTGTGGTTCGTTGGTCACCACGATCAGGTGCTCGCGAAGGTAACCCGGCGGTGTCGCGGAATCCAGTCGCACTCGGAGTTCGTAGCAGACCTGGTTCCAGTCGCGGTGGGTCTGCGCCACATGGCAGGTAAAGTACGGGCCGGATTTCACCTCCACGATTCCCCAACTGTAACGCCCCGAACTACTCACCCGGATCGTTTTCTCCAGCGCGCCGCCCCGTTGAATCGCTCCAAACTCGATATTCCCCGGCTGAACCAGCACATCGCTGCGGACATACGTCTCGACGTGCGCCTGAACTTCACCCGGAGCCGGCTTGTCCAGCGTGATGCCGATCGTCGCCGAACGAGCCCCGGCGAAGCTCGATGTATCTAACGAGGCAATGACCGAAGCCGAATCACCGGGCGGGATGGTCCGCTTGTCGTCCAGAACCCGGACGCGGGCACAACCGCAACTCGACCGAATGCCGGCAATGTGAATCGCCTCGGCGGCGGGATTGCGGAGCACGAAGACATGCTCCGCTTTCGCGCCGCGGGCGACGACGCCGAAGTTGTGCTGGGTGTGGTCCAAGAGATTTGCCGTCCAAGGCTCGGCTGAAAGAGCCGAACCGTCCGGCAAGACGCAAAGGCCAACAGCGAGGCAGAACGACAGACGGAGGCGTGACATAAGAGGTAACACTGTCAGGCGGGCAACCGGATTGAGGTGGGGAGGTGCTTCCGGTGCAAGCGGCGGGGAAATCCTTATTGCAGCATTCTAGCGGGCAGCCGCATGCAATGGTAGCCCGACTATCCCAAAATCAGGTTTTTTCCCAACGCCCCCCTTGGAACGCGCACGACTTGTCGTTGCTTTCTTTTTTCTCCTTTTTCTCTTGCCGGGTATTCGGCCGACCTTTCTCGTGTCTGCCGCCCAACCGCTTGTCGGCCGAAGTCTCGCATGGTTATGTTTGATGGAATCGCTGCCGCCGCAATCCTTAGAAATGGCAGCGGTTCCGACCAGCCCATTACCTTGGAGGGGGTAACCGTGCCGCACAACACGAAGCAGTGCCGTGCCGATGAGGCCGTGGCCCGAATTGGCGACGCCCAGACGATTGCGACCGGCGGTTTTGTCGGGGCCGGCGTGCCCGAAGCCCTGACCTGCGCCTTGGAGCGGCGTTTTCTCGAGCACGGTTCGCCGCGAGACCTGACGCTGGTGTATGCCGCGGGACAGGGCGACGGCGGCGTCCGCGGCGTCAATCACTTGGCGCACGAAGGCCTGGTTCACCGCGTGATCGGAGGCCACTGGAACCTCGCGCCGGCGATGGGCAGGCTCGCCATCGAGGGCAAGATTGAAGCCTATAATTTCCCGCAGGGAGTCGTCTGCCAGTTGTTTCGCGACATTGCCGCCGGCCGGCCGGGATGCATCACGCATATCGGGCTGGAGACCTTCGTCGATCCGATTCACTCGGGCGGATGTTTGAACGCCCGTACGCCGCCCGGACTCGTCGAGCGAATCGAACTGGGGGGCCGCGCATGGCTGTGGTACAAGTCGATTCCGATTCATGTGGGGCTGATTCGTGCTACGGCCGCCGATCCACATGGCAACCTGATAATGGACGAAGAAGTCCTTTTCGGCGAAATGCTCCCAATCGCTCAGGCCGCGCACAATTGTGGCGGGATGGTGATCGCCCAGGTCGCGAGGCTAGACGACCGCCCGGCCATGCCACAGCAGGTGCGAGTGCCGGGAATCCTCGTCGATCACGTCGTGGTCGCCGAACCGGAAGAGCATCCACAGACATTCGCCGGCACCCGCTTCAACCCGGCATTCGTCGCGCCGCCGGAATCGACGGATGGCTCGCCGCTGGGGCTCTCGCCACTGCCGCTCGACGCCCGTAGGATCGTCGCCGCCCGCGCCTGCGACGAGATTCCCCAGGGCGCCATAGCCAACCTGGGGATTGGCATGCCGGAGGGTATCGCCAGGATCGCGGCCGAACGGGGCTGGCTGGGGCGGTTTACGCTGACGGTCGAAAGCGGTCCGATCGGCGGCATCCCGGCCGGAGGATTGAGCTTTGGAGCTTCGTACCATCCGCAGGCGATTATCGACCAGCCATCCCAATTCGACTTCTACGACGGTCGCGGCCTCGACTTCGCCGCCCTCGGAGCCGCACAGATCGACGCGGAAGGAAACGTGAACGTCTCCCGATTCGGCAACCGGTTGGCCGGCGTGGGCGGCTTCGTCAACATCACCCAGACCGCCAAGACGCTGGTCTTCTGCGGGACATTTACCGCCGGTGGTTTGGAAATCGTTGTCGAGGGCGGTCGCCTCCGCATCGTCCGCGAAGGGAGCGCTGCCAAGTTCGTTCCTCAGGTCGAGCACCTTTCGTTCAGCGCCAAGTACAGCCGCAGCATCGGTCAGGAGGTGCTCTACGTGACGGAGCGGGCCGTCTTCCGACTCACGGACGAGGGGCTGGAATTGCTCGAGGTTGCGCCGGGTATCGATATTGAGAAGCAGGTCGTCCAAGCCATGCCGTTTCGACCGGTAATCCGCTCGGTCCGGCCGATGCCCGCACATGTCTTTATGCCACCTGCCTTGTAAAATGAAAAACCATCGTCAATATGCCGGGAAGCCGGTAGATCCCGCTTGCCGAGCGGGATCTGTGCGGCGAGTACTGTTCGGCAAGCGGGATCTATGTGGTGCGTTGCCGCTCGGACATCGCGACCTGTGTGGCAAGATCCCGTTCGGCAAGCGGGATCTACCGGGCGCGATCGTGCTTTGAACCAAGGAAAAACGCCCATGTCCAGCCTTGCCGCGATACTCTTGCTCCTCGCCCCTTCTGCCACGGCGGCCCCCCAACGGGTCGAAGTCGATCTCAGTGGAACATGGGAGTTCCAACTCGTCCAGACGCTTGAAACGCCGCCCGACGCCGAAGCGTGGAAGCCCTGCCGTGTTCCAGGCCATCTGAGAGGGCATGACTACGGGCGGGCTTGGTTCCGCCGGTCGTTCGCGGTGCCGGCGGAAATAGCCGGCAAACGGGTCAAGCTCCGCTTTGGCGGCATCAAGTACCACAGCCGCGTTCTGGTCAACGGCAAGCACGTCGGCGGCTGTTTCGGCGGCTATCAGCCGTTCGAGGTGGACATAACCGGTGCAATACGCGACGACGGGCCGAACGAACTGCTCGTCGGCTGTCACGACTGGACCGGCCTGTTCTCTGGCGACAAAATCGACTTCACGGCCGGAAAGGACTGGGAGCGGATCCGCAGTGCGCCCACGGACCGGATCCTCGCCCCCATCGGCGGGCTCTTCGACCTCTACGGCATCTGGGACGACGTGACGCTGCTCGCCCACCCGGCCGTTTACGTCCAGGATGTGTTCATCCAGCCCTCGGTTCGCCGCGGTGAGCTGGTGGTCGGCTATGCCATCGCCAACGAGTCGGGCGAAGCCGTCGACGCCCAACTGCAATCCACCGTGGAGGACGAGGGTCGCGATACGCTCCGCCTCCCCTCGGCGAGCGTTCGCGTCGAGGCCGGCGAAACCGCTTCGGTAACCGTTCGCCAGGCCTGGTCCGAAGCGCCGCACTGGTCCCCCGCCGATCCGCATCTGCTGCACCTTTGCAGCGAGCTTTCCACGGGCGACCGGCTGCGAACCCGCTTTGGTTTCCGGGAGTTTTGGGTCGAGGGGCACCGGTTCTTCCTGAACGGCCGGCCGATCAACCTGCTGGCCACGTCGTGGTGGCCGCCGCACTCGCCAATGACCCGCGAGGAGATCCGCGATCGGTGGCAGGCAGCCCGCCGGTGCGGCTGCATCGCCTTTCGCACCCACACGCAGCCTTGGCGGAGCGTCCACTACGACGTGGCCGATGAGTTGGGGCTGCTGATGATCGTCGAAGGGGCTGTCTGGAACGACGACTACGTCTACTGCATCAACGATCCCCAGTTCTGGAACCAGTACGCTTCGCATCTGAAAGCAATGGTCGATCGCGACAAGAACCGGCCGTCGGTGGTGATGTGGAGCCTGGAGAACGAGTTCTACGGCGGGCGGCTCAATGACGACAGTCCGGCCAAGGCCGACCTCGTCCGCATGGGCCGCCTCGTGAAACAGTGCGATCCGACACGCCCGATCCTCTACGAATCCGACGGCGATCCGGGCGGCGTGGCCGACGTGATCGGCATCCACTACCCTCACGAATATCCCGACCACACCTGCTGGCCAAACGATACCTATTGGCTCTCCGGTCCGCAGAAGATCGGCCACATGTTCCACGACGGCGGCGACGAATTCCTCTGGAAGAAAGAGAAGCCGCTCTACATCGGCGAATTCCTCTGGATTCCCTCCAGCGATCCCTCCTGGCACACCGTCTTCTTCGGCGACGAGGCCTACCGCAACTACCGCGAGTACCGCGACCTTGCCAAGGCCCGGAGCTGGAAGATGCAAATCCTCGGCTATCGGCACTTCGAGGTCGGCGGCATTTCGCCTTGGACGGTGATCGAGGGCGGTTCGCTGGATGAAAGCAATCCCCTTTATCGTGCCCATCAATATGCGTACCAGCCCATCGCCGCCTATGCGCATGACTACGACGGCCGGTTTTATTCCGGTGAAGAGATCGGCCGCAGGTTGGAGGTATTCAACGATATCCAAGAGTCCTCGAAGCTCGAACTCCGCTGGATGCTTCGCCGGCAGCAGGAAATCGTCGACGAGGGGAAGCAATTGCTGGAGCTTGCGCCCGCCGCCCACTGCATGTTGGACGTTCGGCTCCACTTGCCGGACGTTTCCGAGCGAACGCCGCTGATATGGGAAGTCGTCCTCCTCCGGGACGGCAAGCAGGTCTTTACAGACCAGCACCCACTGGCAGTCTTCCCACCGATGAGGCTGGCTGCGATGGCATGTGAAGTAGGGCTTTTCGATCCCAAGGGAGGAACACGAGAACTGTTTCAGTCGCAAGGGCTGACGACGGTTGCCGTGTCGTCGCTCGCGAGACTGCCGCAGAATATCGATCTGCTGGTCGTCGGCGCGGGGGCCTTCGCGGCTGCACCCGACGAACCGCCGGTGATCGGACGTATCTCACCCGAGCGGAAGGCGATTGTGGAGTTTGTCGCCCGAGGCGGACGCGTCCTCGTGCTGGAGCAGGTGGTCTATCCCGAGGGGCTCTTCGACGTGGAATCGACCGGCCACGCCTCGACGATGACCTTCCCGGCGGCTTCGGACCATCCGGCCTTGCGGGGTGTCTTGCCGGAGGATCTGAAGTTCTGGCGTGGCGACCATTATGTGACGCAAGCCGAACCGCCGCGGCCGGTCGCGGGATCGTCGGCCGCCATCATCGTCTCCGGTTCGCGGGCAGGCATCGACCACGCACCTCTGCTTGAGCAGTCGATCGGCCGCGGCGCGATCGTCTATTGCCAGTTGAAACTGGTGGAGAAGTTCCGCACCGAACCCGCCGCCGCCCGTATCCTGGCCAATCTGCTCGATGATCTTTCGCGCCGCCGGCCATTCGGCGGACCGACGGCCGTGGTCGGCGGTTCGGACGAGTATCGGCAATACCTGCGGTCGCTGGGGCTGCGGTTTGACGACCTCGGCGGTCGATGGCCGCAAGAATTGACCGATCACCGTCTGGCCGTCGTCCGGGGTGACATCGCTGAAGGCGATATCGCGGCCGCCCGTGATTTCGTCCAGCAAGGCGGAAACCTTCTCATACACCGACCATCGCCCCAAGGAATCGCGATGCTCTCGCACAGCTTTGGTCTCGATCTGGCCCACCAGCCGTACGCCGGTCCGGTGACCCGCGTAGAGCAATGCCATCCTCGCTTTGGTTGGATCGCTCGGGAAGACCTCTACTGGCTCGGCGAGCACGTCGGCATCGGTTGGGCCGAAACGCCGCGGGCCGACGGGATGGCCGACGGCAGCCTCGGCGTCACCCTGGAAGGCAAGCAGGTCCAAACGCACGAGGTAGAGCAGTGGAAATTGGAGGGCTCGATCGTCGAGGCAAGGGCGCCGGGAGTGACGTTCGCCACCAGCGGATCGGCTTCGGCGGAGTTGGAGTTGCCCGAGTCAGCGCGCTATGTGTTTGGGATCGTCGCCCGCGGTACTCCGGCCGACGGTGTCTGGCCACGCTGCCGCGTGTCAGTCGATGGCGAGACGCTCGGGATCGTCGGAGTGGCAAGCGATGCGTGGCAGACGGCAACCTGTTTTGGCCAGATCGAGAAAGGACGACACGCCATCTCGATCGAGTTCATCAATGACGGCGGCAATTCCCAGCGGCACGAGGATCGCAACCTGTTCGTCGACAAGCTGTTGATTGCTCGCGATGATGCCGCGGATACCGCCTTTCTCACCAATCCACCGGCGGTAACCGCTATCCCCAGAGGCAAGGGCGTCCTCGTTCTCGACCTGCTGCGCTGGGACACGGAAGACCGCAACGCCCGCAAAGCCGCCCGCTACGCCGGCGCTCTTTTGACCTCGCTGGGCGGCAACTTTTCAGCCCGCCACGGCGTCGCCATCGAGTGCGAAACGATGACTCCCCAGCCGGACATGCCGCATTTTCAGAACCGTGGCAACGCCGTGTCGCTCGCCTGCAACGGCTGTATTGAACGGCCCGTCCGTGTTGAAGCCAACGGGGGGTACACTGTCGAGATCTTGGCCTCGGGGAGTTCCGTCGAGGGCGTCTATCCGCTGGTGGAACTCCGCATTGATGGCGAGCCGGTCGGCCAGATCCAACTGAAAAGCGGCGGTTGGCGGACTTATCCGCTCAAGACAAACCTGACCGCGGGCGAGCACCGCCTCAGCCTGGCGTTTGTCAATGATTTGCAGCGCCAAGGCGAAGACCGCAACGTGCTGCTCGACAAGGCGACGTTCTATCCAGAGTAGGTTCTGCTCGTCCCAGCGGCACCTGTTTGGCAAGGTTCCGCTTGGGCTTCGCCGCTTGATCGGTTACAATGACAGGTACGGTGGTGCAGGGCAGCAGACCGCTCGTCGAGGGGCGCGGCCGGGCTGGTGCTAGGGCCTCTTCGGGAGTGACCAACCGGTGACCGGGCAAGAACGAATTCGGCAAAGGCGACTGGAGCGGGAGGCGGAGGGGTATTTGGAGTTGGGCATGCCGCGGCAGGCCCTCGATACCCTTTCCCGGGTTCGCGGCGAATCGAAGTTGAGTTCGCACGCTCTGTTTCTCAAGGGCGAATCTCTGCGCTGGCTGGCACGTCATCAGGAAGCGCTGATACCGCTTTCGGGAGCGGCGCAAGGCGATCCGCAAAACATCCACGTCTGGCTCGCGCTGGGATGGTGTTACAAGCGGATCGGTCGGGTGGACTTGGCAATCAAGTCGCTCCGTCGCGCGATGGAGGTTGCGCCTTCAGATGCCCTCATCCAGTACAATCTCGCCTGTTATCACAGTCTTGCCGGCAATCGGGGCCACGCGCTGGCGCATCTGGCGCGCGCAGTGAGCTTCGACCCCGAATACCGCGGTCTGGCGGAAGCCGAGACCGACTTCGACCCTTTGCGGTCGGACCCCGATTTCCAGGCACTCACCCGCTTGGTTGCCTGAACCACCCGCGGCCCTCACTGGCACGCCATCGTTTAACCCCAAGCCCAACGGGCTGGGTTCCTTCACAGGCTCCCGGCCCGATCCACAAGAAAAACAGCCGGGCAGCAGGCGCACCTGCTGCCCGGTGATTGTTGGCTTCCTTAAGGGGGGAAAGCCTTCCACGCCAATGCCCGACTAAAACTGGTAGCTCAGACCGGCAAACGCGCCGTGCAGCACCAATGTGCCGTTGTGGTCGATATCGGCCAGTTCCGGAATGTCGACAACGTACGGCGTGAATTGATGATCCGACAACCCGATGCCCGTTGCCACCAACACGCGGTAGCCGATGAAGGCTGACCACTGCGGGTGGAACGACCACTCGACGCCCAAATCAACCTCCGTGAGGAAAGAAAGGACGTCGTCCTCCGACCGCACCGGATACGTGCCGGGCACGCCGGAGCCGGTGGCGGGAGTGAACCCTTCACCGTCGCCGCGATAGGCATTGAAGCTGTGCTCGATGTGGTTGTTGTAAATACCGATCTTCGGCCGTGCGAAGAGTCGCAAACTGCAGCCGAGGTTGTACCCCGCATCGAGACCGGCTTGCAGGCCTACAAGGTCATTCTTAATCGAATCGTCGAGGTAGCCGACGGCCGCCCCGTTCGACCAGTCTCCGCCGTTCTGGTCGAGCGATGCGAAGGTGAGGTGTTCGCGGAAACGGAACCAGCGAACGCCGAACAACACGTCCACGTCGAGTGGACCGCAGCCCTGCGTCGCGTTGCGCAGCAGGTTGATTTCCGTGTTGTAGAACTCGTTGATGCGGCGAAGGTAGTGGGCGTCGGCCACGTCGAACAAATACTCGGGACGATCAACGGCAGCCGGGTCCGGATCGGAGACGTAGCGCACGTCTTCAAAATTCAAGGGGGTGCTCAACTGCCCGCCGCCGGCTACTCCGGCGAGGCCGGCGAAACCTCGCATCTCGTCGAGCGTCCAGAACACCCCTTCCACCGCCCACTCGCCGCAACAGAAACGATGTCCGAGACGAATCTCCACACCGCCGCGCCAGTCGGTCTCGGCATCTTCGGTATTGAGCAACTGATTCGCATTTACGCCCGTCTCGTAGGTCGTCCACACCTTATTGGCGTCGTTCCGCCCCATCATCAGTCCGGCGGCGGTGATATACCAGGGGCAGACTTCACAAGGCTGGCACTCGAGGCAGTCGCCATAACTCTCGCAACCGGTCGTCTGATAGGGTTGGTACTGGTATATCGTCGTGCCGGAACAGCCTGGCCCGCAGGCGGGCTCCGACTCATCGAGGAGCTGATTGAGCATACTCGGGCCGGGACCGGCTTGTGCCGGAGTGGGCATGGGCATAGCCTGCGAGGGGCTGGGCGCGGGCGGAATGGCCGGTTCTGCCAGCCCCGTCTGCACAACCCGGTTGGGAATCGCCGTCGCGTGGAGCGGCTGCGGCAGAGGCTGGTAGGCCGTGGTTTGATAGCTCGGTTGCCCGCTTGCCCAGCCTCCGGCCGCCGGCAAGGCGAGCATCTCCGGCGACCCGGACAGCCCGTACTGGGCCGACGCGCCGGACACCATCCATAAGACGGCGGTTGCGAACGTCGCAACACGGACGTACTGCATGGTACACACTCCTTTCCTTGAGGTACCTGATTCGTCCAGCGTTAAGCATCGTCCGGCGGCAGAAGATCGTTTCGGCAAATCGAGCACCGTCCGTAGCTTTCCCGGATCCCCCGGCGCATCAATTCCTTCGACCGGCGTTAAGCGTAAAGAAGCGTATGGGACCGGATTACGGCGATTCGATAGAACCCGCAAACGCACCCGTTGCGACCGCTACCACGGTTGCCATGCGACCGGATAACCGCCGCAATCGGCCTCTGCTTCAAGATTGACGTGTGGAGAAGACGACGGGGAAATTCCGTTTGTAGGTGATCCCGCGGCAGTCCCGCACGTCAAGCGGGAAAGCCTGACGTACTTTCTCGCTTCACATGGCGGGCGCGCCGAATTCCTCGCTGGTCTCGACGAGAATCGAGAGGTTCTCCGGCGGAACACGCGGAGAAACCGAGCAAGCGCTGGAAAGGATGTAGCCGCTTTTCGGGCTGCCGACCTTCAGCCGCCAGAGCGCATCCTGCCGCACCTCAGCCGGCGTTTTGTGCAGCAGCGTATTCACCGCATCGATATTGCCTTTGAAAAACAGGCGGTCGCCGACACGGCGCTTGGCGTTCTCGAGATCCACGCTGCCCAGGGGAGGCGGATCGAGGGTGTCGATGCCGTCGATCCCGCTGGCGGCCATCCGTTCCAGGCGGTCGCCGATGTCGCCGCAGGTGTGCGTGTACACCGGCACCCCCTCCTGCCGGATTCGCCGCACCACCTCCGTTTCGTAAGGCAGCACGAACTGCTCGTATTGCCGGGGCGAAATGAAACCGCCGCCGGCGAATGCCGAGGAGATCAGGACGGCGTCGACTCCCCGGCGCGCCTGCCGAATGCCCAGGTCGGCCGCGCCTTCGGTGTAGGCCGCCAGAATGGCCCGGCACTTCTGCGGCTCATCGAGCAGATAGACCAGCGCGTTTTCGTACCCGAACAGTTCCAGCAACTGCGTCCACGGCGAGAAGATCTCGCCATGCACTGAAAGATCCTCGGCCTCGCCACGCACCAGATCAATCGTGCGAAACAGATACTCGGGCCAGTAGTCCGTCTTGTCCGGCCGATACGGATCCAAGCCGAAGTAGAAAGGGTACTTCAGACCGCCGAGGCCGTGCGGGTCGTCGTAGTAAACTTGCTCCGGATCGACCTCGTCGATCGTGGGCTTCCTCATTCCGCGGGCAGGAAAACAGTGGACGTTATCGTCGGCCGGACAGCGCGCCGTATCGCCGTTGGTGAAGAATACGGCCTGGCTGCCGTCTCCGGCCGTCTCGATCCGGTCGACGTACCTCATCCACTGCGGGTCGGTCCCCAACAAGTTGATGAGGATGCCGTCGAAGCGGTAACGCCGAGCGAGGGTCAACAACGCCCGCGCAAAGCCTTCGCTGGTAAACCACAGATCGACCGGCGACACGTCCGTATTGAGCAGGTAATGGCCAATCGCCAACTGGCACATCACCGGCACTCGGTCCACCGGTTCGTGCCGCATGGCGGCGGCGATTCGCTCCCGGCCGTTCATGGCTCTTCCTCTCCCAGGTTACGGAGCAACTCCAGCGGGTAGATGCCGGTCGCATGGCCGTCGCTGAAGCCGATCTGGTAGGCGTAGTTGCCGACCGGCGTCATTTCTTGGATTGTCACTTGCCGTTGGCCCTCCGGCAGGGCAATTTCGTCGCTGGCCCGAGATCGCTCGCTGTTGCACGTGGCGCAGGGACATTGCCGACGGAGGTCGGCGACCTGGTAGAGTCGGCGGCAGCCGTCGCTCCACTGGATCACCAGCGTCTGATCGTCGCGGAGTGACAGGCCGGTTGGTTGTTCAAACATGGCGAAATCTCCCCTTTCAGCGGCGGCGACGAAACATCTCGTAATAGAGGATCCCGACGAGCGTCTTGGCGTCGTGGATGCGGCCGTCCCGGCTCATGGCCACCGCTTCCTCCCATGCCACGATTTTGGGGATAATCTCTTCCCCCGCCTCCAAAGCCATCTCTCCTAAGCTCAAGTCGGTTGCCACGAAAAGATGCATTTCTTCGCTGAGAATCCCCGGTGAGGACGCGAACCGCAGCAGCGGTTCCATCGACCCGGCGCGATAGCCGGTTTCTTCCGCCAACTCGCGGTGCGCCGTCGCCAGCGGCGACTCCTCCGGCTCCAGCGTACCGGCCGGCAACTCCAACAGCGTTTCCTCGACGGCGATTCGGTAATTCTCGATCAATACCAGCCGGTTTCCGTCCAGCAACGGCAAGATGACCACGGCGCCCGGGTGGCGGATGATCTGACGGGGCAACCTCTCGCCGCTGGCGGTCTTCTGGTACTTGCGGATGACCTGAAAACGCTTCGCGTCGAGCAGAACTTCGGGGTCGGTCGGTTCCGGCATTGGGGTGCCCATGGCGAAAGGTGGTGGACTGGATCGGCACCGATCTTACGCCATAATCGCCGCCCTGGGTAGTCCCGGCTTCGTGGTTGGGCGGATCTACACCGGCGCGACCTCCAGCACCGACTCCACCTGCTCGCCGCTGTGACGGTGAACGCTGTTGCGACCGCTCCCCTTGGCGGAGTAGAGGGCCGTGTCGGCGCGAGCCATCAGCGTTTCCGGTGTATCGCCGTCGAGCGCTTCGGCGATTCCCCCGCTGACGGTGATTTCCATCTCGTGTTCCACCTTCGCTCGCAAACGCTCTGAAAAGATGCACGCCCCTTCCAGCCCGGTCTGGGGCATGACAACGACGAATTCTTCGCCGCCGTAGCGGGCAAGGACGTCGGTCTCGCGAACCGATTCGTCGAGAAGCCGGGCCAGTCGCTGCAGAATCTGGTCGCCCTGGAGATGGCCTCGTTCGTCGTTCACCTGCTTGAAATGGTCGATATCGAAGATCGCCACGGAGAATTGAGTGCCGTAGCGGTTCATCATGGCGAACTGCGAGGCCATCGAATCGTCGAAAGCCCTGCGGTTGCTGATTCCGGTCAACGGATCGGTCCGCACGTCTGTGAAAGTCATCAAGTGATTGGTCTGCTGGCGGATCTGGTCGTAGGCGCTGGCGATTTGCGTGGCCAACCGCAGTGTCGGAGTGAGAATTTCCGATGCCTCGCGGCAGAGGTCTCTCCAAGCGGCTTCCTGCTGCCGGTGGCTCAACTGGCCTACCCGTTGCTTGAACCGCGACAGGCTGGTATGGTGCCGTGCCAGGTTGCGGCGGACCATCCAAGCGATCTTCTCCAGTTCCCTCGCCACCGACTTCGCCCGGCGAAGCTCGCGACGGGAGCGGGTAACCAGATCGTTCTCGGGAACGGTGCCGCGCCGGCCCAACAAATATCCCAAAGTAGCGACGACCGCCAAGGCAACCGGGGCAGGCAACGACAGATTCCAGAATTCCATAATACCCAATTGATCGAAGAAAGGATTCTTGCAGGGGATTGACTCGCCGGCGCTAATAGGAGGATCGTGAACCGTACCCTCGCAAGCACACCATCCCGACCAGCACGATGCCGATGAGGGCGAAAAGCCACTCCTGCGGCCCCATGCGGTCGACATATCGCATCAGATCGCGAATTGCGTGGTTTAGGTAACCCATCGCTCGACTCCTCCAAAGCGTGCCGTTTCGACTTCTGGAACCACATCCTTCCAAGTCTAGTTCACAACGGCGCAACGATCGGGCAATCCGCAAAAAGGAGGTTGCGCACCGCCCATCCGGAGCGGCGTGGTAGTCGGCCAAGCAAAGCCCTTCTCCCCTTGCGAAGCGGTTTTGCGAAGGTATAATTCACCAAACTAAAGCCGAGGGGGCGTAGCTCAATTGGTTAGAGTACTGGACTGTCGATCCAGTGGTTGCGGGTTCGAGTCCCGTCGCCCTCGCTGAGCAAATCCGCCGTAAGTTCTTTGAAATTAAGAGATTACGGCGGTTTTTCTTTCCCGTGATTCTTCCGCGAACACCATCCCCATCACCACCGGCGCCCGCTGCAAGTCTTCGCGAGGTGCTTGAGAACCTTTCTCGTCGCCACACTTTAGTGGGGATCGACTGTGGATGTCTACCTGCTGCCCCTGATGTGGATGGGACTCGGTCTCGCCGTCCTCATGCTGGGCGGGGATCTGTTGGTTCGGGGCGCCTCGGCACTGGCGATCCTTATCGGTGTCACGCCGCTGGTGATCGGCCTGACGGTGGTTGCCTTCGGAACCAGCGCGCCCGAATTGGCCGTGACGGTGGGCGCCTGTTTTGCCGGCGAGACCGATCTGGCCATCGGCAACGTGGTCGGCAGCAGCATCTTTAACGTCCTGTGCATTCTGGGGGTGGCGGCTTTGGTTCGCCCGCTGGCCATCGACGCGCAATTGATCCGATTGGACGTGCCGTTGATGATCGCGTCGTCGGTGTTGCTTTTGGCGATGGGCTGGGACGGTTCGATCAGTCGAGTTGACGGTGGCATTCTGTTCGCGATGCTGCTGGGCTATGTCGGCTGGTCCGTCTACCAGGGGCGAAGGGAATCGGCGAGGGTGCGGCAGGAGTTGGAGCAGCACGCCCTCGAAACGCTACCCCGCCACCGGTCCAACGCGGCGTTACAGGGCGCGCTGATCCTCGCCGGACTGGGCCTGCTGGCGCTGGGGTCTCACTGGCTCGTCGGCGCCTCGGTGACCTTAGCCGAATCACTGGGAGTCAGCGAATTGCTGATCGGGCTCACCATTGTGGCGGTGGGCACATCGCTGCCGGAAGCGGCCGCATCCGTGATGGCAGCCGCCCGTGGACAGCGGGAAATCGCCGTGGGTAACGCCGTGGGCAGCAATATCTTCAACGTCTTGGCGGTGCTGGGGATCTCGGCGCTGATCGCGCCGGGCGGCATCGCCGTCAGCGAGGCGGCCCTGAGGTTCGACATCCCCGTGATGATCGTCGTCTGTATGCTCTGCCTGCCGATTTTCTTCACCGGCGGCGCAATCACGCGGCGCGAAGGTGCGCTGTTCGTCGGCTATTACCTCGCCTACACCACGTACCTCGTGCTCGTGGCGATCCAGAGCGGCTATGCCCGACTTTTTGGGCAATCGATGCTGCTGGTCGTCTTCCCGTTGACATTGATCGGCGTCTTGATCGGAGTGTTCAAGGCATTATGGCGATCCAGGGGGACGGCGGCGTCGGGCTCGAAATCATCCTCGCAAGACGAATCGTAGAGAAAGCTATTCCGATGAAAGACAGCCCATTCGGCCTTGCCGGCCGCACCGCCCTGATCACCGGTGGGAGCAAAGGGATCGGCCGCGCCATCGCCGAACTGTTTGCACGCGCCGGCGCCGAACTGTTTCTCTGCGCTCGCAGCGAGGGGCCGCTGCTGGACGCGGCCGAGGCGATCCGCGGGGATGCAAAGGTCCGCGTTGAGACGGCGACGGCGGACATGGCGAGGCGAGAGGACGTCGGCCGTGTCGCCCGCGAGGCGGTCGAGCGACTGGGAAAGATCGACATCCTTGTCAATAATGCCGGCTGGAACATCCCGCAAGCGATTGACGAAATCCGCGACGAGGACTGGGACCACGTCGTCGAACTCAACCTGACGAGCGCCATGGCGCTCTCTCGCGCGGTGGCTCCCGGCATGAAGCAGCGCGGCTGGGGGCGCGTGATCCACATTTCGTCGATCATGGGCCTGGCCAGCACGCCCAAGCGGAACGGCTATTCCGCCACCAAGGCGGCCCTGATCGGCATGTGCCAAGCCAGCGCGCTCGACCTCGGGCCGTTCGGCATTACCGTCAACTGCATCGCTCCCGGACCGATCGCCACGGAAATGCCGATGTCGATCTTGAGCCGGTCTGAGCAGGATGCGTTGGCCGCTCGCACGGCGGTCGGCCGCTGGGGAACCCCGCAGGAAGTCGCGGGTCCCGCCCTGCTGTTGGCGAGCGATGCCGGACGATACGTCAGCGGAACCTGCATCGTTGTCGATGGCGGCGCGCTGGCACGCGTCTTTTGAGGTAGGCGACCATGACCACAACCTCGAGACTCGCCACCGGAGTGCTTGGATTGGACGAGGCCCTCGGTGGCGGACTGCTGCCGGGCACGCTGACCGTGGTCGTCGGATCGACCGGAATTGGCAAAACCCAGTTCGGCCTTCAGTTTGCCCGGGCGGGCGCCGGCCAGGAGGGTCGTCCCGGCATTCTCTTCGACATGAGTTCTCGCGGCGATTCGCAGAACCACGCTCACTACGCGATGAGGATGTTCGATTGGAGTCTCCAATCCGCCGAGCCCGACGAACACATGGACTTGCACGGGTTTTTCGACGCCCGCCGCTGCTACGGCGATTACCTCCACGTTTTCGATCGGGCCGGACGCCGCGTTACCCGCAACGATCTGGACTTCGACGCGTGGCAGCAGTGGCAAGCCGACCTGACCCGCCGGCTCAATGCCGCGATCGCCTTTTTCTACGGCAACTTCACGCGGGGCGTTTGCCGCGCCGTCATCGACGGAGTCGAGCCGGTCAATCGGCCCGGCGACTCGATCCAGTTCGAACTGTTCGAGTACATCTATCACCAGATTCTCCGCAAAGACCCCCAGTGGGTAGCCCGCGACCTCTTTCGGCAGGAGTATCGTCGCAACGCCGCCGACATTGCCGAGCATGTCTATGACACAAACCGCATCGGCTGTATGCTCCTTGCGACATCGCACGAGACAACGCTCGACTCGCTGATCGAGCGGCCCCTCGACGATGGCGACGTCCTCAGCAACGCGAATACCGTGATCTATCTCGGAAAGATACGAGAAGGCATCCGCTTTCGCAGAGCCATGTACGTCGCCAAGCACCGAGGAAGCGCCTGCACCGACGAGGTTCTTCCCTACCGGATCGGAGACGAGGGGATACGGCTAGAATGAGGGCCTGATTCCAATATTATAACTCAAACGGTAAGTGCGGCAGCCCGGGAAAGGGGACTGGCTCCGTCGCAAATGGAGGTTTTCCGCGAGGTTGGAGGTTGCCGCGACGGTGCCTGTCCCCTTTCCTGGGCCCATAAAACAATGTTCTCCCCCGACGCTTACGAATTGCTCGACTTCGGCGAGGGCCGGCGTCTGGAACGTTTCGGACCGTTGATCTTGGACCGCGCGGCTCCCGCAGCAGAGAACGTCGCCAAGAGCGATCCCCCGGCATGGCAACGGGCGGACGCGCGGTACGACCGCGTCTGGCATTGCCGGACCGATTTGCCCATGCACTGGACCATCGCCCACGGTCGGCTCGTCTTCGAACTGAAGCGGACCGATTTCGGACACCTGGGCATCTTTGCCGAGCAGGCGGTTAATTGGGATTGGCTCGACGAGCGAATTCGCGCCGGCCCCACCCCGGCCAAGGTCTTGAATCTCTTCGCCTATACCGGCGGCAGCACCCTGGCAGCAGCCGCGGCGGGCGCAGAGGTTGTGCATGTCGACGCCGCTCGGAACATCGTGGCGTGGGCTCGCCGCAACGCCCAACTCTCCGGTCTGGCCGACGCGCCCATTCGCTGGATCGCCGACGATGCGATGAAGTTCGTCCGGCGGGAGGTGAGACGCGGCAACGGCTACGATGCGGTGATTCTCGACCCGCCCAGCTACGGCCACGGCGCCCGCGGCGAGGTCTGGCGGCTTTCCAAGCATCTCCCGAAATTGCTCGCCCTCTGCGCCCGGTTGACCGCCGGGCGGCGGCAATTCGTTTTGCTCACCTGCCACACGCCAGGATTCGATCCGCCGCGGCTCGAGCGAATGCTCCGGGACGCGTTCCCCGACCCTGCAACGGTAAACGCCTTCTCCCTGGCACTCCGGTCCGCCGCAAACGGAGATTTGTCGAGCGGGGTTGTCGCACGCTGGGAGGCAAGCCCGTGATGGAAACGGCGATCGGAGAAACTCGTGTCGCTGCCCTGGAAACCGTTCTACCAGTTCCTGAATCCCGCCGTTTCTCTTGGGCCTCGCGGCCGGTCTAACTGGATGAGCGCGTGAAGAAGAAAACCGACGCCGTCGATCGACTCGTAGTACGGCTTTGCCGGATGGCCGCGGAAAAGGCCGTTGTAATACAGCCGGGCGATCGCCTCGTTGGCCACCTCGCGAGCAAAACGGCCGAAGGTCGCATCGCCGGTGAGATGCGCCAAGTGCAGGAAAAACGATATCGTGCGGCCGTATTTGCCCGCATACGTTCCGTGCGGGGCCCACTGCTTGGAATACTCGGCGTACCAGGTATTCTCCTCGGTCTTCCCCGGCGGGAAACTGCGGCGGATCGCATTGGCCCATCGCTTGGCTGCTTCCAGCAGGTCTTTTTCGCCGGTCACTTCGTAGGCGTACGCGTAGGCTTGGGCCGTGTAGATCGGGTATTCGTAGCCGGCGGCGTAGGGCTGCCATAGGTCGACGTGTCCGCGCGGTTCGTACTGCGCGTAACCGCCGGCCATGCGCGGGCCGGGCACCGGGGCGCCGTCGAGCGTCAGACTGCCCCAGAACTCGCCCGCCTCGGGGTCGTACCCGTGCCTGGCGTAGGCCCGCAGATAGGCCGCCGCCATGTCGCGGAAACTGGCGTCGCCGGTCCGCTCGAAGGCGTCGAGCAACGAGCGGCAAAGAAAGGCGGTGATCGACGTGTCGAAATGAGAGCCGTCGAACCGCTCCCGGCCCGCGTTGGGGCGATTGGGGATGAGATTTGTATCGGGATTCCGGGCGTTCCAATAATAGTCGGCCACAAGCCGTGCGCGGTCCAGCCACGCCTTGTCGCCGGTCTTCTCGTACAGGAAGGCGAAACTGCGGAGAACCTCGCCGCCGCTCATGGCGAAATCGCAACCGCGGCAGCCGTCGCCATGGCGGTTGACTTCGCCGGTGGTCTTGTCGACGACATGCCATTGCCAGATGGCTTCGATCTCGCGAGTGACCGCGTCAGGAGTAACGCTCCACAATTCCGGCCAGAGGATCTGCTGGATGTGGATTTCATGGTGATTGCCGGCATGGCCGGTCATCGTGTCCCGGTAGACGTCGTAATGCCGATGCCAGCCCCACCAGAAGAAGCCCCGGTCGTCGGCCAGGTTCTTGAGGTAGTAGCCGAGGCTTTCGCGTGCGAAGCGGGCGTAGCGTTCCTCACCCGTCGCCTCGGTAAGGGCGAAGATCGCCCGCATGGTCGACTGGTCGGGATAGAGATTGACGCCGGCCGGCCCGCGCCGTTCCCGGCGGGTCACGCGCCACGCTTCATCCAACGGCAAGGGATTCTCCGGACAGGTCCGCGTGCGGAGGTCAAGGATGTTGACGAGAATGGGAGCATGCACGGGGCCGTAGCGGTCGGTGCCGTGTTCGATCAGCAGGTCGATGCACTGTTTGGCATAGTCTACATACGGTCTGCCCAAGACATCCTTCGGCGCCAAGCCGCTGGCAAGAACTTCGGGTGCGCTCATCTGGCCGAGCAGCAATCCTACGGCAGCGACAGCGGTGGAAAACATAGCGGTTGGCTCCCTTCGCGCTCCGTGAACGGTCACACAATTCACGGCAGCGGCTTGATAAAGACGTTGCGAAACTCGATCGGGTCGCCGTGATGTTGCAGACCGATCGGCCCTTTGGGAGGCAAGGCGGGCAGACGCACCGGTTGAATCACCGTTTCCCCGTTGAGAACGACGCTCATGGAGTCGCCTTGCAGTGTAACCTCGAAGATATTCCACTGGCCGAAGGGCCGATCCGCCTTCTTGATCGGAATGCAGGCGCGGCGAACCTCCGGAGGCATCGTGCGGTCGGTGCGGTAGCCGTTGATTTCGCCGGAGCCGAGTTCCTGGCTCCAGATATTCGCCTGGCACTTCAAGGTTCCGCGGAACATGAGCCCGCTATCGCCGGCATCGAGCCGCAGGCGCGTTTCCCGCTGTCGCGGATTGTCTTCCTGCATGAGGAAATCGCCGTTGTTGAGCACGATCGGCTGCGGTTTCATTTCAGGTTCGGCCGGAAGCCGCCATTCGGCATAGAGAACGAAGTTGGCGTAGGCGTCGGTGGTCCACAGCGAAGGATCCTGCTCCCGCACGCGCTCGACCGCGCCATCGTAATGGATTACACCATCGACAACCGTCCAGTGTGCCTGATGCCACGGCTTGACATCCCAGCCGGCGAGCGTTTCGCCATTGAAAAGGAGTTGAAAGCCGAGATGCTTGAGTTCTTCGGGACTACGCCGGCCTTGGGGGGCCGACTCGTTGTCTGCCCAAGCCGTCGCGAGGAGGGTCGAACCGAACAGGCATAAGATGCCGGCCATGATTGCCGCGACGGGAGATGAAAAACTCGCCAAGTGACGTCGTCTTTTCATCATTGAACTCTCCCAATCCTGATATGGAATGCCTGTGAGGACTCTACTGTATCATGCTCGCAGGGCCGTGCCAAGAATTGGCCTCGCGAACAGAAACGGACGCTCTCTATTCGCCTGGAAGGCGATTCGTCGGGAACAGCTCTCGTTGATTGGCGCGAGAACCGGTTGACGCACCCGCCGCGGACGACCACCGCAAGAGCCGCTCGGCGAGATGGGGCTCGGTCCCGAGTTCTTCGGCAAGCCGAATCAGATCCAACTGACTCAGCACGTCGGCAACCATGCGCCCGTTTCGATATCCGAGAACGGCCGATTCTTTGTCGGCCTGTAGACTTGGATAGACTCGAACTTCCTGGGAAGAACCTGCGGAAGAGAGGTCGCAAACCAGCAGGCACGCGTCCACGGCAGCCCCAAACGACTCTTCCGCATCGATCCCGGAGATTTCCGCGCGTCTCAGCGCGATTCCGTTGGCCCACGCGTGCGCAATTGCTTTCCGCGCCACGGCCGTCTTGCAGAGCATGGCAAGGTGGCCTCCCGCCCGTGAAGCCAGCCGAGTAGTCGAATCAACATCCAGATCGGGAAGATTGATCCCTCTTGCCGAGAACCCTCTGCGGTAATCATAATGCCGCGTGAGACAAGCCTGGAATTTGTGCTCGAAATACGTTCCAACTGCCTTCCATCTGCTTCATAACAGCCGTTACCGATCATCCGTCAGTCGCCGACGCCGGCACAGGGATCGTTACCGCATTCATCTTAGTGGATTTCCGCTCCGATCGGTAGGAGAGAGAAAACGATGATCATCATCGACGGATCGTCTGGCGAAGGGGGCGGGCAGATCCTGAGAACGTCGCTGGCCCTGTCGCTCGTCACGGGAAAGTCCTTCACGATCGAGCGGATCCGCGCCCGGCGTAAGAAGGCCGGCCTGCTGAACCAGCATTTGGCCGCGGTGCGGGCCGCGGCGGAGATTGGGGAGGCGGAGGTGACGGGCAACTCGCTCCATTCGAGTTTTCTCAGCTTTGAACCGGCGGAAGTTCGACCCGGTGAATATCGCTTCGACGTCGGCACGGCCGGCAGCACGACGCTCGTCCTGCAGACCGTCCTGCCGGCATTGGCCCTGGCGAAAGGGCCATCGCAGCTTACGCTCGAAGGCGGCACCCATAACATGAACGCCCCGCCGTTCGATTTCCTCCAGAAGGCATTTTTGCCGCTTTTTGAACGGATGGGGCCGAAGGTCGAAGCGGTGCTGCAGCGCCCGGGCTTCTATCCGGCCGGCGGTGGTCGGATCTCGGTCCATATCGAACCGGTCGACGCATTGGCGCCGTTGGAACTTCTCGAGCGAGGCAAGATCGTTCGCCGGTCGGCCCGCGCGGTCGTGTCGCGGTTGCCGATGCACATTGCCGAACGCGAGGTCGATACGATCCGTCGCAAGCTCTCCTGGCCCACGGATCATTTGACCGCCGAAGAGATCGATTCCAATGGGCCGGGCAATGTGGTGACCGTGGAGGTCCACAGCGAGCATATCGTAGAAGTGTTTACCGGTTTCGGCCGCATCGGCCTACCGGCGGAGAAAGTCGCCGGCGGCGTCGCGCGGGAAGTGAAACGGTATCTCGACTCCGGCGTGCCGGTGGGCGAGCACCTTGCGGACCAACTGCTGCTGCCGTTGGCGATTGTCGGGGCCGGTTCGTTCCGGACATTGCCGCTGTCCGGCCACACGGTGACCAACATCGCGACGATCCAGCGATTCTTGGACGTGGAGATCGATACGAGCCCGATAGGCGATGGCGTCTGTGAAGTTCGTGTCCGGCGGGTTCGCGGCAGCGAATGAGCACGCGTTGAAATCGACGTGGTGACTGACAGTCACTCCTTGTGCGGTCGGCTTTCGTAACCCTTCACCCGGACGACAAGGCTCTGATCGGGCCGTGTTGAGACGGTTGATGGAACGGAAAACATGACACCTTACGGGCCGGCGGAGCCGGGCACGACTTCCAGCAGGTCGCTCGAGTGGACGGACGGGCACCAGTGCTTTTCGATGTGTTCGATGACCAGTTCCGTGCCGCGAGTATGGCTGACGTGGGGCGGTTGGCGGGGATCGTACATGGCGTCGGTCAGGTCGCGAACGAGAACCACATTGCGGCCCAGCCCGACCATCGCTCGAATGCCGAACGGTCGGCCCAGGACGCACATGTTCGTATGCACACCCATGAGGATGACATTCCGGATCCCTTGGGCTTCGCAGAAGTTGTAGATTTCCTCGGCACGGTCGCTGATGCCGTCGTAGCCGATGATGTCCAGTCCCGGATGCTGCCTGGCGAACTGCTTGACCGCCGCGCCCACCACGGGATCGTCGCAGGGGCACTTGCTCGTGTCGATCGGCAGTGGCGGTTCCTTGGCAGGGTCGAGGTCGCGCCACTTGGCAAAGTCCCAATTCGCGGGCGGTTTGGCGACGGGCGCCTGCTGCATTCGCTTGCGATAGGGGGTGTCGGCATACATGTCGACGACGCCGCTGGGAGCGTGGATGATCATCACGCCGTGGTTCCGCAGCGCCGTGATCACCGCGTTCATCTTCGGGACCATCACGCCCACGCGTTGCGCGGCCGAGCGGCAGTAGTGGCCATCCCACATGTCGATGACGATGACGGCCGTTTGGGAGACTTCCCAATCGGCGGTCCGCTCGACCACCTTGAAGTCCTTGCTGGCGGGGGCGGTCTCCTTACGCTCGCGAAGGTTGAGCCGCAACACGCCGGGAATCTTGGGGCGATTGGTGAGCGGTTCGGCGACCGGTTCCTGG
Organism: Rhodopirellula sp.; assembly: GCA_012728855.1. Taxonomy (GTDB): domain Bacteria; phylum Planctomycetota; class Planctomycetia; order Pirellulales; family Thermoguttaceae; genus JABWBD01. The sequence continues at coordinate 9,970 of JAAYEH010000088.1, read as the reverse complement.
GCCGCGAGGTGACTGGAGATCAAGACGGCCAGGATGGACGCAAAGAGAGATTGATGCGCTCGAGTCATGGTGTCGCTCCGGTTTTAAGTAATAGGAGATTTGATCTCGCTCCTCAGGGCTGAGTCTAAAGAACGGAAACCGGCGAAGCAAGGGGGACGTGCCGCAGAGGTTCTGCTCGGCAAGCAAAACCTACCGGGCCAGATCTTCCAGTGCGGCGAGAGCTTCTTTCTCACCGGACATCGGCTCGGCGCCAGTGAAGCACTTGGACAATGAGGGGAATTCTGAAATACTACAACCCTTCTCGTTCCGGCGCTGGGGCGAACGCTGTCCGTGAATGCACCGCGCCGCGAGTTGACTTTTTTGCCCATGCATGGTAATTTAATACTAAAGGAGGCGTCGCGATGCCGCTGCTTCAGATCATCTGGGATTTAGATGATGATCTGGAGGATTGAAATGGGGCGCAGGATCCAAGAAACCGTGCGAGATCGCCATCTTACCGCGGATGAGGCGGCCAAATACCGAAAGATCCGCGAACTCGTAGCGGAGGAGTTGCCGGAGTTGCGGACTCGAGCCAGGATCCAACTTCGTGAAATCCGGGAAGCTGCCGAAGTGTTCCAGGAGTTGCGGAAGATTCGCGAGGCTCAGGGGCTAAGCCTGGGTGATGTTCAGCGTTTGACCGGGATCGACCGCTCGGCCCTTTCAAAACTCGAACGTGGCGAGCGGATGAACTTCACCGTGGACACGCTAACCAGGTATGCCGCCGCCGTGGGTAAACATGTGTTGTTCCAACTGGCCGACGCGAGCGAAACATAGCGAGACAGTCGTTCAGATCCTGCTCGGCAAGCAGAACCTACCGGGCCAGTTGTTCCAGAGCGGCGAGGGCTTTCTGCTCACCGGAAACCGGCTCGGCGCAGGTGAAGTTTTCGCAGACATAGAGCGTCGGTCCCGGCGGGATTGGTTTCTTCCCCTCGAAGATGGCCGATAGGGCGTCGCAGCGGCTGCCGGCGGTCACGGCATCGTCGCGGTAGGCGATGACCTTGTTGGGAAGAAAGCGGTGGTGGAGATCCGCCAGCAGTCGCTCGCCGGCCGCGCGGACGCCGTCGCCGAGGATTACGATTTCGGGGGCCGGTCCGAGCCAGGCGTCGAGGCCCATCAACATCTGGCCCGTCCCCTGCGGCGCTTTTTCCATCAGAAGGGCCGATGCCTGCAGCGTCGCCTCGGCCGCGCTGGTGTAGTCCTGCCGGCCGCAGAGCTTGCCCAGTCGCAGCAGGGCCATTACCGCCAGCCCGCTGCCGCTGGGAACCGAGCTGTCCAAGAGGTCTTTTTTGCGGGCAATCAGCGGTTCGGGGCTATCGAAAGGCGCCATGAAGAAACCGGCCCCTTCCGGATCGGCGAAACGGCGGAGGATGTTGTCAGCGAGCCGCACCGCCTCGTCGATCCAGCGTTCCTCAAAACGGGCTTCGTAGAGACTCACCAGCGCGTTGGCCAGAGCGGCGTAGTCGTCGAGATACGCCTGCCCCTTGGCCTGTCCTGTTCGCCAGGTGTGCAGCAGGCCGCCTTCGCTGTCGCGGAGCCGGTCGACCAGGAATTGCGCGGCGGCGGTGGCCGCCTGCACGTAACGAAGTTCATCGAGCGCCGTGCCCGCGCGGGCCATCGCCTCGATCATCAGGCCGTTCCAACTCACGAGGATCTTGTCGTCGCGGCCGGGCCGAACCCGCTTGGCGCGGGCTTCCAGCAGCGCGGCGCGGCTGGCGGCGAGTTCCGCTTCGAGTTGCTCGAGGTCGCGGCCGAGGATCTTGGCGCACTGGGCCGTCGACTTGGCGCGGTGCAAGATATTGCGGCCTTCGAAGTTGCCGGCCGCAGTCACGTCATGCACATAGGCGAACGTCTTCGCCTTTTCCGCCCCCAGTGCCGCCTCGACCTCGTCCGGGGTCCAGACGTAGAATTTTCCCTCTTCGCCTTCGCTGTCGGCGTCTTCGGTGCTGTAGAAGCCGCCCAGCGGATCGGTCATGTCGCGGAGCACGTAATCGAGCGTTTCACGGACCACCCGTGCGTAAGCCTCGTTCCGCGTTACTTGCCAGGCTTCGACATAGGTCGCCGCCAACAGCGCGTTGTCGTAGAGCATCTTCTCGAAGTGCGGCACGAGCCAATGTTCATCGACGCTGTAGCGATGAAAGCCGCCGCCGAGATGGTCGTAGATCCCGCCGCCGGCCATCTTGTCGAGCGTTGTGGTCACCAGGTCGAGAAGTTGCGGACGCCGGGTGCGGCGATGCCAGCGGAGCAACACGCGCAGGTCCATCGGATGCGGAAACTTGGGCGCGGTCCCGAAGCCGCCGTTCCGGGCGTCGAACGAGCGGAGATACGATTGCTCGGCGACCTCGAACAGCCGCCGGTCGAGTTTCTCCCCGTCGCCCGGCTGCTTGACCAATTCGCTGTCGCGGATCACTGCCGTGAGCTGGGCCGCCTGCCCGATCGTTTCCTCGCGGCGCTTGGTCCATGCCTCGATGACGGCGCGGAGCACCTGGTCGAAGCCGGGCATACCGCCGCGAGCCTGAGCCGGCCAGTACGTGCCCCCGAAGAAAGGCTGAAGGTCTGGAGTGAGAAACACCGACATCGGCCAGCCGCCGCGGCCGGTGAGAATCTGCACCGCCTCCATATAGATCTGGTCGAGTTCGGGACGCTCCTCGCGGTCGACTTTGATCGAGATGAAATGCTCATTGAGGATGTTGGCAATCCGCTCGTTCTCAAAGCTCTCGTGCGCCATCACATGGCACCAGTGACAAGCGGAATAGCCGATCGAGAGGAAAATCGGTTTCTCTTCGTCCTTTGCCCGCTTGAGGGCCTCCGGTCCCCACGGATACCAGTGGACCGGATTGTCGGCATGCTGGAGCAGATAGGGGCTGATCTCGTTGGCAAGTCGGTTGGGCATGATTCGGATTGCCTGGGCGGAGGGAAAGGGTAATGTCGGGGGTAGTCGCCGCGGAGTTCGTTTGGTATTGTAGGGCTGGAAGTCCAAGGGCACCAACGTAGCCCTGGCGCATGGCAGGAGAAGGATGTTCGCTCGTGCCGCGTCCGGAGGACATTTTGGCACAAGTACTGTCAGCGTAGACGGGGCATTCCATCACCCGCCGTGTCCGGTCACGGAGTGTCCGGACTGCACGGATCGTGGCGATCCCGCGGAAGCTCAGTGAAACGTTTGATCCGGGCCAGGGAACGCGCCGTTGCGGACTTCATCGCGATACTGAGCGACGGCGGCGACAAACTGCTGCTGTTGGTCGGCGTAGGCTTTCACGTGGCGGGGCACGCGGCCGGCGGTCAGGCCCAGCAGATCGTGCAGCACGAGAACCTGCCCGTCGCAGTCCGGGCCGGCGCCGATTCCAATCGTCGGGATCCGCAGCGAGGCGGTGATGTCGCGGGCGATGTCGGCCGGGATGCACTCCAGCACGCAGGCGAACGCGCCGGCTTCCTGGGCGGCGGCGGCGTCGGTCATCAATCGCTGCCGGTCGCGTTGGACGCCGTAGCCGCCGAGTTGGTGAACGCTTTGCGGGCGCAAGCCGCAGTGGGCCATCACGGGAATGCCCGCCGAAACCAGGGCGGCGATGACTTCTGCCTGATCCGCCCCCCCCTCCAATTTCACCGCCTGGCAACGAGTCTCCTTCAGGATGCGGCCGGCAGCCTCGATCGCGCGGTGAATGCCGAGGTGGTAGGTGGGAAAGGGCATGTCGACGACGACCAGTGCGTGGCGGACCGCGCGACCCACCATCTCGGCGTGATAGATCATCTGGTCCAGCGTTACCGGCAACGTGGTCGAATGCCCTTGGACGACCATTGCCACGCTGTCGCCGACGAGGATCCCTTCCACGCCGGCGCTGTCGACCAAAGCGGCCGTGGGGAAATCGTAGGCCGTCAGCATGGCGATCTTACTGCCAGCCGCTTTCATGCCGACGAATTTGGGTACCGTAATCGGTCCTGGCGTGGAGAGCATGGGGGATAAGGCTCAGGAATCTTGGTTAATTGCGACGATTATGTCGGGCCGTTCCGCCGCGTGCGATCGACGATGGCTGCCACTATTGTACGCTGCCGACCGGCGACTCGCAAAGGGCGGTACGCTGTTAGGCGGGCGGCAGAAGAGAATCCATCCGCCTCAGACGTAGCCGGACTCTCCGAGTCCGGGCTTTGAAGCCAGACCCGACTCGGAGAGTCGGGCTACGAATTCCTGCCGCTCGCCTTAGCAGCGGCGCAGGCGCTGTTCAAGGGATGCTCGAACGATTATCTTGAAGTGAGGATGCTTTCGTCTCTACGTCGGTCAAATCGCCATCGCGCAAGCTTTTTCGTGGGAGGACTTGCCATGTCGGGCTTTTGTCACAGAAGCGTGGGTCTGGCACTGTTGGTGAGCGTTTTAGTCGGGCCGGGCGCCGAGGTCGCGCGGGCGCAGTTTCCGCAGCGTCCGCAGTACGGCAATCGGCAGGAGCGCGGCCGGCGGCAGGGGATGGCGGAGCAGTCGAATCTTCCGCCGGTTACGGCCTTCGGAACCGTCGAAGCAATGGCGCCGTGGAAGATGCAGATCACCACCGACAGCGGCCAAGCGTGGCTGCTCCAGTTCCTGCCCAACAGCGAGGTCAACGTCATGGGGACGGCGGCCCCGGAATTCCTCGCGCCGGGCCAGTACGTCTCTTTCAACGCCCATGTCGACAAGCATTCGAGCCGGGTGGACGAAAAGATCGCCAGACTGAAGATCTTCACTCCCAACGAGACTCGCATCCTCGGCGCGTTTCCACGGGGAACCGGGGCGTTCGCGGCGGGCGAGGGCTCTCAAGCCGAATCGCGTGAAGACAGCGGCGCCGGCGAAGCCCCGCCTCCAGGGACGGAGCCGTTTCAAATCGCCGGGCGGATCAGCAGCGTCAAGAACGGGAAGCTCGTCGTGCTCGCGCCGAACCAGTACTTCAAACCCTCGCTGAAACTGGAACTGGCCGAAAAACCCGAGATCGAACTCGATATCACCGGCTCCGCGCTCTACCAACTGGCAAGAAAAGGCGACAAGGTCGAAGCCGGCGGGAGCCAACTCGCTCCCCAGGTGATGCAGGTCCATGAAGCGAAGGTCATTCTTTCCGAGCCGCTGGGCGGAATCGAAAAGAAGCGGCGGAAAGGCGGAGCGGCTTCCGATTCCGGCGACGAGAACCAAGAGAAGAGCCCGGAAAAGAAGATCGAGAAGGAAGAAAAAGAGGAAGAGAAGACGTAACGCACAAGGGGGTCGGGAGTCTTTTTCCCTATCGGCCGCCGACCGCGCCGGATGTGCCGAATGCGGTAAGGCCGATAGGGAAAAAGTCTCCCGACCCCCTCCGTCGATGCTCTAGCTGTCAATCATCGCCGCATCGACACGAGGTCGGCGGCGGCGTTTTCCTTGTAACACCCACGTTCCTTTCTGCCGGATTGCCCGACACGATCATGAAAACATGCCACCGATTGCTCGCCCTCTTCGTTCTGTCTACCGCCGCCAGCGTTCAGGCGGCCGCGCCCGAAAAGACCGTCCTGATCCACGGATTCGAGTCCGCCGAAGGCGTCGCGAACACCTGGGGCAGCACCTGCACAGATCGACGGCTTGACCTCAACCATCGCGATGCCTTTGTCTCCGAAGGCAAGGGGAGCGTTCGCCTTACCGGCCGCAGCGGGCCGAAAACCCAAAGTCATTACAACGCCTTGAAGGTTCTTTTGGATGGCGTTGATCTCGATTCTCGCACCGTGCTGTTTGATTGCTGGACAACCACCCCCGAGGAAACCCAAGCCGTTTATCTCCGTCTCTATACCGGCGACGGTAAGACCGCCGCGAGTTGGTCGAACTGGGGCAGCCCGTTCGCCCGCTCGCGGCACATCACCGTGCAACTCAACCAAGGGATGAGCCGCGGCGGGTGTACCTGGGAAGAGAAAAACATCGACGCCGAAAATGCCAAGAAGATCGCGGCGGCCGAAATCATTATCGGAACGAGAACGCCCAACGCGACCTTCGATATCTACGTCGACAATCTTCGCGCCAGCCAGTCGCGCATCGTACGTTTTTCCGAAATCACCGCCGCGAAGAAGCTCTATCCGGAGACGATCCTCGTCCGCAACGGCAATCCCGCGGCGATGATCGTCGCGCCCGCCGCGAAAGAGTACCTCACCCTGGCGAGCAAGCTTCAGTCGAAGATCCGAGAAATCTCCGGCGCCGAATTGCCGGTGGAGACGGCCGACACGGCGCCGGCCGACAAGATCCAGTCGACCACGGCGATCCTCTTGGGCAACGTCTGCGACAACCACGCCTTGCGGCCGCTCTATGCCTTGATGTACACGCCGGTCGATCACGCCTGCCCGCCCGCCGGCGGCTTTCTCGCGCATACCGTCCACGATCCTTGGGGCACCGGTTCGAATGCCGTCGTTCTCGGCGGCGCCAACGCGACCGGGACCGGAAAAGCGGTCGATGCCCTGCTGGCAACCCTCAAGGGTGGCCGCGACATCGTGCTGCCGAAGATGGCGATGGCCGAATTGGGCGATACCGAGATGAAAGCGATCCAGAGCCGTCGCAAATCGCTCGACGACGAGGAGATCAAGCGGCAGGTCGCGAAAGCCCGCGGCGATTATGAGCGAGGCGCGCACCGCTCGGTGGCCGGCCGCATGGGCTCGCTCGGCCAGGAGTACGCCCGCAGCGGCAACGATATGCTGGCGAAGCTCTACCGCGATCTGGCCTTCGCCTGGTACGAGAGCTACCAGGCCAAGCCGGAGATCTACGGCGGTCCGTGGGGCATGGACATGGACTTCCACCTCGAGGAAATCCTCTGCGCCTGGGATCTGGTCGAAGAGAGCCCGGCGCTGTCCGATGCCGACCGGCTCAAGGTCACCCAGATCCTCTACGAGTTCATCACCACCGACGTGGTCCGCAAAGCGTCGGGCGCGCTGTCGAACAGGCACGTCCGCCACAACCACATGACCTTTCCGGCCCTGGGCCTGTTTTTCGCGGGCAGCTACTTCCAGAAGGGCTATCCCAACTGCATCGAGCCGGGCTACTGGCTGGAGATTGCCGAAGCCTGCTTCACGCTCCAGGCCGACGCCACCAAGCCCCACGAAGATTGCAACGGCTACGGCTGGCTCGTCCCCTACCATACGATGCGATGGGCCCTGGCCACCGGCGACACCACCTACTTCGACAGCGGCAACGTCCGCACCCTCGGCGACTTCGCCATCCTCACGATGGACAACCTTGCTTACCAGGTTCCCTACGGCGACACCGGCTCCTACCAATGCTGGTGGAGCGAAATGCCGTTTCTCCGCGGCGCGTCCTACTATTACCGCGACGGCCGTTTCGCCTGGGCGTTGGCAAAGAAGCTGGCGGTGAAGCCCCGTTCGACGGAATTCGAGTACGTCACGGAAGTGAAGCCCCAAGAACCGACGGACCTGCTGGGGGTTCGCGTGGTTCCGCTCGATCGGCACTACTGGGAGTCGTTCGGCGGTGAGGGCCAGATACCGTTGGAAAAGACGTTCGACAAGATCGCCATGCGGGCCTCCTTCGACCCGCAGCAGGAGTACCTTCTTCTCGACGGCCTTTCCAACGGCGGCCACAAACACTACGACGGCAACTCCATCCCGCGGATCACCGACCGCGGCCGCATCTGGCTGGCCGACAACGATTACACCCGCGCACTGGTGAAGTTCCACAACTCGATGCTCGTCTTCCGCGAGGGGCAGGCGAGCACGATCCCCGACTATTGCGAACTGGAGGCCGTCGCCGACGCCGCCCGCCACGGCATCTCGCAGACCGCCGTCCGCGACTACGGCGGGGCCGTTTGGCGGAGGACCGTGCTCTGGACGAAAGGCCGCGGGTTCGTCGTCCTCGACGAGTTGACCGCTTGCCAGGAAGGCGAGTTCGATTTCCACTGCATGTGGCACACCGTCGGCGACGCGAAGATCACCGCCAGCGGCCTGGAGGTCGAGCAGAAGGGCCCGCGATTCTTCATCAACAATGGCCCGGTCGACGCCTTGAAACTGACCGACGATCCGGAACTGGGGTCCAACTGGCGCGGCTATGAGTATGCGGAGCCGATGGTCCATTCGCTCCGGCAAGTCAAGTCGGCCAGGCTCCAGGCCGGCCAAAGCTGTGCGTTCGCCAACCTGCTCTACGCGACCGACGATTCCCGCCCACAGACGCTCGCCCTCAGACCGGTCGATCCGCAGACTGTTGTGATTTCCGGCGATGCCGCCGCAGTCGCCGGCACGGGCGAGTCGGATACGCCGCGGCAGGTTCTTCCCGGACTGTGGATCGGAGCAAAGGCGTTTGTGATCGACGAGAAAGGCGGGCTACTGGCCGGCGCCACGGGACTGGCCTGGCAGAACCTCGTACTTAAGAGCGATCGGCCGCTGACGATGGAAATTGCCGCCGACCGCATCGTCTTCACCAGCGAACAGCCCGCCACGGTAGAACCGAAAGGGCTGCCCGCCGGCTTTGCGGCCGAGGGGTGCCAAGTGGAAACCGCCGCCGGTGTGACGAAGATCGTCCTGCCCGCCGGCCGATCCCGGGTCGCCTGGAATTCGAGCGACCTCCTGGCCGGGCTGAAGCAGACGATGGAAGCCGTGCCGGAATCGCAGACGCCCCTGGTGGCCCGGCAGGAGCCGCAAAAGGCCGGCGCCGCCGGAGAGCTTCTCTGGCAGTATCGTCCGGATGGTTCGGAAAAGGTGTCGGCGCTGGCCGTGGGCGATCTCGACGGGGACGGGCGCGATGACGTGGTTGCCGGGACCGACAAGAATCGGGTTCTCGCCCTGTTGCCCGACGGCACGACCCGCTGGAGCTTTGCCGCGGGTGGTCCGATCGCGGCGGTGGCCGTGGCGGGTCTCGACGGCGGCAAGAAGAAGACGGCCGTGGCGGGTTCGCTCGACTGCAACGTCTACGCAATCAGTCCGGACGGTTCGCCGCGGTGGAAGTACGAGTTGCCGTACTACAAGCGTCCGGGGCGCGTCCGCGTTCTGCTCGCCGCGGACCTCAACGCCGACGGGCGCGACGAGGTGCTCGTCGGCGGGGAGAACTGGCGCTACTTCGCCATCGACGGCGCGGGCAACAAGCTCTGGCATTACGAGAGCGTTCATCCCTCCAGCGCCGCGGCCACGGCGGATCTCGATGGCGACGGCAAGCGCGAGTGCCTGCTGGGCACGATCTACTATTGGTGGCACTGTTGTGGACCGGATGGTGCGCGGCGGTGGCAGTATTCCGTTCCGGGGCCGAACGCCACCGTCGCCGCGTCGGCGAATTTCGATGGGGGCAACCGCCGCGCGGCCGTTTTCGGTTCCGAAGACGGCAACGTCCATGCGCTCAGCCACGAGGGCAAGTTGCTCTGGATCCGCAGCGTCGGCGACGAGGCAACCGGCGTCGTGCCGATCGATCTGGACGGCAACGGACGCGAGGAGATCGTGGCCTCCTCGAAGAGCTACAACGTCATCGCGCTCGACGCCGCGGGCGAACCGGTCTGGCGGCGGAATCTCGGCGAATGCGTACTCAGCCTCGCGGCGGCCGATATCGACGGCAACGGTACGCCCGAACTCCTTGCCGGCACGCTCGACGGGCGCATCGTCGTGCTCGACCTCGAGGGTAAGCCGATTGCCCATTTCGCCGGGGAGGGTCCGATCGTATCACTGGTGGCGGCGAAGTTGCGGCCGGAGGGCAAATCGCAAGTGGTCGCGAGAACGGAAGACGGGCGGGCGTTGGCGGTCGAGTGGTCAGGATTGGCGAAAGAATAACTGTCGCCATTACCGGACCAGGCAAGAGTAGAATGGCGGCGATGCCCGGCGCCGGTTGCTCCGCGGGAGCGGCGTCGGACGGGCGTACCCATTGGACGGACATTCGGAAGGCCTCTCTCTAGTGGACCGGCAACAGCAGGAAACCGTTGACGCGGTTGTAGGTATTCTCCGCAAGTGTATAACTCGGGGTTGTTGGGAATCGCGTTGTGAGAGT
>JAAYEH010000087.1 GCA_012728855.1 Rhodopirellula sp. | reverse complement strand
CGGTGGCCGGGGAAGAGTCGCATATCGCCGACACCCTGGAAGCAGGCCGGGCTTGGATTGCCCGAACGCACCCGGAAGATCACGGCGCCTTTGTGCGTTACGTGCGTAAGCAAGAAGGGCCGCGAATTTATGCGAATCATCGGTGCGTGGCTGCTGTGTGATGATGGAGCGACTTTGACGTGATCCTCAGCCGCCGGCGCAATGAGGTGTTGTTGTTGGCACCCAATCATCAGTATCGCGTGGAGAAGAGTTGACTCACGCAAAAGGTCAACGGTACGGTCCTTTCCTGCCAGTATCGTGTAAGGTCATTTAGAGCAGCCTCCAGGGTTCGTGGGAAGGGAGACACTCCACGGGGATTTCCTGGGCAATCCGCTGGCGAAGGAAATCGGCCATGCCTTGCATGCCCGGGTGCTCCGAGCGGTAGTGCCCCAGCTCGATGGCGGCCAAATCGATCTCCACGCAGTAGCGAATCGTGTAGTCGAGCATCTCGCCGAAGAGGGCCAGCTCCGCGCCGGCATCGCGCGCGACTTCCGGGAAGGTGAACATCTGCCCGAACCCGCCGTGGCAAATGGCCACGCGAGTCACCGTGCGTGCCGGATCGCCGACCACCCGTAGCGGACCGGTCTGGAGTACGCTCCGCGCGCGACGGAGCAACTCGCCAACCGTGGTCGGGCCGATGCGGTAGACAGGAGCCACGCGCGGACCGGCCGCCTGCTCGCCGAGTTCCATGAGGCGGGCGAGCATGTCGACCATCCCGAACCGCGGCGCCCAGTCCCAGTTGGAGTGATAGCGGTACACGCTCAGACCTCGCGCGGCGATCAATGCCAGCCGCCTTTGGTTGGGAGCCTTGGCCGTAGGGTGACGTTCCTGATACCACTCCAAGCCGGCCTCCGGGTCGCGCCCGCAGACTTCCCAAGTGAGCGGCTCGTGGCTGATCACGAGATTCGCTCCCCGATCCGCAGCCAGGTCGAGCACTTGCAGCGTCGGCGACCAACAGGTGACCACGCCGGCAAGCGGTGCGTCCGGGTCACCAGCCAACAGTCCCAACTGATCGCCGGGCACACCGGCCGACCGTGGTGCGTGGCTTTCGATCATGTCGGCAACATCACGCACGAGCATGTTGATTCTCCAACGGGTTTCAGGGTGACGGACGCGACCGGCTCAAGGAAGTTCCAGGTCCGCCGGGTCTCCGAGATAGTACAACACGGTCGAGTAGCTTGGCAAATCCAGCGGGAGCCGGTCGGTCGCCGCAAGTCGCCGGTTGCCGAACACGTCGTACACCGCGGTCTTGCGCGGCAGACGCAGTGCGTCGGTGGCCGGCGCGGCGCCGGTGTGGACAGCCACGAAGTGACGATCCGCGAACAGCACGTCGTTCGACTCGCGATACAGATGCACCCCGGCAAAACGGGCCGCGTTGCGGAGCATTTCGACGGGCAGATAAGGCACCGCGCAGTAGACCGAGGCCCAACCGCGGCCGGGCTCGCTTCGCAGGTCGCGGACGCACACCGCGGCCATGTCCTGGCAGACGGCCCCGGCCTCAACCCAGTACCCCAGGATCCGCGTATCCTCGGTGGCGGCCTTCGGATCGACGTAGGGAACCGGCGCGATCTTGTTTCCCCATTGCTTCCACACGCTGCCTTCGGAAAACGGGCGAGGCGCCAATTCGCTGGGCGCGCCGGCGGAGAGCGGATGGCCGCGGTCGGTCAGCCGGCAGGTCGGCTCGCGATCGTGCTGGAGCAATCGCACGCCCGGGATGCCGATCAGTTCGGAGACGGCCTCGGCGGAAGACGAGCGGTCGGGGCCGGCCAGCCCCGGCGCCCAGAGCCAGAGCACGGTCCGACCGGCCGACCGGCAGAGATCGAGCGATTGGCGCTCCTCGGGCGTCAGGTAAAACGGATTGAGCATCACGCAGAGCCGGTACTGATCGAGCAGGCCGCGGCGCGCGAGTTCGGGCAGGTCGTCGAGGTTGTAGAGGTCGAACGGGGCGCCGATCCGCTGCATGCCGTCGATGAGCGTCAGCCGCCCCAGGTCCAGGTTCAAAGGGAGCGCGGGCGGAAAGACCGGCATGGCGGTGTGCGTCTGGCCGTGGTAGAAGACCGCAATCTCGGCCGCCGGCCCGCGGTCGGGCAGGGTCAAAGCGAAATCGTAGACCTGCTTCAAACGCCCGGCGAGCGCCTCCACTTCCGGATCGGCGAACCACTCGGCGGCCGCCGCCCCACGCTGGCCCGCGGAGAACTCGTACCACCACCAGCCGGCCCCTCGTGTCAGCGCGGCGGCCGCGTCGCGCTTCATGACCTCCAGCGTCTCGGCGCGATCGAACGTCTTGGGCATGATGTCGGCCAGAAAGGTCCGCG
>JAAYEH010000086.1 GCA_012728855.1 Rhodopirellula sp. | reverse complement strand
CTTTCTTGGCCTTCGCTTTGGCCGCCTCGTCTCGGGTCGCCTTCTGTTTGGCGAGTTCCTCCGGCGAGATCTTCACCGCCTCCGCGGCGACGTGTGAAGCCAATCCGCCGGCCGCCATCATGCCCGCGGCGCCCAAAACGCCACGTCGCATCACCTCGCGCCGGGACACACGCCCTTGGTTGTCTGGATGGTGATTGGTACTCATGATTTCCGTCCTCCTTAATACTCCGAATTTGGAGTTTCGTGCCAGGAAACCGACCGTTTTGAGCCTGGTTTGTTTAATGCCGCAGAAGAAACTCGGGAGTGTTGATCAGTGCCCAGGCGAGATCGATCCAAACGTCCCGCCCTTTCGCCACTCCGGTCTTGGCGTGTTCCTGCGCGGCCGCCAAGTCGGCTTCCGTCGGGAAACGCGACAGGATGGTCAAGTAGAGCTTTTCGGCGATCTCCTCGGGCTTGCCCGACGAGACTAACGCCGCGAGTTTGGGACCGCCCTGGAGTTTGTTTTGGATTTGGCCTGAATTCAGCATATGAAGCCACTGGGGCGAAGCGAGCTCGCTGACCCGCTCGCTTTCCGTTCCCGTGGCGCGTGCAGAACGTCCGAACAAGGTGAGAAAGGAATCGGTGACACTGCCATCGGCCAATTGCACCGCGGAGATGTCCTTGGGGATATAGGTAAAGGGCTCCGGAACGGCGCTGGTGTACAAGTCTGAACTGCCGGTAATACTGTTCACCGCATCGATCAACACCTCGGCCTCCACCCGCTGCAGGGGATAGCTGGCGAAGTTGGCAATCGCTTCCGGCGCATTGGATCTTGGGATCGCAGAAAACTGGTACGCAGTCGAATTCAAGATCAGCCTTTTCAGATGATTCAGGTCGTAGCCGCTTGAGACCAGTTCTTTCTCCAAATAGGCCAATAGCTCCGGGTTGCTGGGTGGGTTGTCGTCGCGAATGTCGTCCGGCTCGTGGACGATGCCGCGGCCCATCACCCACGCCCAGGTGCGGTTGACGATGGCTTTCGCAAACCAAGGGTTTTCGGGGCGGATCAGCCAATCGGAAAACACTTCCCTCGGATCGCGGCCTCTCGGAACCGAGGTCTTCGTGCCGTCCGGAAAGACGGCTTCCAACGGCCCGTTTTCGGCGATTGGTTCGGCCAGCGCCTGCGGGATCTGGTTGGTGACGGTCACCGACTGGGCGACTGAGTCAATTCCCGGCGCGGTGCTGCCGGGCACAGCGGTCGACTTGAGGGGATCCCAGAAGACAATTTCTTCCTTCCATTCGCTGGTGGGCTTGTAGCCGATTTGCGTGAAGAAGGCCGCCATACCGGCCAGGCGGTCTTGCGGCCACAACTGGGGACGCGTGGCCATCAATGCCAGGCCCACAGACGCGGCGATGCCCTCGGGAGTCTTGTTCTGGATGGCGCGGTAGAAGTTGACCGGCCCGACGCGGAAATTGCTCCCACTGGAGGTGAGCAGTTCACGGGCGAACTGGTCGTACGGTTTGTTCCGCGCGATCGATTCCCACACCCAGCGGTGATAGGCCTGCGCCGCATTGGGCCAGACCTTGACGGGAAATTCCGCTTTGATTCGCAGAATGTCACTCCATTTCATCGCCCAGTAGTCGACGTGCGTGTACTGCTCGAGCAAACGGTCAATCAGGCCAATGCGCTTATTCGGGTCCGGACTCTGGATAAAGGTTTTGGCCTCTTCCGCACTGGGCAGTTTGCCGGTCAGGTCCAAATACACGCGGCGTATGAACACCGCATCGGAGCAGAGGGCCGGTTGAACCCCCAGCGTCTTGAGCTTCGCAAACACGATTTCATCAATCCGGTTCGCCGGCTTCGGCGGATCCGGTGTTTCCATAATATTGGGTGCTCTCTTCGCGGCAATCACCCGGTGGATTTCGGCCTTGGCCCTATCGGCCAGAGCCCACTTGTCGTCAGCGGTCTTCTTGGCAGCCGCATACGCCGCGCGGGCTTCGTCCGATTTCGCTTTCAATGGAGGGACGAGGGCCTCAGCCCCCTTGGCCGCTTCTTCAGCCGCTGCTTGTGTCTCTTTGGCCGCGGCAATCCGTTTCTTCAGATTCTCCAGGGCCTCTTCGACCGACTTCTTCCGCGCTTCGGCCGAAGCCAGCCTCTGGGTGGCGGAGTTGGCCTGCGCCACCGCTTGCTCCAACTCCTTTGCCTTGGGATCCAAAGCTGCCTTGGCCTCGTCGGCCGCTTTGCGCTTGGCGGCGGCATCGGCAGCGGCCTGTTGGCTTGCCGCATCGAGTTGGAGGAGATCCTTGGCCGCTTCCCGGGCCGCCTGATTGGCAGCCGTGGCAGCGGCAACCTGGTTCGTGGCATTGGCCAGGGCCTCGTCGGCCGGTTTCTTCTGCGTCTCGGCTTCTGTCAGCTTCTGTGCGGCGGCCGCGGCCTGGGCCTGCGCCGCTTGTTCGCCCTGCTGCGCCTGCGCGAGCGCGGCTTTGGCCGATTCGGCCGCCTTGCGTTTGGCGGCGGCATCGTCGGCGGCCTGCTTCTTCTCTGCTTCGGGCTTGGCGACATCCTCCGCGGCTTGCTTGGCGGCGGTCTCGGCCGCCTGTGCGGCCTGTTCGGCAGCTTGAGAAGCCGTGGCGGCGGCGGCCACCTGGTTCTTAGCGCCGGCCAAGGCCTCATCGGCCGATTTCTTCTGCGCCTGCGCTTCGGCCAGCTTCTGTGCCGCAGTTGCGGCCGCAGCCTGGGCTTGCTGCTGGGCCTGCTGCGCTTGAGCGAGCGCGGCCGCGGCATCCGCCGCCGCTTTTCGCTTGGCGGCCGCTTGTGCTACCGCCTGCTTCTTCTCCTCGGCTGTTTTTGCTGCGGCCTGCGCCGCCTGCTCAGCGGCCTGGGAAGCGGTGGTGGCCGCGGCAACCCGGCTCTTGGCGGCGGCCAGAGCCTCGTCGGCCGATTTTTTTCGTGCCTCCGCGTCCGCGAACTTCTTCGCGGCGGCCGTTGCCGGGGGCTGAGCTGCTTGCTCGGCCTGCTGCGCTGGAGCCAGGGCTGCCTTGGCCTCGTCGGCCGCCTTGCGTTTGGCGGCTGCGTCGGCTGCGGCCTGCTGCTTTTGCTCATCGGACCTGCCGGCACGCTCGACTATAACCTTGGCCGTGGCCTCTGCGGCCTGAGCGGCCTGCTCGGCGGCCTGATGAGCGGTCGTGGCCGCGGCGACCTGGTTCTTGACGCCGGCCAAGGCATCATCGGCTGCCTTCTTCTGTGCGGGGGCGTTGGCCAGGTTCTGGGCGGCGGCGTTGGCCTGGGCCTGCGTTTGCTGTTCGACTTGTTGTGCCTGCGTTAAGGCGGTCTTTGCCGCGTCGGCTGCTTTACGTTTGGCAGCCGCTTCGTCTGCCGCCTTCTTCTTTTCCTCTGGGGACTTGGCAGCATCCTCGGCGATCCCCTTGGCCGCGCCTTCGGCAGCCTGGGCCGCCTGTTCGGCCGCCTGGTGAGCCGTCGTGGCCGCAGCTACTTGGGTCTTAGCGGCGGCCAAAGCCTCGTCGGCGGCCTTTTTCTGCGCCGGGGCGTCGGCCAGCTTTTGGGCGGCCGCAGTGGCCTGAGCCTGTGTTTGCTGTGCCTGGGTCAGGGCCGCCTTGGCCGCGTCGGCTGCCTTGCGTTTGGCAGCGGCGTCGGCTGCGGCCTGTTGCTTCTCCGCTTCGGAAACCGGCTTGGCATTGGCCTCCGCAGCCACCGCGGCCTGCTCGGCTGTTTGGTATGCAGTCGTGGCAGCAGAGACTCGATTCTTGGCGGCGGCCAAGGCCTCGTCGGCTGCTTTTTTCTCGATCTCTGCTTGGGCAAACTGCTCGGCGGCGGTCTTGGCTTGATCGGCCACTCGCAGCTCATTTTGCTGCCCCCAGGTCAGGGCCGTCTTGGACGTATCAGCCGCTTTGCGCATAGCGGCTGCCTCTTCCACGGCCCTCCTGGCTTCCACGTCGAGTCTACTGGCCGCGTCGGAAGCGGCTTTCGCGGCGGCTTCAGCCACCCTCGCCGCGTTCTCGGCCGCATCGTAAGCTTGCTGCAATGGGAGCATGGCGGCCCTGGCGTCTTCTACGGCTTTGTCCAGGGCAGGCTTGGCGTTGGTCGCTTCGGTGAGGGTTTGGATGGCGGCGGGCACATTGGCCTCGGCCTGCGCCAACTCTTTCGCGCCCTGCTCGCCCGCCATATTCGCAGCGTCGGTGGCCTGCTGTCGCTTCGTGTAGGCCGCCCCTCTCGCGTTGGCATATTCCCCGTCGGCCTTTTGCATGGCAGCCCTCAAAGGCACGACCGCAGCTTCCGCCTCCTTGGCTGCCTTCACGGCTGCCTCGTAGTCAGCCTTCGCCTTGGACTCCGCGCTCGGGTCGGCTTCCGCTGCGGCCGATAACGAGGCTAAGGACGCCAGAACGAGTACGAGAAGCGAAATCGCTGTAGCTCTCATCACGAGTCACCTTAAAACTTGGGCTGAGTTCGACGGAAGGTTGCAAGTACGGCGGAAAAAACGCCCGACTTGTTCCGAAGGCCAACATACATCAGGCCCGGCACGCCCAACGTGGCACCCTGTCGACCTCTCGGTTCGTACCCGGCGGGGTCGCCAGCGGCAGGGCTCATCTGGAAAACTTCCAAGCCCCTTCGCTCGCAGAGTGCCTTGCTAGGCAGACTTCTTAAATCTTGGTGGGACTGACAGATCTAGGGTAGGTAGGATGGACAGATCTCGGAAGGACGAACGCGTGTGGACTCCTCTCAGAAGTATTGGCATAACCGATTTGCAATTGCTTTGCAAGCACCATTTCCCCCCATTGTTGTTGGCAGATGGCGGATTTGCAACAGTTTGTCTTGCGTTTTCGTTGCCCATCCCCCGCTTTGAGCCGCATTCCGCCGAATTAACTGCCTTCTGGGCCGTTGCATTCCCCTGTACAGCAGGATTGTGCCCTAACCTGTGCCGCAACGACCCTTTGCGGTCCGCCGCAACCGAGGGAACCGTTGAAATCTCTGGCTAAGCCGTTGCGCTCACTGTTGATTATGTGCGAGATTCTCCAAGACCGCAAGGATTTTCACGTGACCTTCACCGAATTCAATGAGTTTGCACGCCCGTAGGGCCGAACGTAGCGCGTGGATCGGAGCGGCCGATCCGGACCATTGCATCATTCGCCCTTTTCCGCCACCACCAGCATCTCGAAATCATCGGTGGTAAGCGAGTGTTCACGGCTGAACTGGCCCAGACGGCAGCCGAAGATGTCGACCGTGTCAAACCCCGCGGTCCGCAAGAGCCAACGCAATTCGGACGGCGTGTAATAACGTTCATTGGTCTCGATCGTCTGCGATTGGCCGGCGTCGTCGGTGAAGGTCATCCGGGCATGTTCGCGGAACGTCATCAAGTCGAATGTCAGCGTATCGGTTACCGTGCCGGACCCGCCGGCGTCAAGGAAGTCCTTGACCGAGTGAAACAACGGGAACAAGGCGTTTAGCGTTGTCAGAAGCAATTTGCCGCCGGGACGCAGCGCCGCGGCGGCATGCCTGAGGATGGCATAGTTTTTCTCGTCGGTCTCCATCAACGGAAAGGCGCCCTCGCAAAACATGATGGCGGCGTCGAATTCTTGGATGAAATGCGGCTGAGTCGCGTCTCGACGCTGAAACTCCACGACAACGCCGGCCTCGGCGGCCTTGGCCCAGGCGAGGCAAAGCTGGGCCTCGGAAAGATCAAAGCCGGTCACCTGGTAGCCTCGCTTGGCAAGCTCGATGGCGTGGCGGCCCGTCCCGCAACCGATGTCCAAGATTCGCTTGGCACGGTCGGCGCCGAGTTCCCTTTCAATGAAGTCCACTTCGCCCACGGTCCCCTGCGTGAACGACTCCTTGTCGTAAGACTTGCCGAAATTGGCGAAAAGCGCCTCGTACCATTGCGTCATGTCAAACGTCCCACAATATGCTCAAGCTGAATTCCCACAGCCCACAGGATCGGCGAATGAACAACTGTCGCGCAATCGACGTGGGAAGGGGGCGGAAATCTTCTCGTGACGAACCAAGACTCTACGCTCTCCACAGGAGATCATGGCGGACTCCGTTCTTGGGGCGCGTATCGTCCAGGCAATGGAGTTGCAGACGCAATCCGTCAGGTCCGAGGACGACTTCGGTCCAGGCCCGAGGTTGATCCTCGAACAGCCATGCCAACGCGGGAAGGTTGATGAAATGCACCCCTTCGCGCTGCCCCAACACCCATCGGTGACTGTGACCAAAAAAGTACGCCTTGACCCGTGTCCGATGCCGGATGACGTCCCACAGCGCGTCGAAATCACGCAGGCCATTGTCGTCCTTGGCGTCGGTTGGATAGTGGTGCGCCACCAGCAGCGCGGGCTTGTCGGGCCGCTTGTCCAGTTCGTTTGCAAGCCAGGCCAATTGCGGTCCGCCCATCTCGCCGGGGATGACACCGGTCTGTACGCTCGAGTCGAGAACGAACCAGTCGGCATGAATTCCCTCGACCATCAGCGCGTGTTTTTCCAGGCCGGACTTTGCCGAACGGGTTCTGGATTGTGGAAATGCCGCCCAGAAACGCTCGCGGTTGTCGTGGTTGCCCATGGCCATGTAGACGGGAATGTTGGCGTCGTTTACCGGTGCCAGTTCTTCGCTCAGTACCGCGTAATCGCCTGCCAGCCCGCTGGAATGGGCACAGTCCCCCGCGATGATCAGGCCGGTCGGTCGCGGTGTCAGGGCGAGAAATTGGCAACGCGCCTCGGCAAACTTCTCGGCGGGCTTGATGCCGCGGCTTTCGAGGCTGCGATCTTGGCCGATGTGGACATCGGCCAAGAGGATCCATCGGTCAAGGTCATCAGGCGGTTCCGCACTGAAGGCCGCATGGCCCAACATCCATGCTGCGCCGGATAGCAGCGACCCGCCAAGAAACTCGCGGCGTGAGACGTTTACTGTACTTTCTGACATAATAATCCTCTTGCAGACCATGACAGACTCCGCGCCGGGAGCCAGTTTGAGCATAGCGACGGTCGCGGGGATTGCAAGCTGTTTCCCCGCCGAATGCGTTTTCGAAGGACTCGGCAGTCTGCTTCGAAAGACTCCGTCACATCATTTCGCTGATTATGCCGCTCTCCGCCGGCTCCGAGATAGGAAGAGAACGAAGGCTCTTCCGCAGAATTCCTGGGATCCCGCGAGGGATTCACAATCGGCGGAAACGGTGCCGTAGACACGTCCGTTTCCCCGCGGAAAAGCGGCAACAGAGAAGAGGAATCCGTACTCCGTGTTCAAGTACGGATTCCTCTTCTCTGTTGCCGTCTTTCCGATACAGGACAGTATCGATGTCTGCATCACGTGCAAGTCATTGGGTCTTGATGGGTTCCCTGACGCTCAGCGGCCTGTTGGCGGGAGCAATCATCGCCGGACTGGCGGTGCGGAGCGCCTCGCGAGGACAGTTGGAAGACCCGGAATTTCTCCGCAAACGGCTCGAACAAATCAAGGCGGACGACGGCCCACCCGCCCCGGCCGCCCTGGCAATGGTGCGGGTGTCGGTAGCTCGGGACAAGAACATTCAGCCGCAGCGGTCGATCATCGGCCGACTGGTGGAAGTCCGCAAGGCGACCGCGGCCGACGTTGCTGATCGCGCTGGCCATTCCCATTTCGGTCATCGGTACGTTCGTCGTCATGGCACTGACCGGCCGCAATCTGAACGTGATTTCACTCGCCGGGCTGAGGTTCGCCGTGGGCATGGTCGTCGACCCTCACCACGATCGCCGTCTTCGCGCCCGTGCTGACGATCAAGGAAGAGACCGGCCAGTTCTTCTACGACATCGCCCTGGCCGTGTGTGCCGCGGTGGTTCTCTCGCTGATCGTCTCGATTACGGTGATCCCGGCCGCCGGGGCGAAATTCCTCCACCGCGGCCGCCCGTCGCGCGGGCCGATCTTCCGGGCGGTACACTCGCTTTTCGGTCTGGCGCCGCTGGTGGAGTGGGGCAGCGAAGCCTTCTCTCGCCTGATTCATCTGATGACCTTCCGGAGCTTCGCCGGAGCGTGGCTGCGGCTGATGGTCATCTCGGTGATTACGGTCGCCGCCGTGGCCATGAGCTGGATGCTCATGCTCCCCGCCAGTTACCTGCCGGATGGGAACAAGAACTTCACCTTAGGGATTGTGTTCAACCCACCCGGCTACTCGCTCGAGCAGAACACCGTGGTCGCCGAACGATTGGAAGCGGCCGTCCGCCCGTACTGGGAAGCTCACGCAGGTGCGAACCGCGCTGCTGGGCCGCTGGGACGGCTGGAACATTGCCTCATTGAAGAGCGTGGGGTTGAGCCGGTTCTTCCTCGCCCTCTTGATCACCTACCTGCTGATGACCGCGTTGTTCGAGAGCTTCTTGTATCCGTTTGTGATCCTCTTCAGCGTTCCCCTGGCCACCGTGGGCGGATTCATCGGGCTGCGTTTCGTCCGCTCTCTCGATCCCACGCAGCAGTTGGACACCCTGACGATGCTCGGTTTCATTCTGCTGATCGGCGTGGTCGTCAACAACGCGATCCTGCTGGTCCACCAGGCGCTGAACTTCATGCGCGGCATTGGGGAAAGTGAGCACAGCGCTTGCGAACCGATGTCGCCGCGCGAGGCGATCCGGCAGTCGGTCAAGAGCCGTATCCGGCCGATCTTCATGACCACGGCCACCAGCGTCTTCGGCATGTTGCCGCTGGTGCTGGCGCCCGGTCCCGGCAGCGAACTGTACCGCGGCCTCGGCGCCGTCGTGGTCGGCGGCCTGATCTGCTCGACGCTCTTCACCCTCGTAGTCGTTCCGCTGCTGCTGAGCCTCGTCATCGATGCGAAGACGCTGCTGATCGGGCGGCGATCGTCCGAGTTGGAATTGGCGACGGAGATAGCCGTCGACGATGAGCGAGTGAATGATCCAGGGCCGCAGTTCGACACGGTTTCCGTGCGGTGAGAATCGGCCGCCTACTGGACCATTTCCCTGGCATGGTAACTCGACCGGACGAACGGACCGCTGGCGACCTGGCGAAAGCCCATGCCGCGAGCCGCCTCGCCCAACGCGTCGAACTCCTCGGGTTCGAGATAACGCACCACGGGAAGATGGTCGAGCGACGGTCTCAGGTACTGGCCGAGCGTGAGCATCTCGCAACCGGCATCAAGCAGGTCCGCCAGAGTATCGAAAAGCTCGTCGCGGGTTTCGCCCAGTCCGAGCATCAGCCCACTCTTGGTTTTGATTTCCGGATTCCGCGCTTGGATCCGCCGGAACATCGCCAGTGTCCAGCGGTAATCGGCCTTCCGTCCCCGGACCGTTTCAAACAGTCGCGGCACCGTTTCCGTGTTGTGGTTGTACACTTCGGGCCGGGCATCGACCACCAAATCGACGGCTTCGCCGTTGCCTGCGAAATCGCTGGGAAGCACCTCGATCGTTGCGTCAGTGGCCTCCCGCACCTGCTGAATACAGCGAACGAAATGGGCCGCTCCGCCGTCGGCCAGGTCATCGCGAGTAACGCAGGTAATCACGACGTGCTTCAATCCAAGCCGTCGCGCGGCTTCGGCAAGCCGGGTCGGTTCGCTCGCATCGACCGGGCGGGTCTTCCCTTTGGAAACGTGGCAGAACCCGCAACGTCGGGTGCAAACGTCGCCCAGGATCATGAAGGTCGCGGTCTTCTGGGCGTAACACTCCATCCGGTTCGGACACTTGGCGTGGTCACAAACCGTTTCCAGCCGCAACTGGTCGACAAGTTTCGCCGTGAAATGGTTGGCATTTCCCTTGGGGACGTTGCGCTTGAGCCATCGCGGCAGGTGTTCTGCGGAAGGTCGATTCATCAACGCGTCTCTAACGAGTCTCGAGGCGGCCTGGCGCCGGTTGATCACTCCTCACCCGCTTTTGGATGGGCGAAGGAATAAACGTCGCGAAATTAGCGTGGAAAGGGGTCGGGAGTCTTTTTTTCGTGTCGGCCGGAAGAGCGTCTATCCATACTCGAAAGCGTCGCCCGGCCGACACGAAAAAAAGACTCCCGACCCCCTCGGCCCCGCCACCACCGGGAAGTGCGACAGTTTTTCATTCGCCGGTCCTCAGCAGCGGATGTCCGGTGTGGAGGTGGTACCGATCGCAGCCTAGGGCCTGAGCGACCTGCCGCACAACCTCCGCCCGAACCGTTGCCATTCTAACCGGCCCCTGCCGCTCGGCCACCAGGCTACTGACACGATTTCGCTCGGGCGACCAGCGGTCGAAGAATCGCAGCAGTGCGACGGGCGGCGAGACACTGATGAAAGCCCCGTTGTAGGCCACCCAGTCTCGCACGGTGACACCCAACGCGGCCAACGATCCGGTGCGACCAGCGAAAGCCGATCCTTGTTCCACCTCCACGCCCAATTGCCGGAGTGTGCGGCGGACGGCGGACTCCAGTCGCCGCAGATACTCGCCGATCGTGAATCCGTGCCACTGAAGGGGGACGATTGGGTAAACGGACAATTGGCCTGGCGCGTGAAACAAACACCCGCCTCCGCGCTTGACCCAATGGGTGTCGATCCAATGTCCACCGGAGCGTTTTCCTACACAAAGCGGGGAATGCGGAGGACTGCCCCGCCCAATGGTGATCAGAGGGGGATGTTCACAAACAAGGAGCTGGATTTGCCCATCCGTGCGGTTCCGGATGGACTCGACCAGCCGGTGCTGCAGTTGCTGGCAGTCTTCAAACCCTATCATGCCAATAAGATACGCCTGTAAAGCCGGCGCCGAGGCGTCCGAGGCAGGCTGTTGGTTTGCCATGGGTTAACTTGAGGTTTTGGCCCGTACTTAGTACAAGAGATATCGCAGGCGGATTTTCTCAAAGAAGCCGCCGCGCCGGAAGATGAAAGGTGGTGCCGCCACGACGAAACAAAAAACCAAGAAACCGAAAGAGGTGGACGGGGAGCGCCCGATCACCCAGAATCGACGAGCTTATCACAACTACCTGGTGTTAGACACCCTGGAATGTGGGATAATGCTCGTTGGTAGCGAAGTGAAGAGCCTGCGGGGAGGAAAGGTCGCATTGGACGATGCCTACGGGCGGATGCGCGACGGTGAACTCTGGCTGATCGGCTGCGACATTCCCGAGTATGTTCAGGCCAATCAGTTCAACCATGTGCCGAAGCGTCCGCGCAAGCTGTTGCTCCATCGGCGAGAGATCCAGAAGTTTGCCAGTCGAGCCTACGAAAAAGGGCTCACGCTTGTGCCGCTGAAGATGTATTTCAAAGAAGGGCGCGCCAAAGTGCTGATGGGCATTTGCCGAGGCAAACAGAAGCACGACAAACGCGAGGCGATCAAGAAGGCGGAAATCCAGCGGGATCTGCGGCGAGCGATGACGCGGCGATCGTAGCTATCAGCAGACGGACGCTCGCCCGAGCATGGCATACAGTGTATGGTTTGACAATACACTGAAATTCTCACTGCGATTCTCCCGGTTTCTGGCCGGTTTTCTCCGAAACGAGAGCCGCTGGCGAAGAAAAGACGGTCCCGCCGGCAAGCGGGATATTGGCTCGCGCTCGTGGCGCAAAGCTTTCTTCACGTCGAATCACAGCGGCGATTAGCGCCATGTAAGCCGTTTTCTAAAAGCCACTTACGGCTCCGCGTCCATTCGCCTCCGATCGCAAGCGAGACGGTTTGTTGCTCTTTTGGCACGTCGCTTGCGTTTAGCTCTCTGCCAGAGCCGTCCCAAGCCAAACCAATCGAACGTTTTCATGAGGAGCCCGGTCATGTCCGACGATCCAAAACTGCTGGTCGTGGATGACGAAGAAGCCATTTGCGAAGGCTGCCGACGCATTTTCACTCGTCAAGGTTTTGCCGTCGAGAAGAGCAGCGATGCCAACGCGGGGCTCAACCTCGCCTCCTCGTCGGACTACGCCGCCATCCTGCTGGACATCAAAATGCCCACCATGGATGGCATCCAGTTTCTCGAACAGCTTCGCTCTAAAAAGCCCGACGTGCCCGTCATTTTGATGACGGGTTATCCGAGCGTTCCTAGCGCCGTTTCGGCGATCCGGCTCGGCGCGGCCGCCTTCGTCACCAAGCCGTTTACCCCCGAAGAGATTACTGAGGCGGTTCGCAAGTACGCCCGCAAACTGGGTGCCGAGAGCAAGACCACCGGCCACACAGTCAGCGACGGATGGGCTCCCGCCGCAGAGCCGGCGCGGTTCTGGCACGAGTCGTGGTACCGGCTGGGCAAAGACAACAGCGCTCGTGTCGGCGCCATGCTGATGCGGTCGGACAAGGCGGTCGAGTCGATCCGTATTCCCGGCATCGGTGAGGTCGTCTACCAAGGGCTGCCGATGGCCAGCTTGAAGATGGCCGACGGATCGGAAGTCGTCATCCCGGCACCGATCTCCGGACTGGTCGAAGCGGTCAACGGCGACCTGGCAAAGAACCCGGCGGCCGTGCTGACCGATCCGTGCGGCGCGGGCTGGATCGCCGGCGTCTGCCCGACTCGCCTCGACGACGAGGCCAAGAATTGCACCGGCCGTAAGGCGATTCTCTTTCATGCCGATGCCGGCCCGGCACGGGCACAGGCCGACAAGTTGGCAGCGCTGGGTTGCGAGGTGCGGCCGGTCGGCACGTGGACCGAGTTGGCGGCTCTGCTGCCGGAACATGAATACAGTGTGCTGGTGGTCAATCCGCCGGCGGGTCAGGAGGGTCTGCGGTTGATCGACCAGGTCAACGCGGCGGCACCGTCGATGAAAGTCGTGGTGGTGGCGCCGGGAGAGAGCCAACTGGAGGCATCCTACCGCGCCCGCCGCATTTTCTACTACGCGGTGGAGCCTTTTGCCGACAACGAGATCGTCGACATCCTCAACGCCGCCTTCCCGTTCCCGGCAGCCCCGACGGCCAGGCTCGAGAAGAACCCTGCCTCGGCGCCTTTGGCGAGCATTTCGATCACTAACCGCAACGGCACCAAGGTGCGGATGGTCGCCGCGCCGGGGTTGCTGCGCCGCAACGAAGGACTGGGCGCCCTGATCCGGCAGAAGTTGCTGGAGCGTTTGTTCCCGATGGAAAGCACCTCCGGGGAAGTGAAAATTACGGCCACCGATCTGGCCAGGGTGGCGCAGACCTGCGATCGGCTCGTGGTGTTGCTGGCCAAGAACGCCGATCGGCATCCCGGAAGCCTGCTGCGAGACACCAAGTCGCAATTCATCGCCGTCGCGGGCGAAGGCGACGGCAAGGTGACCACGTTGGTCGTTCAGCCGAAGTCCGACGACGGCGGCTTCGACGGGCTCGACGCTCGCACCATCGCGCTGTTGGCCGAACATATCGCCGCCGACATGGCCTCGTACTAATTACTTCACGTCCGTCTGACGGTACCCGCCGTGTAGTAGGTTCCGTCTGCCGGACGGAACCGGCGCTCAAGTAGAACCCTGTCCGCCGGGAACTGTGGCACTGCTTGGGTTTGAATGGGCTTTCCATGCCGAAAGATCCTTCACAATCCCACGCAGTGCGTCATAGAGGATGAGAACCGATGAGTACAACCGAGACCGACGCCTCCAACGCAATCGACAATCTGGCTCACACCCGCGTCGAGGACTGTTATCAATGCGGCAAATGTTCCGCCGGCTGCCCGATGGCGGAGCACATGGATCTTCTTCCCAACCAGTTGATCCGCCTAATACAGATGGATCGCCTGGACAAGGCGGTCCGCTCGGAGGCGATCTGGCAGTGCGTCTCCTGCCTCACCTGCTCGACGCGATGCCCGAAATCGGTCGATTGCGCCGCGATTCTCGACGCCTTGCGGCAAATGTCGATCCAGCGCGACTGCGTGTCCCCCCGGCATCGGCGCACGGTTCTGTTTCAACGAGCCTTCCTCGACAACATCCGCCGCAACGGCCGGCTTCGCGAACTGGAGTTGGTCGGAGAATTCAAGATGCGGGGGTTCTTCAGCGACCGGAGTGTAGCGTTGTTGCTCAAAGACGCCATGCTCGGTCCCAAGATGCTCAAGCGCCGAAAGCTGCACCTCTGGAGCAGGCGGGTGAAAGACCGCGGCGTGGTGCGGAGGATCTTTGAGCGGTGTGAAAGCCCCGACGGCGATTACTCGTCGGAGTAGACGGAGGACTTTTGCTCGGGAAGGGGGCCCGCGAGGCTTCACCGACGGTGGTACGCGGCTGACTCGCTCCGCGGCCCTCTTCCCGGCGAAAGCCACAAAAAGGAGAACGGCAGTGGAAATCGGCTACTATCCCGGCTGTGCCTTGCACGGATCCTCGAACGACTACGAACGGTCGGTGCGGGCGTGCCTGGAGGTTCTCGGTGTTCGCTTGCGGGAACTCGACGACTGGATCTGCTGCGGGGCAACCGCCGCCCATTCGCTCAATCACAAGCTCGCCGTGGCCCTGCCCGCCCGAAATCTTGCCATCGCCGAGCGTGACGGCATGTTGGAAATGCTCGCCCCCTGCCCGATGTGCTCGATGGAATTGATCAAGGCCGGCGAGTTGGTCTCCCGCGACGCCGGCCTCCGCCGGGAGATCTCCGATATCGTCGAACTGCCGGTCAGCGGTTCAACCCGCGTGATCAACCTGATCCAGATCTTCCAGCAAGTAGGTCTGGAGAAGATCCGGCAGTTGGCGGTTCATCGCCTCGATCAGTTTAAACCGGCCTGCTATTACGGTTGCCTGCTCACGCGGCCACCGGAAGCGCTGCGGTTCGACGACTGCGAGCAGCCCCGCTCGATGGAAACGCTCCTGGAAGCCCTGGGGGCCCAGCCGGTCGACTGGAACTACCGGACCGAGTGCTGCGGGGCTGGCATGACGATGGCCAACGAGGCGACCGTGTTGGATCTCTCCAACAAGATCCTCGCCAATGCCGCCGCGCATGGGGCCAACGCCATCGTCGTCGCATGTCCCATGTGCCATGTGAACCTGGATATGAAACAAGCAGACATCGAGCGGAAGTACGGGGTCCGGCATGAGATGGTGGTGTATTACCTGTCGGATTTGGTGGGGCTGGCGCTAGGGCTGGAAGAAAAGAAGCTGGGAGTGAATCGACATTTTGTGACGAAGACCTGAGTTCTCGTTTCCCGGCAGAGCCCGGCAGCGAGCTTGATCGAAACAAGGCGGACGACATGGCGAGAATCGGCGTCTTTACCTGCTGGTGCGGTGAGAACATCGCCCGCACTGTTGACGTACACGGCCTGGCCGAACGGGTCGGCCGGCTGCCGGGCGTGCAGTGCTCGTTGGCCTACAAGTACATGTGCTCCGATCCCGGCCAGGCGTTGATTCGCGAGAAGATCAAGACCGAACGGCTCGATGGCCTGGTCGTGGCCTCCTGCTCGCCCCACATGCATCTGAAGACGTTTCGCAAAACGGCCGCCCGCGAAGGACTGAACCCCTATCTCGTCGAAATGGCCAACATCCGGGAACACTGCTCCTGGGTTCATCACGACAAGGACGAGGCAACCGCCAAGGCGTTCGAGCTGATCCGGATGTCGGTCGCCAAGGTCCGCCAGAACCGGGCTCTCTCTCCCATTCGCATCCCGGTAACGCGGCGGGCGATGGTCATCGGCGGCGGCGTGGCCGGCATTCAAGCCGCTCTGGACATCGCCGACGCCGGCTGCGAAGTCGTCTTGGTGGAGCGAGAGCCGTCGATCGGCGGCAAAATGGCGGGACTGTCCGAGACCTTCCCCACGCTCGACTGCTCCCAGTGCATTCTCACGCCCCGCATGGTCGACGTTGCCCAGCACCCCAAGATCACCCTGCACACCTACTCCGAAGTCGAATCGGTCGAGGGTTTTGTCGGCAACTTCACCGTTACGGTCCGCAAGAAGGCACGCTACGTCGATATCGACCGCTGCACCGGCTGCGGCCAGTGCTGGAATGTCTGCGTGTCGAAGAAGAACCCCAGCGAGTTCGATTTCGGCATGGGCAATCGGACGGCGATCTACGTGCCGTTCCCCCAGGCGGTGCCCGCTCGCCCGGTGATCGACAAAGATGTTTGCCTGCGGCTCACCAAGGGTAAGTGCGGCGTCTGCGCCAAGAAGTGTCAGGCCGAGGCGATCGACTTCGACGACAAAGATCGACTGGTCACCGAAGAGGTCGGGGCAATTGTCGTCGCCACTGGATACAAGCTCTACAGTGTCGCCAAACCCGGCGGCGAGCCTCGCGACAAGACCACACCGGCCGGTTACGGCGAGTACGGCTACGGGCGATACCCGGACGTGATCGACTCGCTACAGTTCGAGCGGATCGTCTCGGCCTCCGGGCCGACAGGGGGCGAAATCCGCCGCCCGTCCGACGGCAAGGAGCCCAAGACGGTCGTCTTCGTAAGTTGTGTCGGGTCGCGCGACAACGCCAAGGGGCTGTCCTACTGCTCCAAGATCTGCTGCATGGTCAACGCCAAGCACACGATGCTCTACAAGCATAAAGTACACGACGGCGAGGCCCACGTCTTCTACATGGACATTCGTTCCGGCGGCAAGAACTACGACGAATTTGTTCGCCGTGCGATCGAGCAGGACGGCGCCCACTACCATCGCGGACGCGTTTCGAAAATCACCGAGGAGAACGGCAAGCTGATCGTCCGCGGGGTCGATACCCTCGTCGGCGAGCCGTTGACGATCGAAGCCGACCTGGTAGTCCTGGCCGCGGCCATGCGTCCGGCCGACGGCGTCCGGCCGCTCGCTCAGAAGCTGGGGGTCGGCTACGACGAGTTTGGCTTTCTTTCCGAATCGCATCCGAAGCTGCGGCCGGTAGAGACCAACGCCGCGGGCGTCTTCGTTTGTGGCGCCTGCCAGGGGCCGAAAGACATCCCCGAGTCGGTGGCTCAGGCCACCGCCGCCGCCGGCAAGGTGCTGGTGATGTTCAGCAACAACGAGTTGACGCGCGAGCCGGAAATCGCGGCGGTCAACGAGCAGACCTGCGCGGCCTGCTTCGCCTGCGTCCGCGCCTGCCCGTACCAAGCCATTGAGCGGGCGGAGATCCGCGACCGCAACGGCCATCTCCTCAAGCGGACCGCACGGGTGAATCCGGGCCTCTGCATGGGCTGCGGCACCTGCGTGGCCGTCTGCCCGTCCAAGAGCGCCGACCTGGAAGGTTTCTCGGAACAGCAAATCTACGCCATGGTGGAGAGCCTCGTATGACTAGCGGCAACGGATTCGAGCCTAAGATCGTGGCCTACGTATGCAACTGGTGTACGTACCTCGGCGCCGACCTGGCGGGCACCAATCGTCTGGAATACCCGGCCAATGTCCGCATCGTGCGTTTGCCGTGTACCGGGCGGATCGATTTCAACCTGATCGTCAAGGCTTTCGAGATGGAGGCCGATGCCGTGCTCGTCTCCGGTTGCCACCCGGGCGATTGCCACTACACGTCGGGCAACTACCACGCCCGCCGCCGTTGGATGCTTTTCCGCGAACTGCTCGACACGCTGGGCATCGAGATGGAGCGGATCCACTTCACTTGGATCTCCGCCGCCGAAGGGAGGAAATGGCAACAGGTGATCTCCGAAATCACCGAGAAGACGAGACAGCTCGGGCCGTACCAAGCCTACCGGAAGGTGTGTGAGGCATGATGATCTTGCAGCAACTCCGTCACCTCTGCCGTCGGCTTCTGGAGGACGGCGAAGTCCAGGTCGTGATCGGCTACGGGCAGTCGCGGCCGGACGCGCCGGCCTATCCCATCTTCATTACCCGCGCCGACGATGTCGACCGGCTGGTTTGGAGCGATCGCTGTTTCGCCAATCTGACCGCCTACTTGACCCGCAAGGAGATCCGGGCGCTGGGCAAACCGGCCATCATCGTCAAAGGCTGCGACGAACGGGCGCTGGTCGTGCTGGAGAACGAGTCGCAAATCGAGCGGTCGGAGATCGTGGTGATCGGCGTGGCCTGCGAAGGCGTGGGGCTGCCGAAGTGCGCCGCCTGCGACGTGCGCATGCCGCGGACGACGAACATGGTCGTCGGCGAAATCGATAACCCCGACGTGCCGGCCACCGATCGCTATGCCGCCCTCGACGCATTCATGGCGCGATCGCCGGCAGACCGGATGGCCTACTGGCAGGCGGAATTGAGCCGCTGCGTGAAATGCTACGCCTGCCGGCAGGTCTGCCCGCTTTGTTACTGCCAACGGTGCATCGTCGACAAGAATCGCCCCACCGCCATCGACACCTCGGCCAGTCTGAAGGGCAATTTCGCTTGGCACATCACTCGCGCTTTTCACCTCGCCGCGCGGTGCGTGGGCTGCGGGGAGTGTACGCGGGCGTGTCCCGCCGGCATCGACCTGATGCTCCTCAACCTGGCGACGGCCAGGGCGGCGGAAAACAGCTTCGGCTACCGCCCGGGCATGGATCCGGAAGCCGAGCCGGTCGTCGGCTCCTACCGCGAACGAGATCAAGAGGCGTTCATCCGATGAGCCAGACCATTTCCCGCCCAGCCTTGAGCCGTCTCGTCGATGCCTGGATTTCCGCCGGTCACATGGTCGGCGGCCCGGTCCGCGTCAAGAGCCTATCCCAAGACCGCTGGGGACTGGCTCATTTTGCGGAGTCTTCGGAGCAAAATGTGCCTGTCCCCCTCTCCCGACGCGGTTTTGGGCTAGGCTCTAAGGACGATCTCGTCCAATACCGGCCGCTGACTGCCGCCGGCGATCTGCTCCTGGAGGGCTTCATTCGTCCGGCCAATTCGATCAAGGAATTCTTGTTCCCGCGGCACGAGAAGCTCTACGGCTACCGTATCGCGGGCAAGCAGATCGAACTGACCGAGGCGCCGCTGCTGGAACGGGAACAGATCCTCGTCGGGGCTCGACCGTGCGACGCGGCCTCGCTGCCGATTCTCGACCACGTCTTTCACTGGGACTGCGAAGACGTCTTTTACAGCCGCCGTCGCCAACGGACCACGATCGTCACCCTGGCCTGCCGGAACCACGACGAGCACTGCTTCTGCACTTCGGTCGGCCTTGCCCCGGATGCCCCGCAGGGTTCCGACGCGATGCTCTTCGATCTGGGCAACGGAGAGTACGATGTCCGGCTGTTGACCGAGAAGGGGCGGCGGCTGTTCGAGGGACAAACCCAATCATCCGACTCCGAGGGGAAAGCCGATCCCGGGCCGGAGCGGACGGTCGATGTCGAGGCGATACGGCACTTCCTGGACAACGGCTTCGACAATCCTGCCTGGCGGCAGAGCGCGCTGCGATGTCTGGGCTGCGGCGCCTGCGCCTACGGTTGTCCGACCTGCCACTGTTTCGACATCGCCGATGAGGGCAACGCGGCGGGTGGCTGGCGGGTGCGGAACTGGGACACCTGCCAGGCGGCGATGTTCACCATGCATGCCTCGGGGCACAATCCACGGCCGATGCAGGTCCAGCGGCAGCGGCAGCGGATATTCCACAAGTACCGGGTGTATCCCGAGAAGTTTGGAGTGGTCGCCTGCACTGGCTGCGGCAACTGCACGCGGAGTTGCCCGGTCGGCCTGGGCGTGCGAACGGTTCTGGAAGCCCTTCAACCGGAGCAAACATCCTAACACGGCCTGCGGCCTCAACCCAGCTCATTTAACCATGTCTCTCACCAATATCTACCAACCCGACCTGATGGAAGTACTGGACGTCCGGCAGCAGACGGCCGACGTCAAATCGGTGCGGATCCGCTTCCGCGACGAGGCGAAGGCCGAGCAGTTCTCTTTTCGCGTCGGCCAGTTCGGCATCTTTTCGGCTTTCGGCGCGGGCGAGTCGACGTTCAACATCTGCTCCAGTTCCAACTGGAAGGACTTTATCGAGTTCTGCTTCCGCCGCACCGGAAAGGTCACCGACGCGCTGTGGGGAATTGACAACAACGACACAATCGGCTTCCGCGGTCCCTACGGCAACAGTTATCCGATGGAGAAATGGAAGGGCAAGAACCTGATCTTCGTCGGCGGCGGCATCGCCATGCCGCCCATCCGCTGCGCCATCTGGTACGCCCTGGAAAACCGCCGTGACTATGGACAGATCACCATCGTCTACGGCGCCCGCACCGTCGGCGACCTCGTCTACCGCAACGAATTGGACCGCTGGGCGGAGTATGATCGGGTGCGTGTGGTCCGCTGCGTCGACCCGGGCGGCGAAACGCCCGATTGGCAAGGCGAGGTGGGGTTCGTGCCCGCAGTGCTCGAGAAGGCGGAAGTCTCGGCCGAGGACGCGGTGGCCCTGGTCATCGGCCCGCCGGTCATGATAAAATTCACCCTTCCCGTGCTGGCAAAAATGGGCCTGGCCGACCGCGACATCTACACGAGCCTGGAGAACCGCATGAAATGCGGGGTCGGCAAGTGTGGCCGCTGCAATTGCGGCCCCGTCTACGTCTGCAAGGAAGGGCCGGTTTTTACGCTGGAGCAGATGAAGCAGTTGCCCAACGACTTTTGAGACGATTTCATGTCCATCGTCGAGTTGGTGGAAGCTGCCCGCGCATTTCGTACCCGGTAAATCCCGCTTGCCGAGCGGGATCTGTGCAGCGCGATCGCGTCCCGCCGATCAGCCACCGCCGAGACCGGTTGCGAACCCCGTCGGTCACCAGTTATCATCAGTTGATCGCTTCGCCAATTTCCAAGGAGCCTCCCATGAATCGATCGCGTCAGTTGCTGCTGATTGCGTCGACCGTCTTCGTTCTCGCGTCTCTTGCCGCCGGGATCGAAGCATCCGACCGGCTGCCGAACGTCGTGATCGTCTTCATCGACGATATGGGCTACGCCGACATCGGCCCCTTTGGCAGCAACGGCTATCCCAATTATCCCACGCCCGAACTCGATCGCATGGCCAAGGAGGGGCGGGTCTTCACCGACTTTCAGGTCGCCCAGGCCGTCTGTTCGGCCAGTCGCGCGGCCCTGGTGACCGGCTGCTACTCCAATCGTGTCTCGATTACGGGGGCGCTCTTTCCCGGCAATGAACACGGCATCAACGCCGAGGAAACCACGATTGCCGAAATCTGCAAGCAGAAGGACTACGCCACGGCCGTCTACGGCAAATGGCACTTGGGACATCATCCGAAGTTCCTGCCGACCAACCACGGCTTCGACGAGTACTTCGGTCTGCCCTACTCCAACGACATGTGGCCGTGGACCTACGACAACACGCGTGCGCCGCAAGACGCCCCGAAGGCCAAACGCTATCCCCCGCTGCCCCTGATCGAGAACACAACCGTCGTCGACGCGGATGTCACCCCCGAGGACCAGGCGCAACTGACCACGCAGTATACCGAACACGCCGTCGATTTCATCCGCCGCAACAAGGACCGGCCCTTCTTTCTCTACGTTCCGCACACGATGGTACACGTGCCGATCTTTGTCAGCGAGAAGTTCAAGGGCAGGTCGGGCGTGGGGCTGTACGGCGACGTGATGATGGAACTCGACTGGTCCGTCGGCCAGATCCTCGATACGATTCGCCAACTTGACCTCGGCAAAGATACGCTGGTGATCTTCACGGCGGACAACGGGCCCTGGCTGAACTTCGGCAACCACGCGGGCAAGACCGGCGGGCTCCGCGAAGGCAAAGGCACGATGTTCGAAGGCGGCTCGCGCAACGCGACGATCATGTGGCGGCCCGGCGTGATTCCCGCCGGCACCACCTGCGATACCGTGGCGATGACGATCGACATCCTGCCGACCGTCGCCCATCTGGTCGGCGCAAAGCTGCCCGAGCACAAGATCGACGGCAAGAACATCTGGCCCATCATCGCCGGCGAAGCGGGCGCGAAAAGTCCGCAGGAGGCTTACTTCCTCTACTACGGCAATCAACTGCAGGCCGTGCGGACCGAGCGCTGGAAGCTCCACCTTCCGCACGGCTACCGGCATTACCTCATGGACCAGGTCGGCCACGACGGCCACCCCGGCAAAACGGCCCAGCAGAAGACCGGCTACGCCCTCTACGACATGGACAGCGACGTTAACGAAACAGCCGATGTCCAGCAGCAGCACCCCGAAGTGGTCAAAGCGATGAAGCAGCTTGCCGAGCGGATGCGGGCCGACCTCGGCGACCAGGGCAAGCCCGGCCCCGGCATCCGTCCCGCCGGCCAACTGGCTCCCGCCGACCAACGCCTCACGTGGTGACCGCCGGCCGGCACCGACTTCGATGGGCATGTGAGCCGACCATGCTTCTGGATCTTCTGTCAGACGTAGTAGCAATACCGCCTGCCCGTAAGAGGCGATTGCTCTGGAATTGCGGATCTGCCTGGCGGCCCGGCCGGTACTACGGCCATCTATGGAAATAGACACCGTCAACTGTTTTCGCCCCGGAGTCTCGCCCGACCAATAAATCAGAAAAGTCGCCTCGGCCGCCGGAACGACCGTCGGTGCGTTCGATACCCCGTCGTTGTCTGTCGATGGCTTGAGACAAACCATTGACGACACCCGTAAGGCAGTGGGGTTGATCGACCCGATCAGCGTCCTTCCGCAGGCGGAAGTGACGCGGTTGTGGAACGACATCCATGAAATCGCCTTCCAACAAGGAGTCGACCCGTTGGCCGTCTCCAGCGCCATGACTCTCTATTCGCTCGATCGGATTGGCTCGGCCGGCCTCGGCGCTGTCCACGGTCCGTGCGGCGGGAACCCTCTTCGGCCGCCACGTGATCGATCACTACCGTTGCGGCTTGCGCAAATCGGGGAAGTGGTTCGTGGCGGAGCTGTTGAAGTACGACGCCGACTAGGTGGTTGCGTGTGTGAGCCAGCGGGCGGAAGAGTTTCAGTGGCAGGCGGAAGATTCCTCTGCGGGGAAGATGAGGTAAATTGCCATGCCGGACGTGATTGTCGCCCAGCGTCTGACGAAGTTCTACGACCGCCGGCCCGCGGTCGACAGTCTCGATCTGTGCGTTCCCCAGGGCTGCGTCTACGGCTTCTTGGGCCGCAACGGCTCGGGCAAGTCGACGACGATCAAGATGCTCCTGGGAATGGTCCATCCCGACTATGGAAGCTCGCAATTGTTCGGCGAAGAGTCCGGCCAACTGCGGCCGAAGACGCGGGCTCGCATCGCGTACCTTGCCGAAGGGCACCCGCTCTACCGGTGGATGACCGTCGGTCAGGCGGTCGATTTCACGCGGCCCTTCTGCCCCACGTGGGACGAACCGCTGTTGGAGCAGGTGCTCGACCACTTCCAGATCGCCCGCCGGGCAAGGATTCGCCGACTTTCCAATGGCCAGCCGACGCGTTGGTACGATCAGCCGGCAACAATCGCCTCGATCAACGCGATCGAGATCCCCGAACCGCTTGTGGCGATCTTCACTATACCGATGCCCTACGCCGAGCGGGCCATGTGGAAGGGTGAGCGATCGCCGATCCGCGCCTGGATCCAGGGGCTGGGCAGTGCCTGGCCGCAGGTCTTGCTGGTCGTCCTCGCCAGCGCCGCGATGGCGGCTTGGGTCCACGGCCGGCAGAAGCGACTCGGGCAGCCCCGTGCGGCATTCTGGGCGATTTTTGTTTTCCTCGGCGGGCTGCCGGGCCTGGCCGGTTACCTCGTGCATCGGTCGTGGCCGGTGGTCGAGCCGTGCCCGAACTGCCGAGAGCCGGCCCCGCGCGACCGGGAAGCCTGCATGCACTGCGGCCAGGCCTTTCCGCCGCCGGCGCGGCAAGGTATCGAGGTCTTCGCGGCTTGAGGACGCTCGGCCGGGCAACGCTGCCTCTGTGGCGGCGTTGGAGAAAACCGGCATGGTTCAAAAAACGGGGACAGGCACCTCGCCGAACCGTGTTCTTTACCGACAGAAGGCTATTTGGTTCGGAGCCAGTCCCCAACGGTTTTGGCGCGGGAAGAAGGGGACAGGCACATTTTGCTCCGAAGACTCCGCAAAATGAGCCAGTCCCCAACGGTTTTGGGATAGACTCTTAGTTCCCTTCAGCCGCCGATGGCCTTGCGATACGAAACCTCAAGATAGTCTCTCGATTTCTTCATCGCCATGGCCATCTCGTCTGGCGCCGGTTCGTGGTGCATGAACGGGTTGACGTACCAGGGGTAACCGACCTCGGCCAGGGCGGCAAGCCAGGCCGAGCAATCGGTCGGGCCGTGGCCGGGCAGTTGCGCCGTGCCCTCGGCCCGCTGCCAAGCGTAGAAAAACAAGAGCTGCCGCCCGACGATGCGGATGGCATCCTCCACGGATGCTCCGATGCCTTGCAAGTGGTAGGGCGCCATCGCGATTCCGAGGCGGGGATGGGTGTTCAAATCGGCGAAAGCCTTGAAGGAGTCGAGGGAGTCGAGCAGGGCATGCCCGTGGTTTTCGATGGCGAGATAGGAATTGTACTTCTCGGCCAGTTCCAAATCGGGTTTGAGCGACTCGAGAAACGACTTCATCCGGGAGGTCAATTCGTCGGCTTGGCACGGGCCGGCACTTCCGCGAATCGCCACCCCCCCTCCCGATTGTCCCAGCAACTCGGCGTATTTCGGATAGCCGCCGACGTAGACGGAGAACGCGTACAGCTTGAGTTGGAAGCGTGTGAGCAAATCGGTCAGCCCTTGGGGGCCTAGGCGGTTCAGAGCGTCGTCGAGGTGTGGGCAACCGGCGTAAGCCGACCACAAATCGATCGCCTCGAACCCCAAATCGCCGATGCGGCGGCAGGCATCCTCGATCGGCAGCGAGGCAAAGGCGATGGAAGAGCACGACAACTTCATCGGCCAGCGAGCCGGACCGGCGGCGGCCGGCGTCTTCTCTGCAGCCGGCAAAATGCCGCAGGCGCCGGCCGCGACGACCGAGGCCGTGCCGGCGAGGAATTGGCGGCGGTCGACGAGCGGACGGCGAAGCATCGTGTCACTCATTTTGAAGCTCCCTTGGTAAACTGGGGTGTCCCAGCGCACCAAGGTAATGCCTGGCCGCTGCCGCCGCAATCGACAAGCAGGTGCCGCGAGCCGAACGGAACCTACCAAATATGGACGGATTCTCTTACGGGTGTACAATGGGCGGAGTGGCAGGATTGGCCGATTTCTATCCGACGCAATTGGTCAAGACGAGGTGGATCATGTCTCAGTCAACCTTATCTGATCCGAAGAGACGCGAACAGAGTTCCCTGACCCCGCAGTCGGCAGTGCAGAGCTTCGAAGCCAAGCGGACCGCCGCGCCCTCGCGGTTGGAAAAATGGCTCACCGTGCGCATGTTGCAGGCGATCGGCAATCCACCGATTGCCCTGGTGCTCTGGGACGGAAGCACGGTCTCCGGCACCCCGGGGCCGACGTGCGGCCGAGTCGCCATCCACGACCGTCGCACGTTGTTGGAAATTGCCCTCGACCCGCTCCTTTATTTTGGAGAGGCGTACAGCGACGGCCGAATTGACGTCGCCGGTTCGCTTCCGAGTTTACTCAGCGCCGTTTACCGACACAGGCCCTCGAGCGGAATGTCGAGCCTGTTTCGGCGCATGTTGGACAACATCGAGAGCTTCGTGGACGGCAATTCCCTTAACGGGTCCAGGCTGAATATCCATCACCACTACGATATCGGCGACGACTTCTACCAACTGTGGCTCGATCGCGAAATGCTCTACACATGCGCCTACTTTCCCACTCCGGAATCGGAGTTGGAAGCGGCGCAGCGGGCGAAAATGGAGTACGTCTGCCGCAAATTGCACCTGAAGCCGGGTGAGACGGTGGTCGAAGCCGGCTGCGGTTGGGGGGCGCTGGCTCGCTACATGGCCCGGCATCACGGAGTCGTGGTCAAGGCGTACAATATCTCTCGCAACCAGATCGCCTATGCGCGTCAGAAGGCCCGCGAACAAGGACTCGATGGACAGGTCGAGTTCGTCGAAGACGATTACCGGAACATCTCGGGTTCGTTCGACGTCTTCGTCTCCGTCGGAATGCTCGAGCACGTCGGGGTGCGCCATTATCAAGACCTCAGCGCCGTGGTCGATCGATGCCTCGGCGACCGTGGCCGCGGGCTGATCCATTCGATCGGGCAAGTCCACCGTGGGCGCGAACTCAACCCCTGGATCCGGCGGCGGATCTTCCCCGGCGCGTACCCACCCGCGTTGAGCGAGATGGTCCAGCTTGTCGAGTCGGCCGGTTTCGGCGTGCTCGACACGGAAAACCTGCGATTGCACTACGCGCGGACGTTGGAGCACTGGCTGGCACGGTTCGAGGCGTCGGCAGAGCGCGTGGCCGCGATGTTCGACGACCGCTTTGTTCGCATGTGGCGACTGTATCTGGCCGGTTCGGCCGCTTCGTTCACCGCCGGCTCGCTCCATCTCTTCCAGGTCGTCTTCGCGCGGCCGGCGGACAACGAGGTACCTTGGACCCGGTCAGCCCTCTATGCCGACTGCCGGTCGGGCGGCCAGTGACATGACGCAACGCTGCGATGCGCTGGTTGTCGGAGGCGGACCTGCCGGTTCAACCTGCGCTGGGAGGCTCCGGCAGGCCGGTCTCAACGTGATCGTGATCGACAAGGCGACATTTCCTCGCCATAAGGTTTGCGCCGGCTGGATCACCCCTTCCGTCGTCGAATCGCTCGAGTTGGACGTCGACGACTACCGCCGGTCGCGAACATTCCAGACGATCTCGTCGTTTCGAACCGCCTGCCTGGGAGGGAGGACCGTCGTCATCGACTACGGTCGGCCGGTCAGTTTCGGGATCCGGCGCTGCGAGTTCGACGAATACCTGCTGCGACGATCGGGCGCCGCGCTGGAACTGGGCGAGGGGGTCAAGAGCATCGAACGGAGAGGGGGCGACTGGATCGTCAACGATCGCCTCAGTTCGCCGCTGCTGATCGGCGCGGGCGGTCACTTCTGCCCCGTGGCTCGACGACTCGGCCGGCGGCGCGAAATCGAGGAGGTGGTGTTGGCGGCCCAGGAGATCGAGTTCGAAATGGATGGGCGGCAGCAAGCCGAGTGTCGCGTGGCCCCGGAAGCACCGGAAATCTACTTCTGCGAGGATTTGAAGGGCTATGGCTGGTGTTTCCGGAAGGCCAATTTTCTGAACGTGGGTCTGGGGCGTCTCGACCGACGGCAGATCTCCTCTCACGTTGCGGACTTTTGCCGAACCCTGCAACACTACGGGAGGATTCCCCAATCGCTTTCGGAGAAATTCCGCGGCCACGCCTACCTCGACTACGCCAATTCGCCCCGCGAACTTCTCGACGACGGCGTGTTGCTGATCGGCGATGCGGCCGGTCTGGCTTATCCGCAAAGCGGCGAGGGGATCCGGCCCGCTGTCGAATCCGGCCTGATGGCGGCAGACGTGGTCGTCGAGGCCCGGGGAAATTATGGCCGCGGCCGACTGGCGGACTACGAAGAGCGTCTTGGCAAGCGATTCGGACGGCGCGATATTCGCTCCCATGCTCAGAATCCCTCTTTTCCGGATATCCGGCGTAAGTTGGGAAGGATGCTGCTCTCCCGTCGCTGGTTCGTCCGGCACGTTGTTCTGGACCGTTGGTTTCTCCATCGTCACCAGAAACCCTGGAAACCGGCGGATTTCACCGCCCGCGACGCCGCTGACCTGGTGTAGCCGGGCACTCCGTGGCCGACTTTTTCCTGGCAGCCCGGAGCGAGCCACCGCAGACATGCCCGCTTCCCCGAAAATGGCGGGGCGATACCTTGATTCGATCGGGATTCCATGAAAAGATAAAAGAGAACCTCGTTCTTCGCCGCTGGCGAATCGCGCCAACGGACCGCGGTGCCGGCCGCCACCCGAGAGACCGTCCTTCCCCGTTCCGGCACAAGCCCTGCAATTTTGGAGGAAAGCACCTTATGACGCGCTTCGTTCGTTTTCTTTTCGCGTGCGCTGTTGCTGGAGCGCTCGTCGCGTACGGATCGGCCTGGGCAGACGAAACTGCGGCGAAGCCGAAGGCGGCCGAGCCGGCCGCGAAATCGGCCCCCAAATCCGACCAAGACAAGAGCGAGAAATCCGCGGAACCCGTTAAAGAAGAAACGGCCGGCGTGAAGAAGCAACCGGCTGTTGAGAAGAAGTCCAAGCCGGAGGAATCGAAAGCCGAACCATCGGCAACTGAAACCAAGTCGCAATCGCCGATTGAAAAACCGAAAACGGTCCGAGTCGCCAAGGAGCCGTTCAAAGTCGATCTGAGCCTGAAGGGGGTCTTCGAGGCGACCAACGCCGCCGAGATCGCGCTACGGCTGAAACAATGGAAGGAATTGACCGTCGTCCACGCGGTCAAACATGGGCAGGAGGTTCGCGAAGGGGACGTGCTGGTCCAACTCGACCTGGAAAAGATCGATGATCAGATTGCCGACCTCCGAAAAGATCTGAAGATATCGGAGCTTTCGCTTAAGCAGGCCGAGTCGAATCTCAAGATTCTGGAGACGGCAACACCTCTCGATTTGGAGCTAGCCGCGAGAAACAAACAGATCGCCGACGAGGATCTCCAGCGGTTTCTCGAAATCGACAAGCCGCTGATCAGGAAAAGCGCCGACTTCATGCTGAAGATCTCGCAGGACAATCTTGACTACGAGAAAGAAGAACTCCGGCAGCTTGAAAAGATGTACAAGGCCGACGACTTGACCGAGGACACCGAGGAAATCATCCTCAAGCGGCAGCGCGACACGGTCGCGCGGGCGGAGTTCTTCTTGGGCAACGCCAAAGTACACCACGAGGAATCGCTTCAAGTCGATTTGCCCCGCGAAGAACAATCGCGCAAATTCCTGACCAAACAGCAGGAGTTGCTCCACCGGAAATCGCAGGCCAGTCTGCCCGTTGCCCTTGAGCAGCAGCGAATTCAACTGGAGAAGATGGCGATCGAGAAAGAACGTTCCCAGCAGCGGCTTAAAGAGCTAGAAGCCGATCGGGATCGGATGACGGTCAAGGCGCCGATGGAAGGTATCGTTTACTACGGCCAATATGTCCGCGGCCAATGGGCCGGCGCGACCTCGACTGCCGACGATCTCCGCGGCGGGGGAAATCTTACGCGCGACAAAGTCGTCATGACCGTCGTCAAGGCTCGCCCGATGGTCATTCGTGCCGACGTGCCCGAGAACTCGCTGCATTACCTGAGGCCGGGGCTGAAGGGAGTTGTAACGCCGACCGGCTATCCCGACCTGCAACTTCCGGCCACGATCGATGCATTCGAGACCGTTCCGCTAGGCGGGCAGTTTGCGGCCACCGTCAAGGTGTCGTTGCCTCACGAGGCTGATCCACTGATGCCGGGGATGAACTGCACTGTCAGAATTACACCCTACCTGAAGAAGAGTGCGTTGGTGGCGCCCGCTTCGGCCGTCTTTTCGGAAACCCTGGAGCCGAACCGCAGGTATGTCTATTTGCACCGCGAGGGTGAGGAGCCGCGAAAGCAAGCGGTCGTTGTCGGCGAGAAAGCAGGCGACAAAATCGAGATCCTCGAAGGACTCGACAACGGCGATGAAATCCTTCAGGAAGAACCCAAGAACAAGGACTCGTAGTGGCCAACATGACAGATCTCCCCGGTGTTGGTTGGTTCGCCTGTGTGTTTGCGCTGCAACTCGCGTGGTTCCCGTCCGATAGCGTCGGTGCCGAGCCGCAAGCGACCGCGAT
The DNA here is from genome assembly GCA_012728855.1 of Rhodopirellula sp. Lineage (GTDB taxonomy): Bacteria > Planctomycetota > Planctomycetia > Pirellulales > Thermoguttaceae > JABWBD01. The sequence goes on along the minus strand of JAAYEH010000086.1, from coordinate 15,111 downwards.
ACCGGCCCGGGAGCCGGAGCCGGCCGTGGAATCGCTTCCGCGGCCGGAATCGGTCCCGCCGGTCGATCCCCGGCGGCTTGAGGCGGCGATCGCTCGCGGTGTTGCGTTTCTCGTCGAGCGGCAGAACCCGGACGGCTCGTGGGGCTCGGCCCACAACACCAAAGGGCTCAACATCTACGCCCCGGTTCCCGGCGCCCACCATGCCTTTCGCACGGCCGTCACCGCCATGTGCATCTCCGCGCTGATCCGCGTCCGCCCTGACGGCGATGCCCAACGGCAAGCGCTGGAGCGGGGCGAGGCATGGCTGCTTGAGCATGTTGGAGATCTTCGGCGTGCAAATCCCGAAGCGATCTACAACAACTGGGGCCATGCCTATGCGATTCATGCTCTGGTCGACATGCACGGCCGCCTGCCGGACGACAAACCACGCCAACGCGCCATTGCCGATCAAATCGGACAGCAGATCGACAGGCTCCAGCGCTACGAGTGTGTCGATGGCGGCTGGTGCTACTATGATTTTAACGCTCACACTCAGAAGCCCAGTGGGTCGTCGATCTCGTTCGTCTCCGCGACCGTTCTGGCCGCCCTGAACGACGCCGCCAAAATCGGCCTCGACGTGCCCGACCGCATCGTCCAACGCGCGGTGGAATCGATCCGGCGTCAGCGTAAGCCGGATTTCAGCTATCTCTACGGCGAGTATCTCCGCTGGCAGCCGATGTATTCGATCAACCGGCCCGGCGGCAGCCTGGGACGGTCGCAGGCGTGCAATTTCGCCACGCGGATCTGGGGCGACGACGCGGTGACCGACGAAGTGCTGATCACGTGGCTCGACCGGCTCTTCGCCCGCAATCTCTGGCTGGATATTGCCCGCAAGCGGCCCGTGCCGCACGAGTCGTGGTTTGCGGTCGCCGCCTACTTCTTCTACTACGGGCACTATTATGCGGCCCGTTGCATCGAGTTGCTCGCCCCCGAACAGCAACCACGTTACCGCGATTTACTGGCTGCCACACTTCTGCCCCTGCAGGAAAAAGACGGCTCCTGGTGGGACTTCCCCTTCTACGACTACCATCAACAATACGGGACAGCCTTTGCACTGATGTCGCTGGCGCGATGCCGGCGCGAGGGGGGATTTTGAGAGCGGCTAGCGGCTGAAACACGACGCAGCCCGGCTGCTGCGAGCAGCCGGGCTACTAAGAGCCTATCCCAAAACCGCGTCGGAAGAAGGGGACAGGCACATTTTGCTCCGAAGACTCCGCAAAATGAGCCAGTCCCCAGCAGTTTTGGGATAAGCTCTAAGCTCCCGGCGAAGAAGCCCGCTCCGCAAACGTTTCGATTTCCAGCTCAACCAATCGCCGGATCAACTCTCGCGGCGTTTGCGGCCGGCGGAGCGGCTGCTTCGAGAGCAGCGCCGCGACAAGATCCGCCACACCGGTGGGCACCGCCGGCCTTAGTCTGCGGAGCAAGGGCGGCCGGGCCTGCTTGTGCTGCTCGACCATCTGCGACAGCGTGTTGCCTGTAAATGGCAGCCGTCCGGCAAGGGCCTCGAAGAGCACAACTCCCAGGCTGTACAGATCGCTGCGGATGTCCGCCCCCAGCGCCGAAGTCATCACCTCCGGCGCCATATAGCTGCATGTTCCCAGAACGCAACGGTCGGCGATGGAGCCGCTTTGCCCCGGCCTGCGTGCGAAGCCCAGGTCGAGCAGCGTCGCGTGGCCGTCCGGCGACACGAATATATTCGCGGGCTTTACGTCCCCATGTACCCAACCAGCGTCGTCCATCGCGGCCAGGCCTTCGGCAACCTGGCGCACGATCCAGAGAACCATCGGCAAATCCAGAGACGCCGGCGAGGCCAAGTGCGCGCCGAGCGTTCGCCCCTCGAGCCAGGGCATCACGAGGTAATAGGGCGGTCCGCTCAGGCGGGCTGCCAAGACCGGGATCAGGTGCGGATTGGCCACACTCCGTCCTGCCTCGGCCTCGCAATGTAGAGAGGCTACGGCCTTGGGGTCTTCTTGCCACTCTTTACGGAGCATCTTGAGCGAGTAGGCAGGCGATTGCTGCGGCGATGCCTCGGAAGGGCGGGCCCGGTAGACGCGTGCCAGCGGTCCTTCCGCCACCATTTGAACTAGTTCCCATCGGCCGACCGACGCGGTTGCCTGCGGACGGGCGGGTACTGCCGCCGGAAGGCGTCGAAGGTCGGCTCGGGTCATTATCTTTATGTGCGCGGGAATAGATGGGGCGCGAACGGGTTCTATTGGGAGGATCGACCGTTTCGGTCGAAGGAATTAAGCCGGTTCGACGTTTGACGCGGCGCCCCCCCCTCATGAACTAGCCGTCTTGGGCCCGCGCGAGCCATTGCGACATGGATCGGGGCCGTTTAGAATCGAACTTTCCTGTACTACCCACCCGAACTCAAAGGAGAAGAGAGTTGATTCGCAAGTGTTTGATTGTTTGCTGTCTGGGGATCTTCTGTCTCGGTACGCTCGTTGGCTGTGAGGCCCCCGCGGGGGAATCCGGCGGCAGCGCGCCGGCACCCACCACCACCGTTCCCGCCGAGTAACCTATTCTCTTTCTCTCGCTTTCCGCACGGGAAGCACTCGCACGAATCCCGTTACACACAGGCAGGCACATGCCGTGTGTCGTCCGCATTGCCGCAGTTCGCCGCCTCCGGTTCGGTCGGTAGACGGCAGTCCGAAGGTGATTGGACCACGCATGGTGTGTGCCTGCTGCGCTGTTTGCCTGGAATCAGCCCGCTGAAACCGATTTTACTTGACAAACTGCGCGAGCGCGAGCCAGAATTTCTTGATGGTTCTTTCGTGTGTCCCGGCCACGGTTGGACACGACTACTCCGCCTATTGAGGATCCGCACCATGAGACGTTCTTCCTTTCGAGCCCGCGTTTTCGCCCTGCTGCTGGGGGTTTTCTCAATTGCCGCACTGATTTGGAGCACCACCGCGCCGGGCACTGCGGCGGCGGCAGACCAATCCAAAGCCCAGAAGGTGGAAAAAGCAGCCTCTGCGCCGAAACCGGTCAAACCGAAATCGATCAGGCGATTGGGCTCGGTGGTCGGACTGAACGAAGAGACCATGCAGCAGTACATTCTTCTTCACGCGCACGTTTGGCCGGAGGTGCTCGAACGGATCCGCAAGGCGAATATGCGAAACTACTCGATCTTCGCCGGGCAGTTGGACGACGGAGACTACTACCTGTTCAGCTATTTCGAGTATGTGGGCGACGATTTTGACGCCGATATGGCTTCGATCGCCGCTGATCCGGTCACGCGAGACTGGTGGAAGCTGACCGACCCGCTCCAACGCCGCGTGCAAGGCACACCGGTCGGGGATCAGTGGAAATCGATGAAGCAAGTTTTCCACACCGACTGAGCGCGGCCGATGGTATGCACCAGGCCGATGTTCAACCCCGTCAGCCCGAGGCTGCCAACACCCGCCGTTTCTTCCGTCGCCGTTTGACTGGTTCAGGACGGTGAGTTCGATTGGGTGGTCCGTCACCGTGCCGGGTCGTGAGAGCATACCCGGCACCGACGATCCCCAACAGGCAGGCCATCGCCACGAACAGGGTCGGATAGCGAGGGAGACCGATCAAGCCGCTGCCATGGAGAATCGCGCCTGCCAGGGGCGCTCCAAATAACTGGCCCGTGTCGAAGGCCGCAAGGATCACCATCGTTCCCAGGCCGCGGTAGCGAATGGGAAAGGTGCCGGTACCGCTCGCGGTAATCGTGGGAAAGAGGATGGCATGGGAGATGCCGTACCCGATTGCCGGAAAGAGAAACTGCCATTCCGCTTCCACGGACAGAAAGAGCAGATTGCCGGCAGAGAGCACCGCCAGCCCAATCAAGGTCATCGGAACCAGTCCGATCGTCTCGCCGGCTCGCCGTGTAACCACCCGCGTCACGATGGCGGTCGGTGAATAGATCGCAAAGAACAGCCCGATCCGAGCAATACCCAGTTCGGCCGCGAAGGTGCGAAGAAAGGTCGCGGGCAGCGCCAAGGCAGCCCCGGCGGCAATCCCCACCAGAAGGACCATTCCCGGCTGATACCGTCTGACCAAAGCGACAATCGGCGCCCGGCGACGGCGAAGGTTTTGGGAAGAGCCGCGAGTGGCCAGCCAGGCAAACACGATTGCGACAAGTGAGAGCGCCCCGCTCAGGACAAACAACTGGTTCATCTGAGGACGCCCGATCGCCTGCGTGCTGCAGAGGAGATCGCCCAACATGCTCCCTACGACCATCCCCATGAAGCCGGACGTGCCGAGCATCCCGACGAGTTCCGCCATCCGCGCCATCGGTACCCGTCCGGAGATGAAGGTAATCGAAGCTCCGAAAATGCCGGCAATCGATGAATACAGCGCAATCCGCAGCAGGTAGATTGCCGGGCCATGACAGGTGGTGATGCTCAGATGCGCGAAACACACCAAGGAAAACAACACCAGCGAGCCGAGCCAGACACGTCGCGGACCATACCGGTCGATGCCCGAGCCCAAAGCAAACCGCATCAGCAGGCTGCCGATCATCCCCACTCCGACGATCCAGCCCAGATGAAACTCGGTACCACCCAGAAGCGTCACGAAATCGGCGTACCGATACAGCAGTGCCACGGCGATTGTGATCAGGGAATTTCCAGCATAGGCCATCCAGAAAGGGCGACCATACGGCGACGATCGAGCCGGAGCGGGTTCGGTGGGCGGATCAAGAGCGGTCCGCGGGTCATCCGACCGTTGGACGAATCGGGAGGGGCAGATCATCGAAGTCGGCTGGTCGTGTGCTTCAGAGCGAATTCATCTATTGTAGTAGGAAGGCTCGCCGATACCAGGGCAGTTTCCCGATTGTATTTGGCTGTGCCCTTAGGCAAGGGGAAGATTTTGAGCAAGCCGCGTCAAATCCGGAGCGGAAGATTTGCCCACCTCTGAAAAGACACTTGTCATCGTCGCCACATACAACGAAATCGAAAATCTGCCTCGGCTGGTTGAGGAGATCTTTCACCACGCCCCGCGGGTCGATCTGCTGGTGATCGATGACAATTCGCCGGACGGTACCGGCCACTGGTGCGACAAACGGTCCGACGAGGATCCCCGGGTCCGATGTCTCCACCGGCCCGATAAGCTCGGACTGGGGACCGCCACGATCGCCGGAATGCGTTATGCGATGGAGCGAGGATACGGCTTTGTGCTCTCGATGGACGCCGATTTTAGCCATCCCCCCGGTCGGATACCGGCTTTGCTGCAAGCGATGGATCCTCCGCATGGACAGCCGATCGACGTGGCGATCGGCTCAAGATATGTCGCCGGCAGCCGGATCGAAGGTTGGCCGCTGCGACGTCGCCTGATGAGTCGCGGAGTGAACGCCTACGCCCGTTGGCTCCTTGGCCTCCGCACGAAAGACTGCAGCGGCGCATTCCGGTGCTATCGAACCTCCGTACTCGCAAGGCTTGATCTGGAAAAGATCCGTTCGCGCGGCTACTCTTTTTTCGAAGAGATTCTCTGGCGTCTGAAATGCGTCAAGGCGGAATTTGCTGAAGTTCCCATCACCTTCGTCGATCGGCAGCATGGCAGTTCCAAGATCGACGCGAAAGAAGCTGTTTCCGCCCTGGGCACGATCTTCTTGCTCGGCATGCGGAACTGGACGACTGCCATCCGCATCGGGAAGAAAGCCCGCGATGCCTGACCGGCATGATGCTCGCCGCGGGTGCAATTCGTCTTGTTGCGGTGCAACGCCTCCGATAGAATCATTCCTTAGCCGCAGCCACCGACTGCGATCGGGTATTTCGGGAGAGTCTCGATCCGCCGGCTCGGCAATGGACCGGTGGTACGGCAATCCCAAGTTCCGCGCGGCCAAACAGCTCTGACGCCATGAAGAATCTGCTCCTGGTTGCGTACCGTTTTCCACCCGCAGGCGGTCCTGCCGTGCAGCGAGCGGCCAAGTTTGCCAGGTACCTGCCGGAATTCGGCTATCGCCCCTTGGTCTTGGCGGGGGTTCCCGACTCGCGCAAGTACTCTCTCGATACGACGCTGTTGGCAGAACTGACCGGCACGACGATCGTTCGGTGCCCCGGGCACGAGCGTTTCTGGCGTTTGCTGCGATCCACGGGACTTGCCGCATTAGCCAAGCTGTTTCTGGTGCCGGACAAGGAGAAGCTTTGGCTTCCTGCCGCCACTCGCGCCGCGCTGGAGATCGCCAAGCGGCACCCGATCGATGCCATCTTCACTACCGTGGCCCCGCGAAGCTGCGCGATATTGGGCCGGCGTTTGAAAAAGCTGCTCGGGGTACCCTGGGTTCTCGACTACCGCGACCCTTGGACGACCGGGGCGCGGATCTGGACCACACCGATGCATCGGACGCTCGAGATCCGGCAGGAGCGACAAGCAGTGGAAGATGCCGACGCCGTGGTCGTCGTCACGCCCACGATGAAGGATTTGCTCATCGAGGCGTTTCCCGAAGCCAAGGGCAAAGTCCATGTCATCTGCAACGGTTTCGACGCGGCGGATTTTTCCGGTCTTGTCTCAATCTCGTCCGCCGACAAATTCCGTATTGCCTACACGGGCGGCTTGGCCGATTACCATCCCTTTTGGGATCGGCTGCGTACGGCCGTGGCAAAGCGTCTTTTCGGCAGCGGCATCCGGGATTGGTCAACGCACAGCCCGCATTACTTGCTCCACGCCGTTCGCTCGCTACTCGATGAGCACCCGGAGTGGAACGAGCGGATCGAACTCGCTTTTGCCGGGAAGTTCGGCAAGACCAACGCGAGGGAGGTCCGCCGCCTCGGCCTGGAGCACGTGGTTTCGCTCAAGGGCTATCTGCCCCACAGCCAGAGCGTTCAACTCCTGATGGACTCCGATGTCCTCTTCCTGACTCTCTTCTCGCTGGTGAATTGGCCGCGGAACTACGTCTTAACCGGCAAGATATTCGAATACCTCACAACCGGCAGACCGATCCTTGCTGCCGTCCCCGAAGGAGACGCACGGGAGATGATCGGGCGAGCGCGGGCCGGCTGGTGCGTCGACCCGTACGATGTGCAGGCCATGAAGACGCTGCTGGCCGACCTGATCCGGAGGAAACTGGATGGCCGATTGGCTCTATCGCCCGACCGGCAGTACATCGGACAGTTCGAGCGGCGCGAGCTGACGCGACGATTGGCTGAGCTGTTTGACGGCCTTTGCCAAAGCGGCGCAGACGACGCGAACGTACGCGCTGCTTGAGGGACGTCTCACAAGTTGGCCGAGATGCTTGTCGGGCTTGAACATTCGGCAGGAAATCCGTTAAGAATTCCACCCGCGTCCACAAGCGGCGGATGCGGTAGCCAAGCGCTCTTGCGAGCGGCCAGGAAGTCACCAACCGCATCAACAATTCGGGTGAGCGAAGCATCGGCGAGTTCGGGATACACCGGCAATGCCACCGTCTCGGCCGCAGCTCGCTCGCTGTTCGGGAAGTCGTGCTCGCGATATCCGAATGCCTCGAAGCAACGCTGGAGATGCGCTGGCACCGGATAGTATACCTCAGATCCAACTCCGCATTGCCTGAGATGCGTCTGAAGGTCGTCGCGCGGTTCGACGCGGATCACGAACTGATTGTATATGTGACGGCTTTCGCGCATTTCATAGGGAAGACGCACGGCACCGGTCGCGACGGCCCCGTTTTGCTCGAACAGCTCGCGGTAGCGCTTCGCATGAGCTTGGCGGGCCGCGGTCCACTGGTCGAGGTAACGGAGCTTCACGTTAACGATCGCCGCTTGCATCGTGTCGAGGCGGAAGTTGCCGCCGAGCATCTGATGGTGGTATTTTGGCTTAGCCCCATGAACTCGGAGCAATCGGAGCGTGTCGGCGCGGACCGGGTCGTTGGTGACCACCATTCCGCCGTCACCCGCACCGCCGAGGTTCTTGGAAGGAAAGAAGCTGAAGCAGCCGTAGTGCCCCATGGAGCCGGCACGGCGTCCGCAGTACTCGGCGCCAATTGCCTGGGCAGCGTCCTCGATCACGGCCAGATTGTGGCGTCCGGCGACATCAAGAATCGGGTCCATATCGGCGCATTGGCCGAACAGATGCACCGGCATGATCGCCCGGGTTCGCGAAGTGATTTGCGCTTCGATGGCCGACGGGTTGATATTGTACGTATCCGGGCAGATGTCTACGAACACCGGCGTGGCCCCCAGCCGGGCGACGCTGCCGGCTGTGGCGAAGAACGTATAGGGTGTGGTGATCACCTCGTCGCCCGGGCCGATTCCTTCCGCCATGAGCGAGATCAGCAGTGCATCGGTGCCCGACGAGACACCGATGGCGTGACGACAGCCGCAGTAGGCCGCAATGTTTCGCTCGAGTTCAGCGACGGCCGGACCGAGGATGAACTGCTGGTTTTCCAGCACCTCGTGAACCGCCTCGAGGATCTCCTCCTTGATCGCGCTATACTGGGCTTTCAGGTCCAACATGGGGACCGAGGACAAAGCAGATCGTTCCGTGGCGACCGACATTCTCATTTCTCCTGCATCAGGGTCGCGGCCGGGGAAGAACTTTGGATCGCCCCGTCCGATGCGTCCGACCCCGCCAGCCGGACCCTTTTACCCTCTAGGCGATAGTCCGCGCCGCAGTGAGAGCAATGACCGAACGATCCGTCGAACCGGATTCGCTCCGCACCGCAGCGACACATCCAGCCGATCTGCCGCGCTGGAACTCCGGCGACCAAGGCGAAATCCGGCACGTCGCGCGTTACCACGGCGCCGGCAGCCACAAAGGCATACGGTCCAACGACTCGGCCGCAGACGATCGTCGCATTGGCGCCGAGAGTGGCGCCGCGTTTGACCAGGGTATTCTTGTATTCACCGCGCCGGACGATCTCGCTTCGCGGATTGATCACGTTGGTGAACACGACACTCGGCCCGCAGAAGACGCCGTCCTCGAGCACGACCCCCTCGTAAACCGAGACGTTGTTCTGGATCTTCACGCCATCGCCGATTCGGACTCTGTCGCCTACGAAGACGTTTTGGCCCAGCGAGCACCCTCTGCCGATCACGGCGCCCGGCATGATGTGGCTGAAGTGCCAAATCTTCGTGCCGGCGCCGATGTGAGCCCCCTCGTCGACGCAAGCGGTCTGGTGCGCGAAGTATTCCAAGTGCCTTCCCCTAATAGACGAGAGCCGGATGAGCGATTTCGTCGGGCGATACGACCATCTGCTGGCGGATGGCGTAGACCAGTTCGATCCCCGGGCGAGAGTCCTTGATTCCAAACCCCTCGCCGGCGAGCGCCTTCTCGTAGACCTTCGTGTGAAGATCTCCGAAGGGAGTCGAAAGATCGATCTCCTCGCCGTCGACCGTGATCGACCGGAAGGCAAACTTCTCTTCTTTCCGGCACGGCTCGGGCAAGTCCCGTTCGTCGACCGAAAGAAACCAGCGAACCCGGGCGCGGTCCAAGCGAAGCGCACCCGCCATCTTGTTCGGCGTCGAGAGATGCACCTCCGTCCGCTGTGGCCTTCCGAAAACCCACAAGAGCAAATCGAAGAAGTGGATTCCGATGTTCATCGCCAGCCCTCCCGATCGTTCCTCGGAGCCTTTCCAGGACGCGTTGTACCACGCCCCGCGGCGCGTGATGTACGTCAGGCAGACGTCGTGAATGTCGGGAGTGCTTTCGTTTTGGACCGCCTCGCGGAGCGCAATGATCGCCGGGTGCAGTCGAAGCTGCAGCACCGTGTTGACCCGGCAGCCGAATTCGGCCTCGAGATCTTCCAAGGCGTCGAGATTCCACGGATTGATCACCAGTGGTTTCTCGCAGATCGCGTCGGCACGCAGCCGAAGCGCCATGCGGACATGGGCGTCGTGCAAGTAGTTCGGCGAGCAAATGCTCACGTATTTGACCCGATCTTCGTCGCTGTCACGACGAAGCTTTTCGAGGTAGCGATCGAATCGCTCGATTTCCGTGAAGAACCGCGCCTTGGGGAAGTAGCTATCGAGGATCCCAACCGAATCGTGGGGATCCACGGCGGCCGCGAGTTCGTTGCCGGTGTCGCGGATGGCCTTCAGATGCTTTGGTGCAACGAAGCCGGCGGCCCCAATCAGTGCAAATCTCTTCTTTTCCGCCATGATCATTCGTCGCCTGTCAGCCTGCAATGCATTTGGACCACGTTAAGGGTGGGATTATCCCGGCGAGCTTTTCGACGGTCAATAGCAGTTCATCTCAGCGGATCGGGGGGGGCGATGGGGAATACGAGTGCAGAGCGTGGTTGGTTTAAGCCGCGATCCCTCTTGCTCAGATTGGCGTCACGGGCTACCATCTCGCGCGGCCGGGAAGCCATGAGCCCAACAGTTCGACGCCATCGGTACGTTTTTGCGCCCGACCACTTCCCGCTCGAAGGAGCACCACGGACGCCAACCTGCACTCGCTTACGTCCGAGAAACAATGTCCGGTAAGAGACGGCCAGAACGGGAGAGATCATGTCTGTTCGGGGAAAGAAGATCTGCATAACAGGGGGTGCCGGCTTTATCGGCTCCACGCTGGCATCGAAACTGTGCGCCGAAAACGAAATCGTTCTGTTCGACAATCTCGATCGCAATACCATTCAGCACACCCGGTTGCTGGAGGATCAGAACATCTCTCTCGTCGAAGGCGATGTTCTCGACTACGAAGCTGTCCGCCGTGTCGTCGCCGGAGCGGACATTGTGGTGCATGCTGCTGCGGTGGCCGGAATCGATACGGTGATCAAAAAACCGGTCAAGACCATGGAAGTGAATATGATAGGAACCGCGAACGTCCTTAAGGCCGCGCAAGGTGCCGGCGTTAAGGACCGCGTGGTGGAATTCTCCACATCCGAGGTATTCGGCAGCCATGCCTTTCGTTCCCGAGAGGATGACAATACGGTAGCTGGGTCGGCGGGCGAAGCTCGGTGGGTCTATGCCGTAAGTAAGCTGGCCGGCGAGCACTTGTCGCACGCTTACTTTAAGGAATTCGGGTTGCCCACCGTTTCGATTCGTCCGTTCAATGTTTACGGGCCCGGACAGACCGGCGAGGGCGCCATCCAGATCTTCATACGCCGGGCGCTTGCCGACGAACCGATCAAGATTTATGGAGACGGCACCCAGATTCGCGCCTGGTGTTTTATTGACGATATGGTTGAGGGGTTGCTGTGTGCGTTGGAGAATCCGGTCGCCGTCGGCGAATCCTTCAACATCGGAAATTCGCGAGCGGTAACCACGATTTACGGGCTGGCCCAAACGGTTTGCCGGGTTTTGGGCTCGAAGTCCGAAATCAGGTTCATGCCTCCCTTGTCGGCCGACGTCGAACTACGAATTCCGGAAACAACGAAGGCGGAGGAACTGCTCGGATTCAAGGCCAAGGTGAATCTGGAGGAAGGCATCCTGGGCACGGCCGAGTGGTATCGCGAAAATGTGTTGTAAGACATGACTCCCCTGACCATTCCAGACATACGGGACGAGGATATCCGGATGGTGGCGGACGTGCTGCGGTCCGGAATGCTGGTGCAGGGCGAATATGTCCGGCGGTTTGAAGAAGGCCTGGCGGATTATATCGGAGCAAAACATGCCGTTGCCGTCTCATCGGGGACGGCGGCCCTGCATCTGGCACTGATCGCGCTCGGCATCGGAGACGGTGATGCCGTGCTGGTTCCGGCTTTTTCTTTTGTCGCCACGGCCAACGCGGTGCGGCTTGCCGGAGCCCTGCCGGTATTCGTCGATATCTCGGCGGAGGATTACAACATCGATGTCGGCTTGTTAGAAAAGACGATTGCCGACTACTCGGGCGAAGCCCGCTTGAAAGCCGTGATGCCGGTGCATGAATTCGGTTGTCCCGCAAGGTTGGATTCGATCTGTCGGATTGCCGCGAAAAACGGCCTCATGGTGATTGAGGACGCCGCTTGTGCTCTGGGAACCCGCGTGAACGGACAGCATGCCGGCACGTTCGGCCAGTGCGGTTGCTTTTCATTCCATCCCCGTAAATCGCTGACTACCGGGGAAGGTGGACTGGTCACAACAGACAGCGATGTCCTTGCGGAACGGTTGCGCCTGCTGCGCAATCACGGGCTGACACGCAAGGACGAACGCATCGATTGCATCTTGCCCGGCTACAACTACCGCATGACCGACTTTCAGGCCGCGTTGGGGATCAATCAACTCGGGAGGTTCAATCAAAGCCTGGCCGGACGCCGGGCCTTGGTTGAGCAATACTACAGCGGGCTGGCGGACACTCCCGCGGTGACCCTGCCCGAAAAGAAAGAGGGGCATGCATGGCAGTCGCTGATGTTGGTGCTAAGACAGGGCAGCCTGTCGGAATGGATTAAGGCAGCGCGCGATCAGGGCATTCAACTCGGGGCTGGCGCTCAGTGCATTCCCTATACGAAAGCCTACGGGATGTCGGAGGGATATGGCGTGGCGCATCGATGTGAACGGCAGGGGGTTGCGGTTCCGCTTTATGCCGGGCTGGACGCCGGTTCGGTTGATTCGATCATTGCGTTTTTTAGGGACCGGGCATGAAGAAGCTCTGCATCATCGGGGTCGGAGGAACGGCGACCGATCTGTTGTCGCTGGTTGAGACGCTGAATCCGACCTTGCCCACTGCGGAACGATGGGAATGCATCGGTTTTCTTGATGATAATCCGGCCCTGAAGAATGGATCCTTCCATGGGTTCCCCGTGTTAGGTGCCTTGAGCGATGCAGCATTGGTCGATCAAGACGTCTTTTTTGCCTTCACGATCGGCAGTCCGCGGACAGCAGGGAAGCGTGAGAAGATTCTCAGGAAAACTGAGATCGGACGGCAACGATTCCCTTCTTTTGTTCACCCTCAAGCCGCGGTGCCGGCCGGATGGCGCCCAGGGCACGGAACCCTGATTTCTCCCGGAGTGGTGGTCTCTCGTTCGGCTGTTATCGGTGACTTTGTTGTGGTTCTGCCCAACAGCGTGGTCAGCCACGATTCCCGTGTGGGCGGGTTTTCTTGCCTTGCGACAGGGGTTTGCGTGTCGGGAGGAGTCACCATCGGAGAGGACGCCTATATCGGTGCCAATGCGGCATTGCGGGACGGCGTTTGCGTTGGCAAAGGCGTCTTGGTCGGTCTTGGAAGTGCCGTGGTTTCTGATATTGAGGACGGTCTGGTGGTTTGCGGTGTTCCTGCAAAACCGCTGGCGGGCCGAAATCAACTCTAGGACAACGGCGGTGTGCCTGGAAAGCATATCTGGTTCAAGGAGGCGGAGGATTGTGAGTGCCGGGAGGTTCTGCTGCTTGATCGGAAAGACCCTTCTCTGTCTCGATCAGGTGATTGTCTTCCATGTGTCGCTATTTGTTTCACGGCTTTTCGCCAGAAAAGAACCAGACGCTTTTCCGAAATGGATCGTAGGTGTTTCTGAAATTGCCGGAATCCTGCAATGCCTTGGGCGTGTGATTCCTTCCTCGCGAACGGTTTCTTTGTCAAAGCATATCTTTTATAGTCACAAGTACGACTACGACATCAAGACATTTGGAGGCGAGTGGGTCCGCGGGCTTTATGCTCCCGCTTTATTAGGACACCTGGTTCGCAGGGCGACTCACTTTCTCTATGTTGGGAGTGACGGGTTTTTCAGAATAAGGGAAGTCGAACTGTTCCTTCTTCGCCAGAGAAAGAAGAAGATCGTGTTCGTCTTTACCGGCAGCGATATTCGCTCACCCTTTTTGATGATCGACAAATGCCGCGAATCGCAGCTCGATCACTTCATGGAATACATCGGCGGCAAGAAAAACGATTTCACGAAGAGAGATCGGCGGAGAAAGAAGATCGCGGAATTGGCGGACCGATATGCGGACGTCGTCTTCAGCGCACCCGTTGACCAAATCTCCTATCTCAAACAGAAACAATACCCGTTCATCTATGCCTTTGACCAGAAGGGACTAGAATGCAATGAACACAAGTTCGACAACCCTGCAAGAATCAAGGTATTGCACGCGCCTTCAAACCCTTTGGTCAAGGGTACGCCTCTGGTCCGGGCGGCGGTCAAGAAGCTGAAGATGGAAGGTTACGAGTTCGATTACATTGAACTCCGAAAGGTATCGAATGACGAGGTTCTGCGGCAGTTGAGGGATTCCCATATCGTCTTGAATCAGTTCTATGCGTTTATGCCCGGCATCTTCGGGATTGAGGCAATGTCAAACGGGTGTGCCTTGTTGACGTCCGCGGATCCGGACCTGGAACCCAGCCTTCCGGACGAGTGCCGAGGCGCATGGATGGTGACAGGATATTGGCAGGTTTATGACAATCTAAAAGAATTGCTCGATTGTCCGGATTTGATTCACCAATACGCTTTGGCGGGGTTGAAATTCGTTCGAGAGCACTGTTCTTGTGAGGCCGCGCGTGAAAAATATGACGCGGTATTCAGGGAATCCGGCCTGTATGAGCGATAAACCTGCTTGCGGAAGGCACCCGGCCGATTCCTTGCCAAGCGACGCTATCGCAACGCAGTGAAGTCGAACAGATAGATCTTGCGGCGCCGCCGGAAAACCACCGGCATCCAAGGCACCACAATCTCATGCACTGCCCGCGCGCCACCGGTCCACGTCCGAACGACGGCATCGTCGATCCCGCGGTGACTGCTACTGGCATGCCGCCCCCATCGGTACGGCACGCTCAAGATGACGTGACGAGCCGTACGACGTAGCTCTTGAAAAGCTGCGTATTGCCGCCCATCGAGGTGTTCCCAAACCTGCAAGGCAATGGCGAGGTCGTAGGCTTTGGTAGCAACCGGCCAGGGGACCGCGGTGGCATCGTGCAGGTAGGTCGGTCGAAACCGCGCCAGCACATCCAGTCGGTCGCCGTTCGGGAAAAGTGGCAGAGGTCCGGGACCGATTTCCAGCACGGTCCGCGGCGCCAAAGGCATCGCCATCGCGATGACTTGACGGTAATAGCCCCAACGATGACGCAAATAGCGCTCATCGCGCCGCGCACGGCAGTAATCCGCATAGTTAATCGGCTGCAAAGATTGGGCACCACCATGCTCGACCGATGAGAACTGCCGCTCCCGTTGGGGCTCAGATAAAGCGGCCGCTGGTGCTCAGATAGACTGTTCCATCGGCTCACAGCGCGGGGAGGAGTGACGGTTGGTGAGCGGGGCGGTGGTAGCGGCCGAGGGGAGATAGGGTTGGG
>JAAYEH010000085.1 GCA_012728855.1 Rhodopirellula sp. | reverse complement strand
TCCTGCAATTTGGTATGACATTAATGCCTCTGCTCGCGATGAAAGTCAAGCAATATGTGGCGTAGTTCATTGCGAAATATCTGGCCTCGGTGATATAGCATTGTTGAACATAAAGCTGCAGATTCTGATTGCAAGCACACCGTTTCTATGATATATTCAAAACAACGCAGAGAGGGGGAGAAACCCAATATGGATCGTGTGATTCAAGTTATCCAGACGGTCCTTCCGGTGATCGCCGTTCTCGGCATCGGCATGCTCTGCCGCAGCCGCGGAAAGCTGACGCGCGAGGGTGTGAATACGCTCAAGAGCGTTGCGGTCGACATTACTCTGCCCGCTGTCCTGGTCCATGCTTTCGCCTCTGCCAGCTACAACCTGCGAAGCGTGGTCATTCCGCTCGTGATGTTTGCCATCTGCGCCGCCTGCTGGGCGCTTGGGAAACTCGCCCGGAAGGTGCTTCGTTTGCCCTCGCGTTTCGTGCCGTATCTTTCAACGGGATTCGAGGCGGGCATGCTCGGCTATACATTGTACGCAATGCTGTATGGCTCCAATCAGACGGCGAACTTCGCGCTGGTTGATCTTGGACAGGTGTTGTTTGTCTTTACGCTGTACAAGGTGCTGCTGAGCATGGATTCACCGGATAAATCGCGGCGCGGCTCCATTGTGCGTGAGATGTTGACCTCGCCGATCATCATCGCCATCGCTGTCGGGGTGGCGCTTGGTGCTACCGGGATCTACCGTGCGTTGATCCCCAGCGGCGTTACGGGCATCTTTGACGCATGCGCCAAATACATTGCAGGGCCGACGAGCGTTCTGATTCTGCTATCCATCGGCTACGACCTGGTGCTGAAGGATATCCGTTGGGCGGAGACAGGCAAGGTCATCGCCGCGCGCTTGGCCATCACGATTCCAATGATGGGCGTGATGATCGGCATCACATCAGCCTTGTTCGGTTTTGAACGACCGCTGATGGGAGCAATCACGCTGATGTTCATCCTCCCGCCGCCGTTTGTTCTCCCTGTCTTCGCCGACGACCCCGATCAGCGCACCTACGTCTCCTCCGCGCTCTCGGTCTCCACGCTCGTCGCCATTCTCGGATTTGCGATACTTGCGGCGATAGGGTTGTGATCGTCCAACAGGCAAAGCGGGTTCATTGCCCCCAGGCCAGCCAGCCCTCTTCGAATTGGCCGTACGCCGGGACGGTGTTGTAGTCGACGTCGGGGTTGTGCTTTGTGAGCGGGCGGCTGTTCCGGTTCCGAGTGCGGAAATACTCCGCCTCATCCTGGTGGGCGAGGCCGTTGGCGGCCGCCCATCCGGAGCTCTCCGGCGGGGAGTTGCCGGATTGTCTGGGGTTGCCTTGGCGTTCACTATTGATACCTCCGCAGTTCTTTTTGAGGACACTGCGTGGGGGATGGGCGCCTTCGCCCAGAGCGGAGCATCTGTTTTCGCAAAGCCTCAATTCAGGGCAAGGTGCAGTCCCCGACGGGACCCCGCACCCACCCGCGGGAAACTGAATACAATGGATTGGATATCGCCGGATGTTTATTATGACACCCGCGCGAATCCAAGGCGGATTGTGGCTGTTCGAAAGGAGAATTTTATGGATTCTTGGCACTCCGACAGCTCTTGCTGTCACCATCATCCTTCCCCCTGTCCGCCCCCGCCCCCTTGTCCCCCGGCCGACGGACCGTGCATGACCAGGCGCTGCCATAAAATCGGCGAGGACTTCGGCCCTTGCCCCTACGTGACGAATATCACGGAGGCTACCCTGGAAAATCCCTTCTTCCGGAGGGCGCTGTGGACAGGTTGCCATCTGCAGCTCACCCTGATGTGCATTCCGCCGGGAGGAGAAATCGGCTTGGAGATGCACGACAACCTCGATCAGTTCCTGCGCCTGGAGCAGGGCGAGGGGAAGGTCATGATGGGTTGCTCGCGCAACTGCCTGAACTTCCAGCGCAAAGTGGCCGACGACTATGTCGTCTTCATCCCCGCCGGGACATGGCACAACCTGATCAATACGGGGAACGAGCCGATCAAACTGTACTCGATCTATGCGCCCGTTCAGCACCCCGCCGGAACCATCCACTGCACAAAGGCGGATTCCGACGCCGCTGAAGAAGCCCATTAATAAACCGACATTCTAAATTGAGAATAACAGCCATATGAAACCGAAGGGACTGCAAGCTCGCGGTCCCTTATTTGCCGCAAACGCTTGCCAAAAATTCCATCCTGTGATATCCTATGCATAATCCGGAGGGGTTTGCCGCCATTATAGGCAGATCCCCCCCTCGGTGTATTTATTCTTATGACAGCGCCACTACCTCCCCGGATGATCGTGAACGCCGCGAATAATGCGGCGCGGCCATCAGGGCAAACATTGTTCCGAAATGATGGTTATCACGAAGCTGTTTCGTGTTCAAACCATAATAGAATTGGGGGGGAGAGGAAGTAAAATGGAGAAGAGCAACGGGTTTCTCAAGGTGACGGGCATTCTCATGATCATCGGTGGCGGACTTGGCATTATCCTTGGTATCATAGCGGTGTTGGGCACGAGTGCGCTGGTGGCTGCGTTTGGGGCCGAGGTAAATCTGGGCCTGCTGACATTCGCGGCGATCCTCTCACTGATCGGTGCGGCGGTCAGCTTGGCTGCGGGCATTGTGGGCGTCGCAAACGCGGCAAAGCCCGCAAAGGCGATGGTTTGCATCGTGTTCGGCATTCTGACGGCGGTGTTTTCGGTCTTGGGCAACGTGCTGACCGCAGCGGCAGGCGGCAGCTTCAGCGTGGTCAACTTGATTCTCGGCTTGGCGCTTCCGGTGCTCTATCTGATCGGTGCGTTCCAGAACAGAAACAGAGCATTGGCAATGTAATGCGGACGGCGGCGCCAAGGGTTCGCGTGCCGAATCCTTGGCGCCTCGCTGTTGTGGATGGGTTTTATTGCTCTGCGTATCATCCATCCCCGAGGGAGGAGCGGTGTTTGTCGACGGTCTGAGGCCGCGAGGGCCTGCGCATGGCGCGAGATCCCGCGGCCACGTCGGGGGCGGTCAGTTAAGGTAGGTTCCCAGACGCGCCCCGCCGAGGTCGCTGCCGTCCGACGATGCGAACAATTCCGCGTAGCCGGGCACGCCGCCGTAGGCGATGGGGGAGTCGGGATGCTGCGCCGAAAACTCCTTCGAGTACTCGTAGACACCCTGCAGATGGCGCCCGACGCGCTCCTCGACGGGGTGTCCGTTCTCGTCGTACGGCACGTACAGCATGCCGAGCTCAGCCGACAGCACGTAGCACTTGTCCTTGCCGGTCAGCGCAAGTTCCGCGTTCGTCGCGCCGCGCAGGCGGCCCTGCGACGCGTTGGCCGTCTCCATCAACAGCGGCAGCGTGTCGGTATAGTCGCCGAGTTCGCGGTGCGTCAACCCGTGGAAGTTGACCGGCGAGGGTTCGAGCGACATCTCGATGCCCTCCATCAAGAGATTGATGATGCCGAACGCCGCGACGTTCATCGAGTTCTCGTGCGCGACGGTCGCGTTGATGACCGGGTACTCGGGAGACACTTCGTGCAGGTCAAACGTCAGGTCGATCCTCTCCTTGCGGATCAGCTCGGTGATGCCGTAGGCGATCCGCTCGGTCAGCGTGCCGTCGGCCTTGCCGGGGTACGCGCGGTTGAGGTTGCGCGTCTCGGAGCCGGTCAACTGCTGGCCGGACGAGGCGTGCACGTAGACGTCCGGGTCCGGCCACTGGTCGGCCGGGCTCGTCGCGCGCGAGCCGTAGCGGAACGTGCGCTCGCCGCTCTTCGTATGCAGCGTGAAAAACTGCGGCGCGCCCTCGCCGGGGTCGTTGTGCGTCATCGCGCTGTGGTTCGAGTACGGGATCACGTAGACGGTGCCCTGCCCGACCGCGGCGTTCTCGAGGAACACAAACGCGCTCATGTAGCCGGAGACCTCGTTGGCGTGCGTGCCGCCGAGGATCAGCATGCTGCCGCCGTCCTCTTTGCCGCGCATG
>JAAYEH010000084.1 GCA_012728855.1 Rhodopirellula sp. | reverse complement strand
GTGCAATCGAACTGGCGGATCAGTGCGACGAGGAAATCGGGCCCCGATTGCAGAGGAATGTTCGCGCTTGCCTGAGACTCTACGAGTCGCAAAGGCCACTGCGAACGGGGCATATTACCGTCGCCTCGCTGGGCGACGCCTGGGCGCAGCGCGTCTTCAGCGGCGACTTTCCAGAAATCGCAGAATGACAACGACCCACAGAGATGGGCCCATGAACTCGAGCATTCTACCCACCCCCAGGACGAACCTGCGATGACCAACCCTTACGAATCACCCTCGGCGCCGGCCCATCCGGGCGTGAAGAGAACGCGACGGTTGCACCTGGCCCTCGCGGCACTCGTGGCGCTGATCGCCGTGCCCGCGTTTCTGGCGCTGGGCAGCGATCTGGTAGTCTGCTTTGGCTGCTTGTTCCTCTACGACGAGGAGTATCAGCCGGAAGTCGCGGCGTTTGCCGGAGACTTTTTGGGCCTCGCCGGCTCCAGCCTGCTCATGTTCGGCGCCATTGCGCTGGCCAAAGGCCGTTGGCGGAGAGCCGCGTGGGCATGTGCCGCCGGGACCGCGTTGCTGGGTGCCGCAACCACGCTCGGTGTTCTGCTCTGGGGAAACCCATGGCGTTGACGCGGCCGCAACCCACCTCCCCTGCTCGGTCATTCTACCACGACCTTGCCGCCGGGACGAACAGGCCAACGACAAACCAAACGCTCGACATTGCAAAAGCGATGGAGACGAAGAGGCGAATCCCCTCGGCGGACCACCGGGGCGCAAAAAAGCTGAGCAGACAGCCGGACGCTAACGTCCCCTCAAGCTGCTCAGCGCCGTCGCGATAGTATACCCAATAGAAGAACAGCGACTCGATCGCGTACAGTGCTAACCATGCTACGAGTGACATAGCATCTCATCTCCGATCAATTCTATGAACGCCTGGAAGTAGTCGTCGCCAGCATCGGCTCCATAGCAGTAAGGACGATGTCGTGGTTCTGAACACGGTCCTCGGCATGTCGCGGAAGCCAGGTCGCGGCTCACCATGAAGAAGCGAATCCCGGGGTAGTTGGCGGCCTTGACCTCTTCGGCGGCGTTGTTGACTCCGCCGACGGGCTATTCCGCGTCGAAAACGCGAACGAAATCCACTTCAAAGCAATCGGGCAAGATGGCCTTGAACAGTTCCGGCACGGGTTTGCCGCACCAGCCGCCCGGATCCTTCGACTCCAATCCGCCGCGGGCAAACGAACGATGATAGCCGTGACACTCGGTGGACACCAGAAGGAACTGGTCCACCTCGGAAACGGGACACTTCGGCGCCATCTGCTTGCCCACCAGGCGGCCGTCGGCATAGAAGATGTATCCTTCCGGCGACCAATCCACGCCGTAGTAGTGCCAACCGTCCTCCGTTTCCTGGTAGGGGAACCAGAAGTGGCCGTACCACTTGTTTTCCGGGCCGTAACCGCCCCAACCGCATCCGCAGCCGATGGTGCCCTCGGTATGCTGGCGGTAGTTCTCCATGATGTCGCACTCCACGCCGCAATGCTTCGGATCGGGATGTGCGCCGATCGACGGCGACTGGAGCCAGAACGCCGCGTGCCAGCCGTCGTTCTTGGGAAGTCTGCAGCGAATCTCGTAGTACCCGAACCTGTGCATGAACTTCGCTTCCTTCTTCCTGCCAAAGGGCCAGAAACCCTTCGCGTTCGCATCGCGGGGAATGTCGAATGTCAGCGATCCGGTTTGTAGGTGCGCCGAATAGAAATCGTCGCCCTTGCGAATCAGGTGGATCTTCAGGTGCCCTTTCCCGTCCAACTCGACACCCTCCTGTGTAAAGGTTGGGGATTGGTAGCCCCAGTAGTGGAGCCGATAGTTCCACTTCGACGCATCCAGCTTCGTTCCGTCAAATTCATCGTGCCAGACCAACTGCCAGTTCTTGCCGGTGGGAAGAAGGCTGGGAGCCTGGTCTGCGACGGGCGTGATTCGATCGACGGGCACGTTTGTCAACGTGACCGTCGGCCGCGTCGGCTTCTTGGCGCTCGCCGGCTTGGCGATGGTCTTGACGCCGGCAGGTTGCGCAGTCGCGTCTTTCGCCTCGAGCAACGAAGGAACCGCGAATGCCGCCAGAATGCCGAGGCTTAACGCTACCACAAGAACTGATCTTCGTTTCATCCGCGAGGCTCCTCTTCGTCTTGGAACGCACATTCTGGTACGCGCGTGCAAGCGCGCTGCCGTTGATACGATGCAACACAAGCACTTGAACAGTCGCATGCCGGCACCTCAGCGGGCCTTGAAGTGCAGAATGCGGCTGTCGTAGTCGCCGGTAAGATCAACCAACACGCCAACTTCGCTGACGGCCCGATAGGCAGGCCGTTGGCCGCCGGCTTCGCCGTACACCTCCACGTCGTAGGTCTTCTCCGGATCGAGGGATTCCAGGAGCATGTTCGGAACGCGCTCATTGTGCCGCAATCCGTGCGCGAAGACAAACAGCAGCGCTTCGCTTGCGTCGGGCAGTACGTACTCGAATGCCGCGTACGGGTGGTCCCGCAAGGACGCAAGGCAATGGATTTCGCCGCGGCAGGCAACGTGGCGGATCTTCTTGAACAGGTCGCAGTACGGCTTGACCTCCGCAGATTGAGCATCGCCGAACCGCCGCGCGTGAAGCCGGCGGTGAAGACCGGCGCGTCGGACTTTCTGGTTGTCGTGCGGTTTGATCGACCGAACCCTGGACTTCATACAGCCGGAAGCGTCGCCGGACGACGATTGTAGTCCATCGTCTCCTCTTGACGCAATGACCTGAACACGGAGGTTTCCGGCCATGGTCGAGATCCAACTCACGCCTTCGGCTGGACACGGTGCGATACTGGCGACTTGCGCGATCATGCATTGACGCCAGCCTTGGTTTGGCCGAAAATCAGTTCGGAACGACCAGGAAGGAGAAGCCATGAGACGTATCCCTGTTGAAACGGACGGGAGCAATCGGGGCCCGTTGGCGATGTCGCTGCTTCTCTTGGCGTGCCTGGCGGCCAGTCGGGGCGTGGCGGCAGACCGGCCAACCTCGGCTACCGAATCCTCGCCCGACTGGGTCCACGATGCCTTGGTCATCGCGATGCCCGCCGCTGCCGTAGGCGGATGCCAGGCGGGAGTGTACACGCCGGCGGAGAACGGTGTTCGGCCATGGCGCGAGGCCATCGTCCGCTGGTACACCAGCCGGAGCGTGCGAGGCAACGCGGCCGCGCTGGTGCGGCAGGAGGGGGCGGAAGGCGGCGCCCAGGTATTTGCAGTGATCGACCCCAATGCCGACTATCTTTTTGAGGTTTCCGTCAACTCGGCGCTGGAGAGCTCGAAGGATCCCATGCTCCCGATTTGGGCCACCGTGTTGGATGCCGACGATCGGATCCTTGGCGAACGCCAGGTCGAGTTGGTCCCCGGCGACTGGGCGGCTTGCCGGGTATCGTTCTTTAGCGGCTCGTGCCGGGCGGTTCGTTGCGTCGTTCATGCCAGGTCGCCGCAACGCCAACCGTGCTTCTACTCCGTCGAGGGTTTCCGCCTGATGCGCAAGGATCGGGCGTGGTGGAATCCGCAGAATCTGTTCAACGCCTCGCGCACGGCCGTGCGTCTGCCCGACGACCGCCATCGGCTGATCGCGACTCTCGATCCCGACGTGGTGGCAGGCCATAACGGTGTGTATCTCAATTGGGACGGCTACTTCACCGAGCGAGGCATCGCGGTCGGCGGTGGGCATTGGGAGCAGGAGTACAACCATTTGTCGATCGACGATCCGATGGCCGATCGGTTTCGCAACGACGGAGTGGCCCGAGAGTTGGACGGATCGGAAATCCTCGGCGGACGTCTATGGCCCGGGTATCACATGTGCCACAACTCGCCCGCGTGGCACACGTATTACAAGCAGCAGTTCACGCGGATTGCGCCGGAAGTGGACCTGCTCACGCAGGACAACATCTGCGTTGCGTCATTCATGAAGTGGGGCAAGGGCTGTTTCTGCTGCCGGTGCCGGGACGGTTTTCGCGACTGGCTGAGCAAGCGATGGAGCGCCGGGCAATTTCGGCAGGCACGTATCGACGAGCCGGCCGCATTGGACATCGTGCAATACGTCCGCAGCGCACAGCCCACGATCGACAAGGGGCGCGACGCCGTGCTGGCGGACCCGCTGCTTCGGGCATACATCCAGTACCACTACGCGGCGTCGGTCGATCGCTGGCGCGACGCCGTGGCAACAGCCAGGCAGGAGGCCGGCCATCCATTGGCCGTCTGTGGCAATCAGTATGGGGCCGATGGAAGCTGGCCCTGCTCCGTGCCGCTCTCACAGATCGGCGATGCGATCTTCACCGAAACCGGCGGCGGACCGCTCACGCCCCAGAAACGGGCCAAGGACAACCTGGCGGCAAAGGTCGGCCAGGCGGCAGGCGACTATCGCCGTCCGGTCTGGCTCTGCATGTCGTCGCTGATGCAGGCGCCGCAGGCCGCGCGAAGCCGCCTGCGAATGATCCTCGGCCAAGGCTGGGCCACCGGCGGGTGGCCCATGCCGTGGGCCACTGCCCCGGGCCATTCCGGATGGTTCTTCGACATCGAGGCCCAAGGGTGCCGCTTCGTGCAACAGCATCGCGCCCTCTACGCCCGGCGAGAGCGGGTGGCCAACGTCGGTCTGGTCTATTCGCTGCCGACGCACGCCTGGCGGCGGTTCAAAGCCTTGGGTCTGACGGAAACGCGTTACACCGACTGGTTCATCGCCTGCGCTCAGCTTCTTGAAGAGTCGCGCGTGCCTTACGAAGTCAACTGCTGGTGGCACCCGCTGCTGGGCGACGAAGGCATCGCCATGGAACGTCTCTCCCGGTACCAGGTGCTGGTCTTACCGGGGGTCGACTGCTTCTCGGATGCCCAGCGCGAAGCGGTCCGGGCGTTTCAAGCCCGCGGCGGACGCGTAATCAGCGTGGCCTGTCCGGCCCTGTACGATGCCGACGCCGTGGCTCGCCCTGCCGGGGAGACGCTGGCAACGCCTGGCGATGGCTTGTTCGAAATCAAGCCGGAAGCCCTGATGCAATACGCCCGGGCATCGCCGAAGCCGTCTTCCGCCGCCAAGACGCCCGGCGAAGACCTGCCCGCTCTCGTGCACCGTGTGCTCGGACAGGACCATATCCTTCAGACCGAATCGCCTTGCCACGTCTGGGCCGACGTTTGGCTGGACGACACCCGCCGGGTGCTTGGCCTGCACCTGGTCAACGGAGACATCGACTTGGAAGCCGACCGTTTTCGCCCGGTCGAAGGGAGCCGTTGGCGTTTGCGACTGCCGGGTGGACTGGCGGTGACCGAGGCCTTGGCGGTCACGCCCGATGAGCCGGACTGCAAGGAATCCTTGCCGGTCGAGGTGGCAGACGGTTGGGCGACCGTGGTGGTTCCCAGGATCGAGAGTTATACTGTCGTGGCCGTGTATTCAGGAAAGTCGCTGATTGCGGCGGAGAACCTGGCCAATGCTCGCCGGGCGGTGTGGCGTGCCGGCATCATCCGGGGAGGCCAGCGCAACACTGCGCTCTCGGCCGAACTCCAAAAAGTGTTGTCGCTGCTGCGAGTGGGCCAGGTCGACGCAGGTGCAACGGCCGCCGCCGAGATTGCTCGCCGCAGCGCTGCCGATGGCATTCGGCCGGTGGGCGGCCAAAAACACCGATTGATCCACGCTAAAACCGCTGTGCGGCCAACTCCGCATGTTCTCGACCACTTCCGCCTCAATCTTGCCCTCGGCCAGATACAGGGCAAACACTGCCTCCTGCCAGGCCGCGAGTAGCCGCTCCTTATCCAACTCGGGTACTTCCAGAAACTCACCCTCGCGCGTAAACGCCCCGCACGTGACCAGCGTGTGCATGTGTGGATGAAAATGCAAAAGCTCGCCAAATGTCTGGATTGCCCCAATCATTCCCGGCACCACGTCGTCGCGACCGAGCAGGCGTTGAGGGTCGCGTGGGCGATACAGTGCCAGCGCCTCGATACAGGTGGCCGTCATGGTAGGGGTGACACGGGTCCACGAGTGGTGTACGTGCTACTACTAGAACATGCGTACCCATAGAATCAATCCGGCGCAGCCTCCCATTCCAGTAAATGCCTGTACATGGAGCGGTTACGGGGCGTCCAAGCCGGCCCGGGGCGATTCTCGAGTGGGGAAAACCTGTCAGCCGCTCAAACGCACGCAATGCAACGATGCGCCGTCCGCTCCCGGGGGCGGCGTAGTGCGTCACGCACTTCCGACGCCATGCGACGGCGTAATAACTCCAATCCCCGCCTCCACTTACCGCTCTTGTTTCAAGAAATTGCTTGACCTAGCGCGCCGCATTGGCCACAATGACGCAGGTGAATGGACATGTGAACACATGCCCCCACGGATCGGCGCCGGCCAACTTTAGCGGCCGTCAACGGCGAGTTCGCGGTCACAAGACCGCCATTTGATTAAACTCCTCGGCCAGCAGGCGAGCAGCTTTGGCGACGGCCGGCGTGCATTTGTCGTCCCTGACGCCGGACATGAGCTTGGCGATGCCGTCTTGAGTTGTCAGGTCCAGCCCGCAAACGTCGGCGCATCGCACGGAACCGCATTGCTCGGCGAACTTGCGATACAAGCGGCCGGTGGCGGGCACGGCCAGTGCCTTCTGCTGGGGATAGGCGTTGGCCTTCTGTGCAGCAGCCAGCGACAGCGCCATGGCGCAGCCGGCCACTGCGCCGCAAACGTCGCCTTGCATGCCGAAGCCACCGGCAAAACCCACGGCGATCCCGGGCAGCAAGGGGCTCTCGACGCCCAGGGCTTCGGCGCCGCCCATGAGGCAGGCCTCGCTGCAACTCCGCCCCTGCTCGACGAAGTAGTACTTCGCGCGTTGAGCCACATGTTCAGGGTCGATCCGTTTCGTTTCCTCGGTCATTTTGGTTTCCTTTCTTCTTCGGCCAACAGGTGTTCCAGCAAAGCGGCCGCGTCGCGAACGTAGAAGGGACAGCGGCTCTCGGTAAAATATCCCTCGGACACGGCCTTACGCAAACCCTCGGGCGTAGAGATATCCAGCCCCAGCAACTCGTTGCAGCAAATGGAGCCGTGGAGCTGCTTGAATCGCCGGGTAAACTCGCGAACGAGCCGGTTTGCTCGGCCCGATTGTGCATGGTCCGTGGTATCGGTATGGGCGTACTTCAGCCCGATGGCCATGAAGGCGCCGGTGACCGAGCCGCAGGTTAGGCCCATCATGCCCATGCCGCCGACAAACGCGGCGCCCATGCGTTTGCCCGTGTCCTCGGGCAAGCCGAAACCGCGGCCGCAGCAACTCAGCACAGCCTGGGCGCAGTTGAAGCCTTTCTTGAACATGGCCTCGGCATCCTGGGCGTTCTTGGTGATGGGGAAATCCGCCTTGCCCACCGGCGGCGGATCGCCGCTGGGCTTCGCTGGCGAGAGGGGGGCAACTGTGGCCTTGGCCTGCGGCGGTTGGTCGGGTGCGGCCGTGCTGTCCTGTTTCACGCCGTGCGTGGCAGCCAAGGCGCCCGCCGCGCCCACGGCAACGCCACCGACGACTTGCAGCATGTCACGACGCGTTAAGCTAGCCATCGCAAACCTCGTATCGACAGAAGTTCCGATTCGGTCAGACCTCGTAACCAGCGCCTTGCAGCAGTTTTCGAGCCTCGGGCATGGTCAGCCCGCGCCATTCGCGCTCGGCGAACGCCGTATCGCGAGGAATGGCGCCCACTTCGACAACCACCGCGCTGGCCCCCGCCCGGAGAATCTCCGGGTGTGGCGGATGGCTGCACACGACCTCGACGTCTTCAAAGTGATCGGCCATTGCCAGGATGAACACGGCCGTGATCGCCGCCAGTCGCTGGGCATCCACCGCACCGCAGCCGTACAAGGGAGAGCCTACGACTGGCACTCGGGCCATGGCGCCGACCAAGCCGGTGTGGACCTCGTCGCGGAGCAGCAGCATGGCGTCGATGATCTCCTCGTCGGAGTGTTCCGGCCCTACGGGTTCTACCAGGCCGAACACTCGCAGGCCATGGTCGCGGGCCTGCCGAATCTGCTTCAGCCGGACGGCCGGATCGAAGGCGGTGTCCACGCCTTCGCGAACCCGGATCGTCTTGTAGATGCCGTGGAATCCCGCTTCTTTGAGTTGCGATAGTTGCGTCTCGTTGGCCAACCGAGTATTGGCGACCAGCCGCACCGTGTCGGGCTTGCGGTCCGCGATGCGGCGCCCGAGATCGAGGAGCTTTTCCAGAGAATACTGTTCGCTGGTGCGCAGGATCAGATAGTCTGCGCGCTGGCCGATGAAGTCTTCGGCCCACTGCAATGACTCTTCGATGCTCAATTCCTGCGGTTCGTTGAACTGCGTCCACTCGGAGGCGAAAGAGCAGAAACGGCAGCCCATGTCGCAGGGAGCCTGGTCCAGGCCGATCGCCGCCCAAATCCGGCCGCGATTGCCCAGGTGCTCCCGCACGACGGCGCGGGCTTGTCGATACACATCCTCACGGCGGTCGGGATGCCGTGTGTCCTGCAGCAGTCGGAGCAGTTCTTCACGGGAATCGGTGGTCGCGTTGAGCGAGGCGAACATGGTGTCGTATCATCCTCCGGGTATCTGGTAGCAATACAAGGCCGTTGCATCGCGACAGACAAGGGCCGTCTCCAGCACGGCGGGGTGCGCCCACGTGGTGCCGGTCAATTCTCGCTGGTCGATGATGGCTGGCTCCGGACCGGAAAGGTCGAGGAGGAAAGCCCAGCCGCTCTGGCAAAAAACAATTGCTCGCGCTCCGTCCTCCTGGACCGCCAAATGCGCGAGCCCTTTCTGACGAGGATCGGCCGGCCCCTTCCAACGCAAGTTCAGGCTGTCCTTGAGCGAGAGGGCGATCACCCGTCGGTTGTCGTGTCCCAAGAGCCAGTCTTTGGCCAGCGTGGGAGTGCCCATGGCGGGCGACAACTGTCTTGTCGTCGCTAGCGGATGCGGATTGACGGCACCATCGGGACGGAAAGCATACAACTCCGTCCCTTTCTCGTGGGCAACGATCAATTTGCCCTCCCAGGCAACCGGGGTGGGCACAACGTAGCCTTTTCCCAAGCCGGTTGCCACTCGCCACAGTAGCCGGCCTGAGTCGCAAGCCCAGCCGCAGAGTCCCTTCTGGTCGTAGCCGGCCACCTGGATCACGCCGCCGAACGGCCCGGCAACGAAACTGGAGTAATTGGGAGCCTCCCCTGCAACCGACCAAAGTCGTGTGCCCGTGGCGGGTTCAATCGCCACTACGGCCGCACCGTGCGCGCCCGGATTGACGATCAGCCTTGCGTCGGCGATCAACGGGGAGCAGCAGTAGCCCCACGTCGGCAGACTTGTAGGACCGAAGTCGGTCAACAAGTTTCTAGTCCAACGGATGTTTCCCCCGGCGAGCCCCAGCGACAGAAGTTCACCGCCGGCTCCCAGCACGAACATGCAATCGCCTGCGAACAGCGGTGTCGCCCGAGGGGCCGAACCGTAGTCCAAGTCCAGAGGATTGTCCCGCTCGCAGCGCCAACGCTCCCGGCCTGTCCCCAGGTCGATCAGCCGGAAAACGTCCCGATGCTCGGCATGATCGGCGACGGCCACCGATCCCTCATACACAGCGATGCCGGCAGCCCCTTCGCCAAGCAAAGGCACTTGCCAACGAAGTTGCAGGTCGGTCAATCGCGAGGGAAGTCTCGGGACTCTGCCGTCACGGCGAGATCCCCGCCACTGCGGCCAAGACCCACGATCGGAGTGGCGTGCCTGGCCTTGCGACGGCGCGCCCCTTGGTCGGCATCCGGCGGAACTCGTCACCAACAGGCCACCCATCGCCGCGATGGCTGCCAAGAGCAGCGCTCGGCGCCCGACAGGCTCGGACCTTGGCGGATCGCAGGTCCGATCGGTCCACTGGCGTATCGCGATTCCCCGGCACGTCGTCAGCCTGCGGGCCTCGCGCCGTGGAGCGATCGCAACGACCGGGGAAGGTGCAGGGGTACGTCTCGCTGTGGAACACACGAAGGCGATCGACTCTTATAACTGTGATAAGCTAGTAGTCGCACGAGATTCTAGTCTATCGTCGCCAAATTCGTGGTCAAGTGCCAAGAATGGACTGACGGTGTCGACAGCGTCAGTCGCCGGCCAGAGGGCAAGCGTGTCAGGCAATGATGACGGTGCAGACGAATCGGCAGCCGTTCCGCACGAGAAAAACGCCTTTCCCGGCCTTGCGAACGCAGGGCTTCGCCAGTGCCGAAGCCTTACTTGGTCGTGGCTTTTCTTGCCGCCCGCACCAGAAAATTGATGCCGTCGCGGTAGGCTTCCAGGGTCGTGAGCCACTTGCGGAGACAGCACTCGCCGTCCGCGGTGATTTCATACGACCGCCTGGCCGGTCCCCGCTGGGACGTGTCCCATTGCGACGCCACGAAGCCTTTGCCTTCCATGCTCTTCAGAAAGCGATAGACGCCGGCTCCATCAGGCCTCTGCCCCCCAAACATGGGCATTTCACTAAGCCGTTCTGCCAGCCCATACCCGTGCAGCGGTCCATCTGAGAGGACGATGAGGATGGCTGGCTGTATCAGTTTGTCGAGCGAACCTCCCTCGCAGGGGCATTCCAGTGGTTCAGGCACAGCTTTGGCTTCATCGGCGGACATCATTCGGTATTCCTTAACCCTCGTCTCTAGTATTCGTTTTCGCATGTCACCGGTCAAGAGGGGGAGGGACTCGGGATCCGACTCTTTCAGCGGGCCACTTGACACCAGCAGACTTCGGCGGATAATCGGCGGAATCTGCTAGATGTTGGACACAACTAGCCGACCAACACTGGCAGGTTTCCACGATCTCCCCGCCCGATCGCAACAGCCCGCCTCAGACGCCGCCGGGCCGAGGCGTCCGGTTTGCCGCGCCGCACTCACGTTCTGCAACTTCATGACAAGAGGCCAATCCATGTCACACGCCCCGCGCAACCTCGAAAGCCATGTCCGTCTTGTGAACGAACCGCACCCATGCCGACCGGGCTTCACGCTGGTCGAGCTGCTCGTAGTGATTGCGATCATCGGCATCCTCATCGCCCTGCTCCTTCCCGCCGTGCAGGCGGCACGAGAGGCGGCGAGGCGAGCGCAGTGCTTGAATAACCTCAAGCAACTAGGACTGGGATTGCACAACTTCGAGACCTCCAAGGGGACGTTTCCTCCCGCGCATCCGGGAGTCGTCTCCCCCAAATACACGGGCGTTGCCGGAGCGACTCCCTTTCATTTCAGTTGGTCGGTCCTCGCGCAACTGACGCCGTATTTAGAACAACTTGCCGTCGCGCAAGTGGTCGACGTCAACGAGCCGTGCCTTTCCCTCAGCACGAGCGGCTACAATGAGCCGTTTCCCAACAATCAGGGCCAGGTATTCCGGGTTCCCGTTTCGACGTTCATGTGTCCCAGCGACCAGTTCACGTCGATCATCTGGACGACCGTCTACGGGGAAACGGTTCTCGGGCCCACGAACTACAAGGTCTGCATGGGCACCGGCGCCATGAGCACCGATACGAGCGTGTCGCGCACCCTGGGGCCCGCCCATCGTACCGACGGGCCATTCATGGTCCGTGATGCGCAACGGGCGGCAAACATCACCGATGGTTTGAGCAACACCGTGTTCATGTCCGAATCGATTCTCGGCAGGAATGCCACGGGCTTGACGCTGAGCACCGCCAATCCGCGCTTCCATTATCTGTACGGATATCCCAGCATGCTCACGGAGTCGAACCACCAGTCTTTCGCGGTGGACCTGACGGTCTGGCCCCGCGGATACTGCTGGAACGGCGGCTACTTCCGCAGCACGCTCTACAACCACTATTTGATGCCCAACTCCAAGTTCTTCGACACGCACACCAACGATCCCAACAACTATCTGCAGTCGTGCGGGTTGTTCGCCGCGCGAAGCATGCATCCCGGGGGCGTCAACGCTCTGCTCGGCGATGGCTCGGTCCGCTTCTTCAGCGATACGGTCACCGAGGCCATTTGGAGAGCGGTGGCCACCAGAAGCGGCGGAGAGGTCGTGAATCCTTGAGTGTCTTTGCGGAAAGCAAGATGGGGTTCGCGGGGTAGCTGAAGCGTTCGGCCACCCCCCCGAGGAGTTGGACTCCATTCCCGCTGAGGCGAATCTGGCCGTCTCCTGCGGGTAACCGTTCACGGTGCGGCCGGGGTGCGGCCGGGGACTGGTCCGTTTTTCGGCCAATTCGGCTGGTTTGGCGTCAAAGACGTTGGCCGAAAACATGGACCTGTCCCCCTCTCTTCCGCCCCGTGAACGGTTACGCCACACCAGATTCACTTCCGGCCGCCGCACGTCGTCCCTGCGCCGCGGCAATACGATACGAGGACTCGGCGAACCGCCGCCCATGATGGCGATGGTGCATAGATGACCACAACACAAGCGTGGAAGAACTTGCTCCTGTTCTGTGCGACCTTTCTGCTCACCTCGCTCGGTTCCAGATTCCTGTTCTTTGTCATGACAGTGCATATCTACGACCTGAGCAGAAGCAGCGACCACTTCCCCTAGCAGCAATCGTCATCTATGATGGGCGGTTGAGTCTGCAACCGGGGATCAGATGTCAAGTCGCATCGTGGAGCGTAATCGTGGAGTTTCCTGAACGCCTTCTCGCGCTCATCGAAGAAGTCCGGGCGAGCATTCCATCCCAAACGCAGATCGTGGTCAACATCGGCGACTTTGACCGTTCGCGGGCGGGGAAGCTTCGCGCGGCTGGCGTCCACGGGGCCCTATCATGTCTGCCGGCTGCGAGAAGGAATCGACACGGCGCTGTCGCCCGAGCAGCGGAAGAAGACGTTCCGCGTCATTCGCGACGCGGGCCTGGATTTCTACTACTGCTGCGCCCTCGGTTCGTGAGTCCGGATGCAAGGCCCTCGCGCCCATAACCTATCAGAGGACAATCGTCATGCAGATCTCAGCCCAACTTCAAGGGATTCTCGACCGCGCCCTGGAACGGAAAGCCCCGATGCGCGACGAGATGGTCCAACTGCTCCGCTATTCCGAACAATCCCTGGAGGCCGGGATCATCCGGGCCGTCGCCAACCGGATCACCCGCGAACGATCTCGCAATCTCGCCATTCTCTCGGGACAGATTGGGTATGCCACCGCGCCTTGTGCGGGCGATTGCGCGTTCTGCGTGTTCGGGGCCGGGCATTCCACCTTTCCCGAAGTGAATATGTCCGTGGAAGAAGTGGCGGAACACGCCAAAGCGTTCACGAGCCGAGGGGTGCTGACCACCCTCTGGCTCATGTCGATGCACCAGTTCGATTTCGCCCGGTTCCTGGAGATCGTGGCCGCAGTGCGGGCAGTCGTGCCCGAATATGTCATCGTCTCGTCGAACGTCGGCGATCTGACCCTGGAGCAAGCCAAGGAGTTGAAGGCTGCCGGTCTGGCCGGCGCGTATCACACGATCCGACTGCGGGAAGGACTCGACACGAAACTCGACCGCAACGAACGGATTCAGACGGTCCGCAACATCCAGGAGGCTGGCCTGCACTGGGGATTCTGCTGCGAACCGATCGGTCCTGAGCACACGCCCGAGGAACTTGCCGATCAGATTCTGTTCGGAATGAGTCTTCGACCACAGTCGTTCGGCGCCATGCGACGGGTATGGCTGCCGAACAGCCCGATCGCCGATCGCGGCCAGATCACTCAAGTGCGGCTGGCCCAAGTCGTGGCCGTTGTGACCTTCGCCACGCTGGCCGATCCAAACATCGTGGCCATCGGCGCGCACGAGCCGAACTTGATCTGCCTGATGTCCGGCGCGAACAGCGCTTGTGCCGAATGCGGCGCTAACCCCAGGGACGAAACGGTCGAGACATCCAAGAATCTCGGCCTTTCCGTGGACAACTGCGTGCGTATGGTTTATGAAGCCGGTTTCGACGGCGTCGTGCGGCCCGACAGACAAGTGGTTCCCTTTTCCTCGCCTACCAACCGTTGAGCAATTCGTGCCCGCGTATCAATGCGGTCTAGTCACTCGGGTCGGTCCCGACCGCAAGAGGAACGTCAGCCATGAGATCTACTGCCCGTTTCTACCCCAATCGTCGGTTGTCTGTTGCGTTGGCTGTCGCCCTTGCCGTCGGCACGTGTTCTGTCGGTCCGGCGGCTCAGCCTCAGCACCGGGGCATCTGGATGCACGCCAGCTACATCAAGACGCCCGCCCAGGCCGACCGTTGCGCCGAGCTGATCGATCGGGCTCACCTCAATGCCGTCTATCTTCTCGTCTGGTACTGGGGCGGGCAGGCTGCCTTCCAAAGCCGGTTTTGCCCGATGCTCGACGGCGTTGAGACCGGCCACGATCCGATGGGCTACATGATCCGGCAGTGTCATCAGCGAGGCATTGAGGTGCATGCATGGTTCGTCAATGGCTCCTATGGCAACCCCACGCCACTGCACGTGCTCGATCAGCATCCCGATTGGCTGGTGGAAAACGGGGACGCCGCCGGGCGGCTCTGGTATGATTTCGGCAAGCCCGAGGTGCGCAAGTTCCAGAGCGATCTGATGATCGAGGCCCTTACCCGGTACGATCTCGACGGCATCCACTTCGACTACATCCGTTACGACGGTTCGGCAATTTGTTACTGCAAGCATTGTCAGACGGAGTTCGCCTCGCGTTATGGGTGTGGCACTATCGCGAAGTCGACTCGCAAGGTGTATCCTTTTACGGCCAGGCTCGCCGGCAATCCCGTGGCCGGTCCGACCACTGCCCGGGTGCTGGCCCAGTTCTCCGACGGCACGCCGGCGATCGCCGTCAACGACCTGGACAAGGGGAACGTCCTGCTGTTCAACTGGCACGCCCTACGCCGCGTCCTGCCGCCGGTAGCCGAGACATGGAACCGGGCCCTTCGCCAGTGGAATGCATCGGCCGATCGCGTGTTCCTTATGAATACCGCGGCCAACCGCCAGCGTTACGGCACCAAGAGCGTCGGAGAGGCCGAGGCTGCCCTGCACGAACTGGGCTGCAAAGCGAAAACGATCGGTGAACAAGAACTGGACAAGCTGCCCCCCGGCTCGCTCGTCGTTCTCAACGACGTGTATGTGATCCCCGACGACGCGGCCCAGAGCCTGGAACGCTTCGTCCGCGAGGGCGGCCGGCTGGTGGTCGTCGACGGGCCGGTCCGCGCCATTCGCAACGCCTCGATTCAACGCCTGCTGGGAATGAATCGCACCGCCGCATATCTCAGCGAACGGATGGAACTGGTGCAGCCTGTCGGCACCAGCGAACTGGTTCCCTCGGACGGCGCGAAGATCGACCTGAAGCCCGAAATCGCCAGGTTGGCGAAGTGGGCCGACTATCGCAAGGAGGGAGTCACCGCGCTGGTGCGCGACGTCTACCGCCGAGCCAAGCAGGCCAGGCCTGGCGCGCAGGTCACGGCCGCCGTGTTTACCCCCGTGCAGTCGGCCGAGCGATCCTATCAGGACTGGCCCGGCTGGCTGCACGAAGGAATCATCGACTACGTGATCCCCATGGCCTACACGCCCAAGAACCCGACTCTCGCCGGCCAGCTTGACGAATGGAAGACGGTCGACCCGCTCCTGGAGCGAATCGTTCCGGGCCTGTGCCTCAGCGCGAAAACCGGCGCCGATGCCGGCTACACCCACCGCGACGTGGAACTGATCCTTGCCCAGTACCGCATGTGCCGGGAAGCGGGCGCCCGTGGCGTCACCTTCTACGCCCTGGACAACACGGACGCCGACCCCATGCTGATGCTGACCGATCCGTTGATCACCGCGCTGCGGAGCGGTCCCTTTGCCGACAAGGTTCCCGCGGAGCATCCGCCCGCGCGCGGAGCCCCGGAGTGATATTCTGAGGAGGAAATTCGACTCGATTACAGTAAGCACCGGAGAGAAAACCATGTTCCGACGATTCGTTGCCGCACTCCTGCGAACCCACTCGCGAATGAGGAAGCTGACAGAGATCACTGTTTGTTCCGTTATCCTGAGCCTGCTGCTGGGGCCGGCCTCGTTGCCGGCCGCCGATATCGCCGCTGGCCCGAT